>CAMOJW010000066.1 GCA_946617225.1 uncultured Lachnospiraceae bacterium
CGCGGTCTGACAGCACCGCCAGATAGGCCAGGATCCCCGCCACAGTCTTGGCGTCGCGGATCTCCCCGGCAAATATCCTCCTTTTGAGTTCCTCCACAGGGATCGCCTCCAGGCCGATCTCCTCCGCCTCATCCAGATTCTGGCTGCCGCTCTTTGTCAGGTCCTCAGCCAGGTAGACTTCCACCTTCTCATCGCACCAGGCGATCGCCGTATCCAGGCGCACCAGCCGGCTTATCTTCCCGCAGCGGTACCCCGTCTCCTCCTCCAGCTCCCTCGAAGCCGTGATGGAGAAGTCCGGATCATCCATGTCAAAAGCGCCCGCCGGCAGCTCCGTCGTCTCCCGGTCCACCGCCGGTCTGTACTGGTGAATCAGCAGGATCCGGCCGTCCGGCAGCACCGGAACGACACAGGCGCCGCCTCCCCGCTTGTGATGCACGAAATCCCAGTTCTCCTGCTGCCCGTCCGGCAGCTGCACCCGGTCTCTGTAAAACTCCAGTACCTTGCCCGGACTCGCCAGCGTCCTGTCCAGTCTCCTAAGTTTGTAGTCCATACCATCCCCTCCGTCAAAATACCGCCCGGCCGGATCTGTCCGGATCCCTGTGTCAAAAGCACCTGCGGTCAGCAGATCCTGGGAAGCCCCTCTCCCTGCAGGATCGTCAGTTTCCGGACTCCGCCCAGGGGCGTCTTCATCAGAAGTTCCCCCGCCTTCGCGTTTTCGGATGCCTCTTCCACGCGGCCGATCACGGCGGCTCCGCTGCCGTAGGGGGAGCGCCTTAAGATCTCCAGCGCCTCCCCGGCCTGCTCCGCGGGCACCACAGCCGCCAGCTTTCCCTCGTTTCCCATATAGAGGGGGTCCAGTCCCAAAAGCCCGCAGAAATCCCGGACTGCCGCGGACACCGGGATGGCGCTCTCTTCAAGCACAAAGCACTTTCCCGACGCCTCTGCCAGTTCCTTCAGCACCGTTCCCAGGCCTCCCCGGGTAATGTCCCGCAGTGTGCGGACCCGGATGCCGCCTTCCACCAGGCCTCTTACCATCTCTCCCAGCGGGGCGCAGTCGCTTTCGATCTCAGTCTGGATCTGAAGGCGCTCTGCCAGGATGGCGGCGTGATGGTCGCCCATGGTGCCCGAGACCAGAATGGCATCGCCGGCCTTTGCATTGGCCGCGGCAATATCGACGCCCTCCGGCACAAATCCCACTCCCGTGGTATTGATGTAGAGGCCGCCGTTTCCCTCCACGACCTTGGTGTCGCCGGCAATGACCTCCACACCGGCTTCCCGGGCCGTCTTCGCCAGGCTCTTCACGACCTGCCCGAGCAGGGAGATCTCAAGGCCCTCCTCCAGGATAAATCCGCATGTAATGTACCTGGGCACAGCCCCCCGCATGAGCAGATCGTTGACCGTTCCGCAGACGCAGAGCCTGCCGATGTCACCGCCTCGAAAGACCAGGGGCGTGACGACAAAGCTGTCCGTGGTCACCGCGATCCTCCCGCTGCCGGGCACCACCGCGCTGTCCTCCATCCGGTTGAGCACTTCGCTGTCAAATGCAGACGCAAAGACCTCTCCGATCAGCTCTCCCGTGGCCTGGCCGCCGCTCCCGTGTTCCATTGTGATCATGCCTGACTGCAGCATACCTTGTCCTTCCTATTCTCTCAAGTCCGCCCTGTCTATTCGCGGTGATTACTGTAATAAGTATAACAGCTTCCCTCTGTGGAGACCATACACGCGCCCTGCGGATGAAGGGGCGTACAGACCTTTTGAAACAGGGGGCACTCCGAGGGCCGCATCTTTCCCATCAGGACCCGGTCGCAGCAGCAGCCGGCGTTGATCTTATGGTCCTCTGTCAGATCTGCGCTCCCCGCGTCCAGCCCGGCGTACTCCTCCCGCAGGATCCGGCCCGAGCCGGTCACATTTCCCATGCCCCTCCAGACCGCGTCCGATACGGCAAAATATCGATCCACCAGGGCCTGAGCCTCCTCATTGCCCTCCCTCGTCACCACGGAAGGGTAAAAGTTCATGACGCGGCCCGCCGCTTTGCCCTTCCTCGCCTCTTCACAGGTCCTGACAATGCCGCCAAGAGCCGCCAGGATCTGCGGTCCCGTAAATCCAGCGACGGCAAAGGGCAGGCCGTATTTTGCCGCCAGGGGCTCAAAGGCCCGGCTCCCCGTCACCACGGCCACATGGCCGGGGGCAAGAAAGCCCTGTATGTCCGCGCCCGCCGCGCACATGCGGTCGATGATCCCCGGCATGGTGCGCAGGGCCGTCAGAAGCTTTATGTTCCCGATCCCTTCCTCCAGGATCTCTCTGACCATCAGGGCATAGACCGGCGCCGTGGTCTCGAATCCCACCGCCGCGAAGACGAAGCAGGTTTCGGGCTCCCGGCCGGCCAGGGGAAAGACGTCCATGGGGGAATACACCATCTTCACCCGTCCGCCCATTCCCGCGGCCTGCTGCAGGCTCATCCTGCTTCCGGGCACCCGCATCAGGTCCCCGAAGGTCACCACACAGGTCCCGGGCGTCAGGCACAGCTGTATCAGCCTGTCGATATAAGAGGACGGCGTGACACAGACGGGACAGCCCGGACCTGAGATCAGGCGGATCCTGTCGGACAGAAGGCCGGGAATGCCGTTTTTGGCGATCGCCCCGGTATGACTGCCGCAGACTTCCATGATCTTCAGTTCCGGGCCGCTATACTCTTTTAAATATTTTTTAATCTTTTCGAGATCCATATTTCTCACAGGAGTTCGTCCATCTCTTTCAGCATCCCGTTCAGCTCTTCCATCTCCCGGTCCGACACCTTCTGCAAAATACAGCCGGCGTGCACCAGCACATTATCCCCGGGCTCTATCTTTACCAGGCCGGTCCTGGCCTCCACTCGGTTTCCGTTAAAATCCACCAGGGCTGTCCGCCCGCCGACGGACAGCACCCTTCCGGGCATTGCCACACACATATTTTCCTGCCCTCACTGATTTTCCGAAGGCGCCTTAACGGGCGCTGCCGCCTGTGCCTGAGCCGCCTGTACCTGAGCCGCCGCGCCTGCCGCCTGACCGCCCGTCTGCGCGGCCGCCTTCTTCTCTCTGGCCGCCTTGACCGCCGCGGCCTTTCTCTGTGCCATCTCCTCGGCCCTCTTTCTCTCCGCTTCCATGACCTCGGCGGACTTTTTATAGGTTACCGCCGCCTTGGACCGCCCGGGCTTCTGGTAGCCGGGAACAAGGGACAGGCACTTTTTGGGGCACTTGGAGGCGCAGTAGCCGCAGGCAATACAGTCAAAGCGGTTAATGGTCCATGTCCCCTCGTTCTTGTCCACCTTGATGCATCGGGGCGGACAGCTTCTGACGCACAGTCCGCAGGAAATGCACTGGTCGACATCGATCACGATATGGCCGCGGGAGCGCTCGGGATAGACCGCCGGCTCCTCGGGATAATTCTTGGTGACGGGCTTGCTCACAAGATTTTTGAGAAGCGTGCCCGTGAAATTCAATATTGTAGACATTTGTGCTCCTTTCCCGCCCTTACCGCTCTGTGCAGCTGATGCAGGGATCAATGGTCAGCACCAGGATCGGCACATCCGCGTAGTCGGCGCCCTTGAGGGTCTCGCACAGACCCGCCAGGTTTGCGAAGGTGGGCGTGCGGATCCTGAGCCGGTTCAGATAGGGCTTGCCGCTCCCCTTCACATAGTAGACCGCCTCGCCTCTGGGCTGCTCGATCCGCATGAAGTACTCCCCGTCGGGATTTCCCTTTACCGGCACGGACAGATCTCCGGCCGGGATCTTTGCCGCCGCCTGGCGGATCAGGTCGATGGACTGCAGGAGCTCATCGATCCTGCAGGCGCAGCGGGCGTAGCTGTCCCCGTCGGTGCGGATGATGGGTTCAAAATCCAGATCCGCGTAAGCGCCGTATCCCCGGATCCTCATGTCCGTCGCAATGCCGCTGGCTCTGCCGAAGGGACCCGCGCAGCCCAGGTCATGGGCCTGCTTCTTTGTAAGGACGCCGACGCCGCACAGGCGCATCTGCACGGTCCTGTCGCCCAGGAAATTCTTTCTGATGGCGCAGATCTGCTCCTCCACATCGCCGAGTTTTTCCACGAACCTGCCCAGCATCTGCGCGTCTATATCCTTCATAACGCCGCCCACCTTATTGACGGAGAAGATCACTCTTCCCCCGGTGGACTCCTCGATCATATCCAGGACCTGCTCGCGGATCCTCCAGCAGTGATAGAACAGGCTCTCATAGCCGAAAGCGTCCGCCAGAAGTCCCAGCCACAGAAGGTGACTGTGCATGCGGGACAGTTCCATCCAGATGGTCCTGAGGTACCGGGCCCGGGCGGGGATCTCCACGTTCATGATCTTCTCCACTGCCTCCACATAGCCCATCCCGTGTCCGAAGCTGCAGATCCCGCAGGTTCTCTCGGCCACATAGACCATCTCATTATAATCCTTCTTCACAATAAGGCTCTCCAGTCCCCTGTGGACAAATCCGATGGAAGGGACGGCCTCGATCACTTTTTCATCCTCCAGGACCAGATCCAGGTGGATCGGCTCCGGCAGCACCGGATGCTGCGGTCCGAAAGGAACTACGCTGACTTTACCCATATCAGGCCTCCTCCTTCCCGGCTTCACTTCCCTGTGCGGCGCTTTTTTCCTCTTTTGCTTCCTTTGCTTCTTTAGGAAGAAGCGGCGCCTCTTCGGTAATGCGGTAGAGCCTGTTTTTATAGTCCAGGCTGATCATATTGATCTTCACGCCGTACATTTCCGCCATCTCGTTTTCATAAAAGACCGCCGTGGGAATGATATCCGTAACACTGGGGATCTCCTCCTTAAGTCCCGCCGTCAGGCGAAGGGTCTTATACTCATAGGTCTGGTCATCCGCGAAGGAATAGCTCAGCTCATAATTGCCCTCGTAGAAGGCCGCGCAGGCCTGGGAAAACCGCAGTCCGCTCTTTTTGAGCTCCATGCATTTGGAGAGCAGCTCGCCTTTTTCAATCTTGATCAGTTCATTCTCCGGACACTTTACCATGTGCTTTTTTGCCCTCCTCTTCCTTGTGCCTGCGCTCGATGGCGTCGTGCTTGTTGCTTCTCTTCTGGAACAGCTCGATGGCCTGCACAAGGCCGTCGATGATGGCCTGGGGCCTTGCGGCGCAGCCGGGCACATAGATGTCCACCGGCAGGGTCGTGTCCGCTCCGCCCAGGATATTGTAGCATTCCTTGAAGATCCCGCCCGTGCAGGCGCAGGTCCCCACAGCCACCACCACCTTGGGGCGCGGCATCTGATCATAGAGCTGGCGGACAACCGCCTGGTTCTGCGTATTGATCCCGCCCGTGATCAGGAAAATGTCCGCCTGCAGCGGATCTCCCGTATTGATAATGCCGAACCGCTCCGCGTCATAGACCGGGGTCATGCAGGCAAGCACTTCTATGTCGCAGCCGTTGCAGCTGCTGCCGTCGTAGTGCAGGACCCAGGGAGACTTCTTAACTTTACCCATAATGTATATCCTTTTCCTCTTCGATTAAGACTAATTCACTTAAGACTGATTCGATAAAAACCCGTTTGCGGCACTATGCGCCGCTTCCTTCCGATCCTGCCCTCTTTGTCCGGCGCAGGACATCAGCGGATCAGCATCAGGATCAAAAGATTGACACCCGACGCAAACAGCGTGAACAGCCACGTGACCTGCAGCATCTGCGTCCATTTGACCCGCGCGCAGGCGTTGTCGGCGATGATCAGGAAGAAGTAGACCGCCGCGCACAAAAGCACGGCCCCCACATAGCTGAGCGGGTTGGACGTTACCACAAAGAGTCCCACGATGCCCATCAGGATCGTGGTCTCATACCACTCCGTGATCGTAAAGATCGCCAGGTTCTGTGCCCCCATCTCTGTTTTGACGCCCATGACCAGCTCCTGGTGGGCGTGGTGGGACGTGGAGACGTCAAAGGGTGATTTTCTCATCTTGATGAGAAGGATCAGGACAAAGGACGCGAACAGGCCGGGCGTCCTGGTCAGCATAACCGTATCGCTGGCGGCGATCCCGGCCACACTGAAGGTCCCGTCCACCAGATAGAAGCCGACGCCTGCCAGAAGTACGGCGGGCTCGTAGGTCATGATCTGGATCAGCTCTCTGGAGGAGGCGATGGTGTTATAGGGCGAACTGGTCACCACTGACGCAAAATACATGAACGTGGACGCCGTGGAGAGTACGAACAGGCACATGAGCAGGTCGCTCCCCGCAAAGAAGATGGCGCCCGTAAAGATCATCAGAGTCAGATAGCACAGCAGAAGTGCCAGCTGCAGCACGCCGATGGCGACTACCTGCTTATTCATAAGCTTTCTGACATCGTAGAAGGGCTGCAGAACGGGCGGGCCGATCCTTCCCTGCATTCTGGCGCTGATCTTGCGGTCGATACCTTCCATGAGACCACCGGCAAAAGGTGCCAGGATAATGTATGAAATTACCATGATCACTGCTTTGATACTCATGCCAGTACACCTCCCAGAATGAAGCTCAGCATGACGATCAGCACAGCCGCCGTGATCAGCTGGCAGCAGGCCATCATCTTGTCCGGCTTTATCAGCCTGTCAAAATAGTAATTGGACAGCCAGAGCTTCTTCTCCTCGCCGAAGGAATCGACGAAGGCATTGTTGTTGCCCGTATTGATGCCGCTCATATAGTTGAGCTTGTAGTTGGTCTGCTGCTTTTTGGCATACAGGTAGGCGGGCACGGGAATCGCGAATACCAGACACATGATCAGCACCATCATGACCAGGATCGTGCCCGGCAGCACATTGACGAACTTTCCGAACATCTCCACCAGGAGCGGATCCACGAAATGGGTGGATAGCCAGGGCATGAGGACGCACAGGGCGATCATCATGCCGGCGTGGAGGGTCAGGGACAGTTTCTCGCTCTTGCCCGTGACAGTCTCATCCATCCGCTCTCCTGTCTCGTGGCTTCGGCTGATGATCTTTCCCATCCACTTGGTCCAGTAGAAGCTGGTGGTGGCGGAACCGTAGGTGATGAACAGCACCAGAAGGATATTGCTTCTGTCCACGGCCGCCTTGAGTGCCGACCACTTGGAGATCAGCATTCCGAAGGGGGCCAGGAACATGGCCGCGATACCGATAAACATATAAAAGCCCAGCATGGGCAGCCGGTAGAGAAGGCCGTGCATATCCTCGATGTCACGGCTTCCCGTCGCGTTCTCGGTGGCTCCCACGTCCTGGAAAAGGAGCGATTTGGAGACCGAGTGGAACATCATGAGGAAGATCCCCGCCCACACCGTTTCATGGGCGCCGACGCCCGCGCAGGCCGTCATCAGGCCCAGGTTTGAGATGGTGGAGAAGGCCAGCACTTTTTTGCCGTCGCTCTGGGAAATGGCCATGATCGAAGCGGCAAAAAAGGTGAAGCCGCCGATAAAGACGACCACGTTCCCGGTCGCCGTATTTCCCATGGCGGGCGCAAGACGGAAGAGAATGTAGATTCCCGCCTTGACCATGGTTGCGGAGTGCAAAAGGGCAGAGGAAGGGGTGGGCGCGACCATCGCTCCCATCAGCCATGTGGAGAAGGGAAGCTGCGCCGCCTTGGTCAGCGCCGCGAAGGCGACCAGCGCCACGGCGATCACGGCGGGCAGTACGCCCAGCTGCGCGTATTCGATCAGCTTGTGAAGGGACACGCAGTTTACGGATGTTTCAAAATATATAATGCCCGCAGCCAGCGCGACGCCGCCCAGAAGGTTCATCCACAGAGCCCGGAAGGAATTGTTGATGGCTTCCGGCTCTTTGGTATAGCCGATCAGCAAAAAGGAGCACACGCTGGTCACTTCCCAGAAAAAGTCGATCCACAGAAGGCTCTCGGAGAGCACAAAACCGAACATGGCCCCCAGAAAGATAAAGAGCAGCATGAAGAAATATCTTCTGTTATCCCGGATATCCTTCCTGTGCTGGTGATAGCCGTACATATAGCCGGCCGCGTAGATCACGATCAGGGACCCCACAATGCCGATGATCAGGCACATCAGGACCGCGAGATGGTCGATATAAATGTGACACAGGGTCATGGGCTTTGTGCCCGTCAGTTCCTGACGCGCGATCATGAGTGTGGGAACGATCGAGAGAAGACTGATCCAGTATTTCTTGTGCCTGAAGCACAAGGCCGTGACCAGCACCATGAGCAGGATCTCCGCGATAAGGATGATATGATCCGCCAGCGCAGTCTCTTTATAGAGCTGGACCGGAACTGCCCCGTTCCTCACCCAGAACACTGTCAGCGCGATGGTGGCGGCCATGATGACCGCGGCCGCGCCGTATGTGACATAAGCCCGCAGCCGGTTGTTGGTGATCAGATACATCACCGGCGCGCAAAGGAGCGGGAACAGGATTAAAAACACAGGTATTGCCATACGTGTTACCCTTTCTGCCTGATACGTATTAGTTAATTAAATGTCAATCAAGCCAAACGGTATTATAGACCTCTTTTCCTTAAATGTCTTGTCTTTTTTAGTCTTTTTCCATCAAAAAAAAATTCAGATTACTCTGAATTTTACTGATAGTTCTTATATAAATACCTTTTAAACATTATATTGAACATCCTTACGCTTCGATCTCAAGCTCCCGGATACTCAGCCCGCGGCCGCCGCAGATCTCTCCCTCGGTGCTCCCGCAGACGGGGCAGGCATAGGAATTGGCCTTTTCCGGGTGGTAGATCCTCCCGCAGCCGCCGCAGCGGATCTTCACGGGATCTGTCTCTGTTTTCAGGACCGATCCCTCCATGATCGTTCCCTTTACCGCGTCGGGATAGTACTTATGAAGATACTCCGGCACGATGTCCGTCATCTCTCCCACTAAAACCGTCAGGCTCTTCACTTCTGCGGCCCCGTTCTCCTGTGCCTTCCTCAGCGCAAGGCTGACGATCCGCACAACATAGCTCATCTCATGCATACATTCTCTCCGCTTGTTCCCGCATACTCTGTCAAAATACCGCGGCCCTGAGGATCCGCCCAGCCGTAACTTCCAGGGCCCTATGCAGGACCGCGGGCAGCATGTCGCGCCGCACCGGGATCATCCGGTCTTCCTCCGGGGATTTCTCTTTTTGTATAGCCGTCTCCCCCGCGGCTGCCTCCTTCCCGAAGGCGCCCGCGCAGGCCCTTCTCTGATAAGGCGCGCCAAGTCCCGCGATCCCCACACAGCGGCTCTGCGGGTTGATCAGCGCCATGTAGTGGCCGGCGGGTTTTCCGTCCGCATTCAGGTAAGAGGCTTTCTCGGAGTACCAGCCCTCCAGGGCCTCCCGGGCGCTCTCAAATCCCCAGGCCAGCGTCTCCGTCGTAAAGGAGACTCCCTCCGGAGCCGCCGTAAAGCAGTCTCTTCCATCGGGCCGTATGTGATCCTGCAGGATCATGCTCTCCGCCGCCCGCTGCAGGGCGATTTCTTCCAGCTCCCCGGACCACGTAAGAGGCACATAATCCGCCGGCGTAAGCGGACTTCCGTCCACCGGACTGTCTACCCCCTCCTCGCAGGCCTCTTTTCGAATCTCGTTGATCCTGTCAAGAAGGGCCGCCCGGTCTGTCTCTTCCCGCTGCGCCTCAAGCCGGATCATGACCGTCTCCGCCGCGGGCGCTTCCCCTCCGGTCTCCGCCGCGGGCTCCTGCGCCGCGGATTCCGCCGCCCGCGCCCGCATACCCAAAGGCCAGAGGAGCAGGAGGACTGCCGCGGCCAGAAATACTGCCGTCCTTATCCGGTTTGCGCCGCACTGCCAAAGGGCCATACGAAGATTCCTCCCGTGAATAAAGTGTTTAAAACAAAACATCTATAATGAAACATTTAAAACAGAACGGGCGGTACAGGACCGCCCGTTCTCCCCTCTCATCTGTAAACAGATGTATCTTTCAGATATATCTATCCGTATCAGTCAAGCTTGATGTTCTTGAGCAGGTCGCCAAGGCTGGTGGTAGCTTTCTCATGAGATACTACCTGAGACAGCTCCGGAATGTCGTCCTCAGTCGGAGCGGGTGCTTCTTCAAGAGCCTTCATGCTAAGGCTCACCTTGCCGTCCTTGACCTTGGTGATCTTGACCTTGACAACATCGCCTTCCTTGCATACTTCCTCAGGAGTGGCAACTCTCTTCGTGCTCATCTGGGAGATGTGCACCAGTCCGCTGATGCCGTTTCCGAGATCTACAAACGCGCCGTAAGGCTTGATCGTCTCAACCTTGCCTTCACATACTGTGCCGACCTTAAGGGCATCGATGCGGGCCTTCTTCTCCTGGCTGCGCTTGATCTTGGCTGCCTCTCTGCCGGAAAGGACAAGGCGCTGCTTCTCTCTGTCAGCGGTGATGATCACGACGTCGATCTCCTTGCCGATCCACTCATTGGTATCCTCAACATAGCTCGTGCTGAGCTGGGAAGCGGGAATAAATGCCCTGACACCTTTCACTGAAGTCACGACGCCCGCCTTGACGCTCTCATCGATCGGAACCGTGAAGACGACTTTGTTCTCCATCATCTCCTCAAAAGCGTCCCACTTGGCGTCATTGCGATTTCCATTAGTTTCCATGGTCATTTCCTCCCTTTTCGTGCGCTGCTGTGCGCTTAATTCAATCTGAATATATATTATACCATCATCCGCCCTCTAGCGAAACAGAAATTTCTGTAGTATATTGAATGTTACCGCTTCGGAAGCGGATATTTTTATAAATGACGAGGTATACGATGGATAAAAAAGCGATCAGCGAGATAAGAAAACTCATAAAGCCCGACAGCTGCATCGACAGGATCCGCGCCTGTTATGTAAATGAGGAGGGGGAAGTGATCCGCGAGCTTCACGATTCCCTGGCAGCCATGGAGAAGGAATCTATGGAAAAGTACTGCGAGATCCTCCGCAGCGCCATGTCCGGAAAGCCCGGCCGCAATCTCTTCAACATGGAATTTCCTCTTGAAGAAGAGGCCGAGGGCGGCCGCCAGCAGCTGCTCTACAGGCTTCAGCAGTCAGAACTCAAGAACGACGATCTTTTGACGCTTTTCTTTAACAAAGTGGTGGAGAATTTCCGCAGCCAGACCAAATATCTGATCCTGCTGGTACACGGCACCTATGATATCCCCGCCAGGGGAAGCGACAACGAGGAGATGGAGGATGCGTCCGACTACGTCTACTCCTTCCTTCTGTGCTGCATCTGCCCTGTGACCCTGATGAAAGAGGGCCTTTGCTACGACGAAGAGGCCTGCACCTTCCTGGACCGCCGCATGGACTGGGCTGTCCAGAAGCCCGTCAGCGGATTCC
>CAMOJW010000067.1 GCA_946617225.1 uncultured Lachnospiraceae bacterium
ACGCTTATCCTTAGAGAGCTTTTTGAGAGTCGGAAGACTCATTTCCTGTTCAGTTTTGAAGGTGCAGAGCAATAAGCCTTGATAGCTCAATGGTAGAGCACGCGGCTGTTAACCGCGGGGTTGTAGGTTCGAGCCCTACTCGGGGCGCTCGGTGGGATCCATATCCTGTCTGTGACAGGGAGATAGTTCCGCCGTTTTTTTCAATATACGGCTCCGTGGTCAAGAGGTTAAGACATCGCCCTTTCACGGCGGTAACACGGGTTCGATTCCCGTCGGAGTCACTTTATTGTTTTCCTAAAGAAAAACAATAAAGAGGAGCTTTCAAAATCTCTCACTGTTCGATTTTGAAAGTTCCCGGGTCATCTCGATCCGACAGATGATCTTGGTGCCATAGCCAAGTGGTAAGGCAAGGGTCTGCAACACCCTGATCACCAGTTCAAATCTGGTTGGCACCTTTTTAGTAAATAGGGAGTAGCTTGCAGAGAGTTTTCTGTCTGCAGCATATTTCGTCAGTACGGGATGATGGATCCCCGGAATATGTTCCTTGAAGCGAGACTATTACTGCAGTTTGAAGTGCAGTGATCGTCTCTTTTTTTGTAATCGATCAGCACGGGCAGGGTGTAGAGCCCCTCTGTCCGCACACAGTTTCAGAATGCTTGCATTCTGAGACCTGGGTGATGAAAAGAGTCTTTTCATGAGGAGGGAATATGGCAGTTACGGTCTTAATGTTCATCCTGGGTTTTCTCTTTCTGATCAAGGGCGGTGACTGGTTCGTGGACGGAGCGACCGGGATCGCGCACCGCTTTATGCTGCCGGAACTGCTGATCGGTGCGACAGTGGTCTCGATCGGGACGACACTGCCGGAAGTGATGGTGTCCTCGCAGGCGGCTCTGCTGCACAACAGCGGTATCTCCTACGGCAATGCCATCGGCAGCGTGATCTGCAACACCAGCCTGATCGCAGCTCTGACGATCGCACTGAAGCCTGCCCCCGTGGAAAGGGACACGCTGCGTTTTCCCACAATGATGTTCTTCATCGCGGCCGCTTTCTATGCGATCAACGCCTATTTGCTGGGAACTTTCTCCCGAATCACCGGTCTGATCCTGCTGGCGATGTTTCTCGTCTACATGGTCATGACGGTGCGGCAGATGAAGGCGGAAAGTGATGCGGAAGCGGAAGAAGCACAGGAACAGGCGATTCCTGTTGAGGCAGGTGGCCGGGAAACGCCTCTCCGGAGATATGTCATGCTTCTGATCGTCGGGGCGGTACTGATCGCTGTCGGCGCCAACCTGCTGGTGGAGAACGGGACCAAGATAGCCGCTGCGCTCGGCGTACCGGATTCCGTCATCGGACTTACGATGGTGGCCCTGGGCACCTCTCTGCCTGAGCTGGTCACTGCGATCACGTCTCTTGCGAAGGGACACGGAGCGCTGTCCCTCGGCAACGTGATCGGCGCCAATATCTTCAATCTCGTGCTGGTCTCCGGACTGGCGATCACGATCTCTCCGTTCGCGGTGCCCGCCGAGAAGATGCTCATGGGCATGAACGCCTCGCTCCTGGTGGATATCCCGGTGATGTTCGCCGTGATGGCCATCCTGACGCTGCCCACCCTGGCAAAAGGGGAACTGAAGAGGTGGCAGGGGATCCTGCTGCTGTGCATCTATGCAGCGTTCACGGTCTTCCAGTTCATATCATGATTGCAGATTGTTTCGTCCTGAAAAGTACAGTAAAATAGAACACGGGCTGCGGGATCCCGCAGCCTGTGTTCTTTTATGTCTCAGAGAGGAGTGAACTATGCCTACTGGGGGACCGATGGGATTCGGCAGAGGCGGAAGAGGGTTTCTCACGGAGGAGGAACAGAAGAATCAGCCCAAAGTGACAGGAGCGCTGCTGAAGCGGATCCTTTCTTATCTGCTGCCGTATAAAGGACAGCTGCTGCTGGTGCTGGTGTGCATAGTGGTCTCCTCTGTACTTTCGATCCTGCCTTCGGTACTGACCGGGCGGATCATCGATGAGGGACTGATCGGAAGGGACCTGAACAGGCTGGTCTTTCTGATCGTTCTGTCGCTGGCGGTGACGCTCCTGTCCAATCTGGTCGGAGTGGCGGAGAGTTATATCAATTCCTGGATCTCCCAGCACATTACTTTTGATATGCGCAATGCCATGTACCGGCATCTGCAGTGCATGTCCCAGCGGTTCTATACCTCCAACAATCAGGGTGATATCATCACCCGCATGACGAGTGACATCGACGGCGTCAAGCAGGTGATCTCGGGGACTTTTACGAGCATCCTCTCCAACGTGATCACGCTGGCGGTGGCGCTCACGGCCATGTTCAGCAGAAACTGGATCCTGGCGCTGATCGGGATCGTCATCGTGCCGCTTTTTACCATCCCCACGCGGCGGGCCGGCAAGACCAGGTGGACGCTGACCAGGGAGGCGCAGGCCTGCAACGACGAGATCAACGGGATCCTGAATGAGACACTGTCGGTGAGCGGGCAGACGCTGGTCAAGCTCTTCTGCAGGGAAGATCAGGAATACGAGAAGTACGAGCGGGCCAACCGCCGCATGATCGAGCTCAATATCAAAGAGAGCATGGCCGGACGGTGGTTCAGGGTGGTGCTCTCCACCATCACCAGTGTGGGGCCCATGCTGCTGTATCTGGCAGGCGGCGTCCTGATGATGCGGTATGACGCGGACCTCACCGTCGGCGACATCACGGTACTGGTGACCCTGTTGGGGAGGATGTACGGGCCTGTGAACTCGCTCCTGAACATCCAGGTGGACTGGATCCGCTCCATGGCCATGTTCACCCGCATCTTTGAATACTATGACATGCCGGTGGAGATCGAGAACGCACCGGACGCGGTCGTTCCGGACCGCGCGGAGGGCAGTGTGGAGTTCCGGGGCGTCGGATTCTCCTATGAACCCGACCGCAAGATCCTGAAGGATGTGAATTTCCGCCTGGAGAGCGGGCACAGCGTGGCGATCGTCGGCCCCTCGGGAAGCGGCAAGAGCACCATCATCAATCTGATCCCCCGCCTGTACGATGTGCAGGAGGGACAAGTGCTCTTCGACGGGAGGGATGTGCGGTCCCTGGATCTGCACTTTTTGCGGGGCAGCATCGGTGTGGTGACCCAGGAGACCTACCTGTTCAACGGCACTATCCGGGACAATCTGCTGTATGTGAAGCCGGAGGCCACGGAAGAGGAATTGCTGGATGCCTGTGAGAGAGCCAATATCCTGGACTTCATACAGCGTCAGGAGAAGGGGCTGGACACCGTTGTCGGCAACCGCGGACTGAAACTGTCCGGCGGTGAGAAGCAGCGCATCTCCATCGCCAGGGTGCTCCTCAAGGATCCGGCGCTTCTGATCTTTGACGAAGCGACAGCCTCTCTCGATTCCATCTCGGAGGCCAGGATCCAGGAGGCGATCGACCCGCTGGTGGGATCCAGGACCAGCATCCTGATAGCGCACAGGCTCTCCACGATCCTGGCGGCGGACGAGATCATCGTCGTCAAGGACGGAGAGATCGTGGAGAGAGGCCAGCACAGGGACCTGGTGCGGGCCGGCGGTGTGTATACCGAGCTCTACGAGACGCAGTTCAAAGTCAAAGCGGCGGAAGGCGCGGAAGAGGGATCTGTTCCCGGCAGCGACCATGCGCAGGCGGAGCCCGTCAGACTGGGTGAGGAAGAGTGGGAGGACGATCCCACCGTCGAGGAACTGGAGCGCCGCCGCAGAGAAGAGATGGAGCGCAGGAAGATCCTGGATGAGATGCTGAGCCCCTGGTGGACATTTGAATAAAGGAGCAGCCGGACATGGGTTTACAGACGGATTATATGAATATCGACAGGAAGATCAGGCGGCGGATGCTGGAGATCTTTCTGGAGGACTACGACCAGATCTATGTGCTGGACCTTGTCAGAGACCGCATAGAGAGAATCTGGGCCAAACGCACCGATGAGGCGGTGGACAGCCTGTTCAGCGGGACCTACAGCGATTTCCACCGGGCCTATTGTCATACGATCGTGGATCCTTCCTACAATGTGTGGCGGGAAAAGGCAGGCAGTATCGAGCGGATCCGCAATACGCTGGGCACGCAGGATACGGTCTCCATCTCTTATCCTCTGGCGGACGGGACCTGGCGGCGGATCGACGGCTGGGTGCTGGAGAGAGAAGGCGACCAGGCAGTGAGCGTGCTCTTCTGTGTGCTGAGCATGGAGCGGATCGAGGAGCAGCAGAAGAGTGACCGTTACAAAGGGGAGCAGACGGATGCCTATATCCAGTCTCTGCGCAGTGATATCGCCCGTGGACTGCGCCTCAGCAGTGCCGCCAGCGCGGACACGGTGGGTACTTTTGAGATCGACCTGACCAGAGACATGGTGGTGAACGGCGACATCCGCAGACAGGAACTGTTCTATCACGAGCCCGGTGTGGACATCCCCGGGGCGTTGCCTGAGCATGTGGCGTCCTGGGCACAGCGCATCCAGCCCCCCACCCGCGACCAGTTCAGCAAGCTGGTGCAGAGGGACGTTCTGCTGGCCATGTATGAGAGGGGGGAACGGGAAGTCAGTCTGGATTACAAGGTATTTGACAGGAGCGGTGCCGGTGTCTATCTGCGTGAGACGCTGATCTTGAGCACGGATGACCTGACCGGCAATGTGATCGCCACCTGTGTGATGCGGGACGTGACAGGGCAGAAACGCACGGAGGAACAGAACCTCAAACGCATGGAGGTCATCGAAGGGCTGTCCCGGGAATATGATTCGGTCTTCTTTGTGGAACTGGAGACGGAAGAGTATGAGATTTTCCGCCTCAGCAGCCGGATCAGGCAGCTGTACGGGAAGTGTTTCGTTCCCGGGTACCAGGAGACGCTGGAAGAGATGGCCAAATGGTGCGTCTTTTCCCACGACAGAGAGTACTTTCTGAGGCTGCTGTCTCCGGGGAACATCCGCAGGATGCTGGGGGAACACCGCACGTACGACTTCAACTTCCGCTGCGGTCCCGGAGCCTCTCCGGTCTATTACAGGGGCAAGGTCGTGCGGCTCGGCGGCATGGAGGGCGAGCCCACGAGGGTCCTGCTCGGTTTTGCCAATATCCAGGAGGAGAGAAGGGTCGAACTGCAGCAGAGAAGTCTGCTGGAGAACGCGCTCAGGCAGGCCCGCAACGCGGATACGGCCAAGAGCGCTTTCCTCTCCAACATGTCCCACGATATCCGCACGCCCATGAATGCCATCGTCGGGTTCACGGAGATCGCGCTGGCCCATCTGGACGAGCCGGACAAGGTCCGGGACAGTCTCCGCAAGATCCGCACTGCCAGCAGCCACCTGCTGCAGCTGGTGGGCGATGTCCTGGACATCAGCCGCATAGAGAGCGGCCGGCTGGACCTGGAGGAGAGGCCCTGCGACCTGATGGAAGTGCTGGAGAGCGTCTCGGATATCATCCAGCCCCAGGCGGAGCAGAAGGGTCTGCAGTTCACGGTGGATGTGGAAAGGCATATGGAGACCCACGTCTACTGTGACCAGCTGAGGGTCACGCAGGTGCTGCTCAATCTTCTGAGCAATGCGGTGAAATATACGCCTGAGGGCGGACAGGTGCAGCTCTCCCTGCGGGAGACGGAAGGCGCACCGCAGGGCTATATGGGCGTCGAGATCCGCGTGCGGGACAACGGCATAGGCATGAGCGTACAGTTTCAGGAGAAACTGTTCGAACCGTTCGAGAGAGAACGGAATACGACGGTCAGCCGCGTCATGGGAAGCGGCCTGGGGATGCCCATCTGCAAGAGCATCGTGGAGTCCATGGGCGGTACGATCCAGGTGGAGAGCCGGCCCGGTGTCGGAAGTACTTTCACTGTGGTCCTGGCATTGCGGCTCCAGGAAGGACAGGAGAAGCACCACCGTGAAGAACGCTATAATCCGCTGGTACGCCTTTTCGGCAAGTACAAGCAGCGCGCCCCGATCTCACCGGTGCGCCTGAAGGGATGCCGCATCCTCCTTGTGGAGGACAATGATCTGAACAGGGAGATAGCCGCGGAGATGATAGAGGAAGAAGGCCTCCTGGTCACGCACGCCGGGGACGGCAGAGAGGCGGTGGATATCCTCATGCGCTCTGATCCCGGGGAATATGCCGCCGTGCTGATGGACATCCAGATGCCGGTGATGGACGGCTACGAGGCTACGCACTGGATCCGGGCGCTGCAGGATCCTGTCAACGCGGAGATTCCGATCATCGCCATGACAGCCAACGCTTTTGACGAGGATGTGAGACACTGCAGAGAGGCGGGAATGGACGCGTACATCGGCAAGCCGGTGGAAGGCGCTGCCGTGCGCTACGTGCTGCAGAGAGTGCTCACCTGACAGGACCTTGTCTGCCAGGACTGCCGACGCAGGACACAGGGTATGACACAGTATCACCGGACTGAATGGAGAGGGAATGAGAGAAGAAATGGAACAGATCCCGGAGCAGGAACTCCTGCACATCGGTCATTATGAATATGGAGAGGCTTTTTTCGGCAGCTGCGCGGGCATGCGCTATCGTGTCGCGCGGGAACCGCTGATCAACGTGCGGTACACGCCCCCGGACAAAAGAGGAGAAGCCTCGCTGAGGGCCTCGGTGTGGCCGGAGCCCCTCAGCTATGGCGCTGCAGACGGGGAGAGTATTCGGAGCAGAGATTTTCCCTTCACGGCGGAGGGGCTGCACGAAGCCTGGCAGTGGCTCAACGAAGAAGTGCCCGCTTTCCCGGAACGCGCACCGCGCTGAGAAAGGGGCACTGCACAGAGCAGATCACTGTCTGGCCGTCAGGCCTCCGTCCACACAGAGGACCTGGCCGCTGACAAAGGAGGCCGCATCGCTGCACAGATAGACGGCCGCCGCGGCGATATCCTGTTTCTGACCGATCCGTCCCAGGGGGATGCGATCGGTCAGTTTTTTATAGAAGACCGGATCGTCGAGCTGGAAGGAATTGATGGGAGTACGGACAAAAGTTGGTGCCACCGCGTTGACAGTGATGCCGTACTTGCCCCACTCGCAGGCCAGCTGTTTCGTGTACATGTTGACGGCACCCTTGGTGGTGCAGTAGGCGAGGTAATCGCGGTCTGTGCCGATGAGACTCTTTACGGAGGACAGGTTCAGGATCCTTCCGTACTTCTGAGGCAGGAAGAAACGCCTCCCTGCCTCTCTGGTCACCATGTGGAGCGCGCCTACGTTCAGCCCCATGACCCGGTCCCAGCTGTCATTGTCATACTCCTCCGCGGGGAGCAGTTTATTCATACCGGCGCTGTTCACCAGGATCTCCAGACCGCCGAACTGTGCCTCGATCTCATCCATCATCGCGGACACGTCACGCTCGTCCGTGATGTCACAGCGGACGTACAGCAGGCGTCTCCCCAGACGCCGGGCTGTTTCCTGCAGGTCAGTATCATTTCCGGGCCGGCGTCCGCAGACCGCAACATCCGCGCCCTGCTGCAGAAAAGCCTGCGCAATGGCACTGCCGAGACCGCCGGTACCTCCCGTTACCAGTGCTCTGCGGCCCCGCAGGGAGAAAAGGGCCGCATAATCTGTTTCCATCTCCCGGCTCATTTCCATTCCCACATCCCTTCCGGCAGGCAGGCTGCCATGGGCACTTTCAGAACGATCTTGCGGATCGGGCAGGACACATCCCCTGTCTGTACGGCGGGCACATGCACGTCCCAGGGGAGATAGACGGCGTAGGTCCCCACTTCGAGGGCGATCCGTCCCTCCCGGGCATCGGCTGCCCGGTTCTTATAGAACAGGATATCCCTGGCGGTGGCGAGGAGATCCTCCTCTGTCTCTCCGGTCCCGTCGTCGTTGTAATAGGCGGCATCCTCGGGTCCGCCGGCCGCAAGGAACTGCACATCGATGTATTTCCTGTGGATCTCCGGACGGAGCGCCGCCCGGGGGGAGGTGTGCAGATCCAGCACCTGCAGGATCATCGGCACGCCGCCCAGTTCGATCTCAAAACGGCCCGGTTCATGGGCAGCCAGATCCGTATCCCTGAGAAAATGCAGCGCAGCGCAGAGCGAGGCGGGAAGCATCGCCGCCTGCTGTTCGAAAAACGCATTGTGGATATTCCCGTAGATCATTGGTCTCCTCCTTATCTCATTGCCTGTGTTCCGCGGCGGGATCCCCGTCTCGCCGCAAACTTGTATACATTTTAAATCGTATGCTCCTTTTCTTTGATTCTAAGGTCGTATTGTGAAAAAAGCAATAAAAAGAGGAGAGAAAAGGCCTGATAAATGGACCTGTCAGGTGTCCGCAGACCAGGATCGATCCATTTTCCGGAACACATGCATATATTCCCACAAAATCCGGTTGCAGGGAGACGGCAATCATGGTATTGTTGAGATACAGGCAAAATGTATACAAGATTCGAGCCATAGGAGGAATCATCTTGAGTGTGAAAGTACCTTTTGATAAACTGAAAGAGACGACTAAAAAGGCTTTTCTGAACCTCGGACTCCCCGAGGACAAGGCCGAGGTATGCGCTCAGATCCATTGCGAGTCCAGTGCGGATGGTGTGGAGAGCCACGGCATGAACAGGATCCCGCGGTTCGCAGAATATGTTCAGAAGGGATGGATCGACGTGAATGCCGATCCCGAGCTCGTGGGCAGCCGGGGAGCGGCCGAGAATTACGACGGCCATCTGGGCATCGGCATCACCAATGCCATTTTCTGCGCGGACAGGGCTGCAGAACTGGCCAGGGAGCATGGGATCGGCATCGTCGCACTCAGAAACTCCACCCACTGGATGCGCGGCGGGACCTATGCATGGCGTATCGCCTACAAGGATCTGATCGGCATCAGCTGGATCGCCACGGAGAGCTGCATGCCCATGTGGGGCAGCGATGTAGCCAGCGTCGGCAACAACCCGTTCTGCCTCGCTATCCCCAGGGACAAGGGACCCATCGTGGTGGATATGGCCATGAGCCAGTACGCTTACGGCAAGCTGGGCGTCTACCGTCTCGCCGGCAAGCAGCTGCCCTATCCGGGCGGTTTTGACAAGGACGGCAACCTGACTTCCGATCCCGGTGCCATCGAAGACAGCAAGAGGATCCTTCCCACAGGTTACTGGAAGGGCTCTTCCCTGGCCATCGCGCTGGATATGGCAGCTGCCATGATCGCTAACGGACGCAGCGGCGCTGTGCTCGACGAGGAGGCGCGGGGGAGCTGCACCGGCTGTTCCCAGGTATTCATCGCCATCGATCCCTATCTCTTCGGAGACAGGGAATCCCTGCAGGCACTGGTGGATCACCGCGTGGAGGCGGCGGACAGCGCGCATCCCATCGATCCGAAGCATCCCGTCAAGTGCCCCGGTGAGAGCACTGTTGCCAGGAGACAGAAGAGCATGGCAGAAGGCGTGAACGTGGATGAACAGATCTGGGAGCAGGTCCAGGCCCTGGCAGCCGGCGACCTGAGCGTCACGGACATCGCCAGCAAGTGACCGCATCGCAGAGAGATCATCACAGGCGGGGAACAGAATGAAACTGCGGATACCTTTTGAAACCGTGCGCGCCACGGCAGACGAAGCCCTGCTCCGGATAGGACTGCCGGAAGAGAAGGCTTCCCTGTGCGCGCAGATCCACACGGAATCCAGCGCTGACGGCGTGGAGAGCCACGGCCTCAACCGCATACCGCGTTTTGCCGTCTATGTTCGCAATGGC
This sequence comes from uncultured Lachnospiraceae bacterium, assembly GCA_946617225.1. GTDB lineage: Bacteria > Bacillota > Clostridia > Lachnospirales > Lachnospiraceae > CAG-791. Next base: position 9,681 of record CAMOJW010000067.1, read on the forward strand.
TGGGTGGACCCGGAGGCGGACCCCGTCCTGACGGGCGCCAGAGGAGCCGTGGAGAACTATGACGGACGGCTGGGCGTGGGCATCACCAATGCCATCTTCTGCGCGGACAGGGCAGTGGAACTGGCGCGGCAGCACGGGATCGGGTGTGCGGCACTGCACAACACGACGCACTGGATGCGCGGCGGTACTTACGCCTGGCGCATGGCGGAAGCGGACATGGTGGGGCTCAGCTGGATCAATGCCGAGAGCTGCATGCCCATGTGGGGGAGCGACGAGAAGAGCGTTGGCAACAACCCTTTCTGTATCGCGATCCCCAGAGAGAAGGGTCCGATCGTCGTGGACATGGCGATGAGCTTGTACGCGTACGGCAAGCTCGGTGTCTATCGGCTGGCGGGAGAGCAGCTGCCCTATCCGGGGGGCTTTGACCGGGAGGGCCGCCTCACCACAGACCCCGGTGCCATCGAGGAGACCATGCGTATCCTGCCCGCGGGATACTGGAAAGGTTCCTCCCTGGCCATCGCGCTGGACCTGGCTGCGGCCATGATCTCCAACGGGCGCAGCGGCATCGAACAGGATGCGGCCACCATGGGGAGCTGCGGAGGATGCTCCCAGATCTTCATCGCCATCGATCCTTATCTCTTCGGGGACAGGGAGGAACTGCAGGCGATGCTGGACCACAGAGTCGCCGCGGCGGACAGTGCGCACCCCATCGATCCTGACAGACCGGTCAGGTGTCCCGGGGAGAACACCCTGCTCAGACGGAAAGAGAGCATGGAACGAGGCGTAGCCGTGGACGAGCAGATCTGGAACCAGATCCTCGACCTGGCTACAGGACGGATGGACGTCGTCGACATCGCAAGTTTCTGAGGTCTGACCGGAAGAAAGGAGGAGACCATGTTTTTCAGCAACATTTCGATCGCGGAGAAGTATGATTATCTGGAGGAGAAGTTCCGTGCCGCCTACAAGTGGCTCGCGGAGACCGACATCAAGTCCCTTCCGGAAGGCTTCTATCCGATCCTGGGCAAGCAGGTGGTAGCCAGTGTGCAGGAGTATACCACCGAACCGAAAGAGACCCGTTACTTCGAGACCCACAAGCTGTATTTCGATATTCAGTATATGGTGACAGGAGACGAGATGTTCGGCGTCTGCAAGTCGGACGGACTCGTGCTCAGGGAAGCCGTGGAAGCCAACGACGTGTATTTCTATGAAGAGCCGGAACTCTCCGGCGAGGTCCTCCTCAGGGAAGGCGACCTCATCGTCGTAGCGCCGGAGGATGCCCATAAACCCAGATGCGCGGCGGGAGCACCCGCGGCAGTGAAGAAAGTAGTCGTCAAAGTTGCTCTTTGAACATACATATAAGGAGGAGATCATGCAGAAAGTATATGATATGGGGAACGGCCTGCGTCTCGTCGACCTGTCCAAGCTGGTGGACCCGGCGACTGAGACCCGGAGATGCAAACTATACAGATTCAACACCGGCGGTCCGATCCCGGATTTCCACACCAATTTCGATATCATGAGCCATCTCGGCACGCACG
>CAMOJW010000068.1 GCA_946617225.1 uncultured Lachnospiraceae bacterium
TCCCTCCAGTGTGCAAGCCTGTTGCCAAGGTAAGCAACGCATCCCCTGAAAAAAAATGCCTAAAGGAATTTACACACAATTCAGGACTTGACTCAGAAATCATCAGCCGTAGTGACGGCCAGAGGCTTTTAGAAGCCGGGAAGTCACTACAGTAACAGAAAATCATCAGCTGTAATGACGATCAGAGATATTTAGAGGTCGAGAGGTCACCACAGCAGCAGAAAATCATCAGCTGTAGTGACAGTCAGGGACTTGATGAGGCTGAGAGGTCATTACGAGAACAGGAAAGCATCTGTTGTAGTGAAAACAGGAGATAGAATGCCTTTTTGAGATTAGTATCACTGTGGCAGTCTTGATCCATTCGTGGATGGATAGGCCCGAGGCGGGAATAAATGGTTTCAGGCCTACATCCCTTCCGGCGATGTAGGCCTCATCTCTTTGATCGCCTACCCCAGGCCTAGCGTTTTTCAACAACGTAGGCCTCAGCCCTTTTCTCAATTGTTCCAGGCCTACTGCCTTTTCAACATTGTAGGCCCTGATCCTGGTAATCTGGACTCAGGCCTACTCATCTCAAGTTGAAATAGGCCTATACCTTGCTGCTTACAACTTAAGGCCTATCTGCCCGTAGGCCTGCAAGGCTGTTCCCTTCCCTGGGGCCTACCATCAAGAAAAGTCCATAGGCCTCGCAAGCAGTTTCACGCCCCGAGGCCTACTATCACGAAAAGCCTGTAGGCCCAGCAAGGAAGTTCCCGTCTCAGGGCCTACCATCAAGAGAAGTCCGTAGGCCTCGCAAGTAATTTCTCGCCTTGAGGCCTACCATCAAGAAAAGTCCGTAGGCCCAGCAAGCAGTTTCCCGCCTCAAGGCCTATCAGCACGCGAGGGCCGCAGGCCTCGCGCGTGATATCGAGTCCTCTGATCGTCATCACAGCGGATGATTTCTATCATCGTTGTTCCCTTCGTGATATTTCTTCTATTTCACGACAAATATAATGTTCGCCGGCCTCTTTGGAGGCAGGAGGCGTGGAAGCGCCTCTTGGCGACCCAACACCGTCTTCCGGGACAGCTGTCAAGGACGCTTCCGGCGAGGTTCACCGGTTCCTTGACAGCTGCCCCGGAAGATGGTCAACAGGAAATAAATCTTCAGATCCGCATCGCCGCCCAAAACGCAGTATGCGTTGCATCATAGATGTTGTGGCCTCCCTCGCAGTCGCCGATAGGAATGACGCACGTAGAAGAATACTGAGCACGAAGCTTGTTCAACAGCTCCGTGCGTTTTTTTACGCCCAGGGCGATGACGCAAGAACCGGCAGGATAGAAAACATCGGATTCTTCAGAAGGCGAAGAGGGATCTTGGGTTCTGGCGTTTCCATTTAATGAAAAATCCCTCAACCACACACCGCCCTCCGCGAACCGCAGGATCCGGTGGCGGGGCAAGAGAGTGACGCCTTCCTCAGCAAGGCAGTGAAGGAGATCGACGCGCGGGAAGTAGACCATGCCGTCCGCAAACTTTTCCAAAGGGAGCTGGTCGACGACCGTGACCCTGCGGCCGGTGCGGGCGAGGCTCAGAGCTGTCTCCAGGCCCGAGGAGCCGCCGCCGCAGATCAGGACGTCCTGCGCCAGCTTCTCAGGGGCGGCATCCGCCTCTTCGAGCATGACGACGTGGGGCAGATCGATGCCCTCGATGGGCGGCCGCAGGTATGCGGAACCGGTCGCCACCAGGACGGCGTCGGGGGCCCATTCGCGGACCAGCGAATCCGTGACTTCTGTGTTCAGCCGGATCTCGGCGCCGCAGGAGAGGGTCTCGCGGATGATCCATTGCAGATAATCCTTCATGTAGATCTTGCAAGAAGGGGCAGCGGCGGCAGTCAGGAGGCCGCCGAGATGGTCCGACTGCTCGCACAGGAGCACCGTATGTCCCCTGCGCACGAGCGTCTGGGCTGCCGTCATGCCGGCGGGTCCGCCGCCGGCCACCAGGATCCGCCTGGAAGAGGATACCGGAGGCAGCGCGCGGAGTTCAGCCTCAAAACCCAGGGCCGGATTGACGGCACAGTGGATGGCCATGCCTCTGGCGGAATTGTCCATGCAGCCCCGCTGACAGCGCAGGCAGGGGCGGACGGTCTCCGGGTGCCCGGAGGCGCTTTTGTCGAGGAGATCCGGATCTGCCAGCCACGCTCTGACCATACAGACGACGTCAGCAGCGCCGGAGGCGATGACCTCCTCGGCCTCCGCCAGCGTGCTGAAATTGCCGACGACGGCCACGGGCACATCGAGTTCAGCCTTGGCCCGACGGGCATAGTCGACATTGAGCAGGCGGGGACGGAGATAGGTGGGCAGGGTGTACACGCCGGCGGCATTGTAGACGATGCCCCGGGAGATGTGGATCAGGTCGCAGTATTTCTGCGCCTCCCGCATAAAGGCCAGGGACTCTTCGAACTCCAGCCCTCCCTCAGTCTCTTCGGAAGCGGAGACGCGCACCTCGATGGCGACACCCGGTCCCACTGTCTGCCGGATCGCCTGCAGGACCTCCAGGGGATAGCGGCGGCGGTTTTCGGGGCTGCCGCCGTAAGCATCCGTGCGGTGATTGGACAGCGGGGACAGAAACTGGCCCAGGAGGTTGTTGTGGGCGCAGTGCACCATCACCATGGGAAAACCCATCGCCGTACAGCGCCTCGCGCAGGAGACGAACTGGCCTTTTACGCGTGCCAGGTCCTCATCGTCCATCGCGCGAACGTTTTTGGCGCAGTTCTCGAAAGGAATGGCGGAGGGAGCGATGGCGGGGCCCTTGATCAGCTTGTCCTTGGCACCCCGGCCGGAATGGTTCAGTTCCACGGAGAGGATCGCTCCTGCGTAGCGCGCCGCGTCGGCCAGCCTGGCCAGTCCGGGGCGGCTGGTCCCCCGCGCGATGTTCAGGGTCGACATGAAAGCGCCGCCCAGTTCATCGTCCACCTGCGTGTCTCCGATGGTCACATAGGCGGCGCCGGTCGCCGCCTGTGTGCCGACAAAATCCACCATGGCATCCGTGACCGTGCCGTCGATCTCGCACTGGTTGCAGACCATCGGCGCGAAGCCGAGGCGGTTCCGGAAAGTCAGCGCACCGATCCGGATCGGGGAGAAAACGTGGGGATAGAGAGAAGAAGAGAGCATAGTACACCTCCCGGCAGGAAATACGGGCACTGTGTGAACTGTTTAAATGATCCATTTCACGGAGAGCGCCCGGCAGTGAGATGGGCCTTTATTCTAAGATCATTATACATCCTGCGGGGCTGAGAAGGGAAATAAAACAGGTCATATGACCGATGACAGGAAAGGGATCATGCAGTGATCGTGCAGAGAACTGTCCTGTGTGCAATGATTCCCGGCGCGGTCCCGGATTGCAATTTCAGGAGAACGCGGGCATACTGGACATAGTACCGTATCACGGGAGGAGGGTGACCAGATGTCAGACGACGTGAGGATCACAGAGGAGAGAAATTACAAGGCCTTTATCAGCTACCGGCACAGGCCTCTGGACATAGAGTATGCCAAAAAACTTCACAGACGGATCGAGCGGTATGTGATCCCGGCGGATCTGCGCGTGAACGGGGAGAAAAGACTCGGCCTCGTGTTCCGCGACCAGGACGAACTGCCCATCTCCGACAATCTGACGGAGAGCATCCGGACGGCGCTGGACCACTCGGAGTTTCTGATCGTGATCTGCAGCCCCGATACGCCCGGATCGCTGTGGGTGCTGCGGGAAATCAGCTATTTTCTCGAGCATCACGACCGGAACCATCTGCTGGCCATGCTGATCAGCGGGACACCGGAGACATCCTTCCCGCCGCAGCTGACCGAGATCCGGGACGCGGACGGGACCCTCCTGGACCAGGTCGAGCCCCTGGCGGCCAACATAGTGGCGGAGAGCAGCGGACAGCGCAGCAGACTGTTTCAGACGGAGAGCCTGCGGATCCTGGCCTCTCTGATAGGGTGTCCCTATGACCACCTGTTCCACCGCGAACAGCGCTACAGGATGCGCCGCCTGGCCATCGGGGCGTCGGCTGTCGGGCTGGTGGCGTCGGCTTTTATCGGGCTGCTCCTGAACCGCAACGCCAGGATCCGGGAACAGCTGCAGGTCTCTATGATCCAGGAATCCCAAGCCCTGGCCGCGCTCTCGCAGACTGATTTCAGGGACGGTGATTACAGGGGAGCGCTGGAAAATGCCCTGGATGCGCTGCCGGGCCGCACCCCCGGAAGGCCTTACGTCCCCGCGGCGGAAAAAGCGCTCTCCGACGCGCTGTATCTCTATCCCGACTTCAAGGATCTGCGGTATACCCAGTCCTTTGAGCAGGACACGGAGATCACGGCGGTCGCGCTCGACCGGGACGGATCGAAGATCGCCACCGGCGACAGGTACGGCGTCATCCGCGTATCCGATATGGCGACAGGGCAGCTCCTCTGGGAGGCCCGGACAGCGGAGAATGTCCAGTATCTGTGTTTTGTGGAGGGCGGGGTCCTGGCAGGGGACCTCATCCTGCACCCCTCCTATTTTTCTGAGCAGGGCGAATGCCTGTGGGAGACCGGGGAGGAGAAGATCCTGGACGTCCTGGAGGACAGGGGGCAGTTCCTGACTGGCTCCGACGAGGAGGACGGGCTCCATGTCCGCCTCCGGGAAGTCGGCAGTTTCAGGCTCCTGCAGGAGACGGAAGTGATCGGCGATCCCTACTACATGATCGACCGGGGAGTGCTGTCCCGGGACGGCCGATACGCCGCGGTGCTGGCCAGGCAGCCCTCCGATGACGGCGCGGGCCTCTTCCTGTTCGACCTCGGGCAGGGAGAGCGGAAACCGCTGGAAGAAGAGATGTTTTTTAAAGACATCATGGCATCCTATCATCTGAAGTTTGATGAGCAGGGCAATTTGGTCCTGGTCCTCTGCGGCGACGATTCCCTGCTCGCGGAAAGCGGGGACTGGAAAGGATCATACATCACCTTCTTCGAGCGCTCTTCCGGCTGGACGCGGCGCTTCACGCAGGCCCTGGACTTCGGTACTGCGGCGCGGGATCACACCTCCAGCCTGGACCTCTCCGATTATCTGGATCTTCTGGAAAGCTGCGAAGACGGGATCCTGCTGGCATCCAGGAACAGGATGTGCCTCGTGGACCCGGTGGATGGGAAGATCCGCTGGCAGACGGATCTCTCCGGCCGCGTCAAGGCGGGCAGTGTCTATAGCGGTCGCGGCGTTTTTGCACTGATCCTGCAGGACGGGACCGTCACGCTGGGTTCGACCGGCAGCGGGTCCCTGACGTCCGATTTTGGCTGGGCGGCACTCGACTGTGAGTTCGATATCCGCAGGGGCGCCCTGTCGGGGGATTCGCTGGACACGGCCAGGATGGTCGTCGTCCCGGACAGGGACCGCAGCAGGGCGTCTGCCATCGCTTTCTGCAGGGACACCGACATGGAGGCACCTGCATGGCAGGACCAGGTACCAGAGTCGGCGTACTTCTTCACCTCCCCTCTGGGCACTACCACGGTCATTGCCCCGCAGTCGCCGGAGACGGGCAGAGGCATGGTCTATGCAGTCTTCGCAGAGGGAGACGGCACGCCATCTGTCACGCCGGTCCCGGACGAAGTGATGGACTCCCTGTGGAAAGGTCTGGACCATGTCTTCCTGACGGAAACGGGCAAACTGATCATGAACGGTGCCATCATCGATCTGCAGGAGCAGAGTGTCACCGGCCTGACGCGGGACGGACGGATCCCGGAGAGACGCGTGCACTTCCCCTATGCCTCCTGCTGGAGTCCTGAGGAGAAGGTACTGCTCACGGCTTCCGTGGAGGAAAACGCAGACGGCTCCTGTGAGCTGGTCCTCTGGAGAGATGCGGAGTACGAGGGCAGTTCGGTCATACCGGCGGAGCTTGCGGAGGCAGGCCCTTATACCTACAGAGAGGTCTGCTGCAGTGCTGTCAGCCCGGCCGGGTATGCCGTCGTGAAGACCGAGACCCTGGACGAGTACCGGTATGCTCTTTACGACAGGGGAGCGGACACCTGGTCGGAACTTCCTTACATGCGCAGTGACACTGAGGAGACTCTGGCACTCGCACAGCAGCACCCCTGGATCGCCCTGCAGAAGGGCGGGGAGCAGCTGGTACTGATCGATCTGACCTCCGGTGAGGAGATCCTCCGTCCGGAGGATATGCTTCCGGGGGACAGCATCAGCAGACTGATCTTTGCCGGGGAGGACGAGTGGCTGCTGGCTTTCACCGATGACGGCACGCTGTCGGTCTACGACACGCGGGACGGCAGGCTCCTGCACCGGTCCCGCCACTCCGGCACGAACCTGCGCTTCCACGGGGACGGTCAGAGCCGGTACGATGTCCGCCTGATCCCGGAGCAGGACCGCATGCTGGTCCTGTACAGAGACACTTATTATGAGGAAGGTGCAGGGATCCTGATCGACACGGGATCGTTTGAGCAGACCGGGTTTTTTGCGGGCATCGAGGCGTATTTTCCCGGGGAGAACAAAGTGCTGGTATCCCACTACGCCGAGAGACCGGTCCTGTGCAGACTGTACACATTGGAAGAACTGCAGAAAAAAGCGGAAGCGCTGCTGACACCGGAGAGCGGAGAGGAAGAGGGAGAATAAAACAAAAAAGATGATATTTATTTCCAAAAAAACCAATTTTACAGAAAAATAGAAGAGGAATATACTGTCTCTGAACAAAGGGAATAAACAGACTTCGCGGCAGACAGACGGCCTGCGGGAGGAGACAGAAAATGACTAACAGACTTATTGAAGAACGCAAATACGGATGGGCAGTGTGTGCGGCGGTGACACTGATGCTGTTCTGCACCAGCGGACTTGCGAGCACGGGATTTGCCGCATATCAGCCGTACCTGATCAATCTGCGCGGACTGACCAATACCCAGTCCTCCATGATGCTCACCATCCGGTCGCTTTTCATGCTGATCGGCATGCTGTTCACTTCCAAACTGATCGATCGCTTCGGCGTTCGCCGCGTGGTGACAGGTTCCATGCTGATCGATGTGATCGCTTTCGCCGTCCTGGCCTTCTCCAACGGCTATCTCGGCACCTGTGTCGGAGCTGCGATCTGCGGTATCGCCTTTGGAATGGGCGGCATGGTCCCCGCTTCCATCTTCATCAACCGCTGGTTCCACACCCACGTGGGCCTGGCACTGGGCATCTGCATGGCTTCCACCGGTGCTTCCGCCATGATCGCGACTCCCGTGATCACTTTTCTCGTGGAGCACTTCAGCCTGCGCGTTTCCTTCCTGGCTGAGGCAGTCTTCATCCTGCTGTCCTCCGCGGTGGTCTATCACATCGCGTACAGCAGACCTTCTTGCATCAACACAGTTCCCGTGGGCGAGGGAGAGGAAGAGAAGTCCAAATCCCCCGTACACGCGGCCCACACGGCGGCCAGACCGCTGATGCTGCTGATGATGTTCGGTATCCTGGTCTTCGGGATGCCCGCCAACACCCTGCATTCCCACATGTCCGTGCTCTACTCCGGCGAAGGGTTCACCAGCAGCCAGGTCTCGCTGTTGGTCTCCATCATGGGATTGTTCCTCGCAGCGGGCAAATGCGCCTACGGCTGGATCGCCGACAGGATCGGCATGCTGCGCGCCAGCGTCATGCTGTATATCATGGTGATCGTCGGTGCCTTCCTCTGCACACTTGCCGGCAACGGAAGCTTTGCCGTCGCCCTCGTCGCCGTGATCCTGCTCAGCTTCGGCCTCGCCGTCGTTTCCGTTTCGATCTCCATTTATGCTTCCAAGGTCTCCTCGGAGCAGGATTACAGCAAGACGGTGACGTCTTTCCAGTTCCTGAATTCCTGCGGCGGCCTGCTCTTTGGCAGCATCCCCGGCATGATCGCCGATGCGCAGGGCTCCTACGTGCCCGCCTACATGGTCATGACGGCACTGTGCGGTGTCGGTGCCCTGGTCATGGTGCTGGTCTACAGACAGATCCGCCACGAGGACCACATCTACGTCCGTGCCCACCGCGCCCAGCCCGTGAACCTGGCCCATATAGCAAAATAAAGGACACTATCGGTTCAATCCTCCAGTATCCACTCGGCCCCCAGCCTCGTCACAAACTCATGCAGCCGGGAGAACATCTCAGGGACAAACCCGTACTGGTCCGCATCGCCGCGGATCAGAAAGCGGCTGGTCCGGTAGATGTTCTCCCCTTTGATCGTGCAGTAGCGGAGGGAGGGATTGCGGATGCACAGCGCGTTGGCGATGGTGACGGGGACCAGGGCCCAGTCGTCCGCAAAGCGGAGGGCGGTCTCCACGAAGGCATAATCCGCCGCCTGCACGGAGGCGTCCGTCGGCGGTCCGATGTAGTAGGTGTGCCAGCGGACGAAATCGCTGTCGCCGGGGATATAGATCTCGTTGCTCAGGGTCAGCAGAGAGGGATCGAGCTCCGACGGCAGATCGCTCTTTTCGTTTACCAGGACGACGATGGACTCGCGGTACAGGGGGATCGTGCGCACATCCCGGGAGTACCGGGTGGAGGAGGCAAAACCGAGATCAGCCTCGCCGTGCTCCAGGATGTGGTAGAGCTCATTGTAGTGGTGGGAGGAGAAGGTGAACTGTGTCGCGCTCCTCGTCTCCTCGGAGAGCCGCAGATACACATAGGGAATGATGTAGCTCATGGTGTAGCTGGTGACGATGTGGACGGACCGCGGGGATGTCTCCCGGACAGCCTTGCGGGTGTCGTCCCACAGCCGCAGCCACCTGCGGGCATACAGTTCGAAATTGTGTCCGGCCACGGTGATCTCGACACCTTTGCCGCCTCTTTTGCGGCGCAGCAGGACACAGTCCAGCTCCGTCTCCAGGGATTTGAGCTGGGCGGACAGCGTGGACTGGCCCATATACAGTTTCTGTGCGGCGCCGGAGATGGAGCCGCATTCGACTATAGTGAGAAAGGAAATGATCTCTTCGCGGGTCATAGCAGAACCTCCATGTGATCATCGGGCAGAGTACAGTTCTGGGCGCAGGCGGATCTCAGCGCTCATGACAGCGCAGCCGTTCCGGGCGGACCGGCGGAAACAGTTCTGACATAGTCGAGGAATGCCGTCGTTCTGGCCGGAGTCAGGACACCTTTTTTCCAGATGAGACCGAAGCGGCAGGGGATCTCCGGCTTCACGGGGAGCTGTACGAAGTCTCTCGGATTGACTGCCAGGGAGGAGAAGAGGAAGGCGCCGCAGCATCCGCTCCGCACGAAGTTCAGGATCGTGTAGAGCTGGCTGCTGTACAGGAGGACATCCGGTGTCAGACCCTGGGAGCGGTACCGGGAGAAGATCGTGTCGTTCTGGACGGAATCCGTATTGAAGAGAATGATCTTCTCTCCCCCGAGCATGTCGAACGTGATCTCCGGGAGCCCGGCGAACCGGTGCGTGCGGCTGACACAGTAGGTATAAGAATCCTCCATCAGGACCAGAGAGTCGAACTGGTCGAGATTGTAGAAATCCATGTTCACGAGCGCGATGTCCAGCTCCTCCGACTGGACCAGATCGCGCGCCTTGACGGAGCCGTACTCCATGAGCTGCACGGGCTGGCCGGTCGCTTCGATGAACCGGTCGCTGAGTGCCGGGAAAAAGAGCGTACTCATCATCGGCGGGATCCCGACCCGAAGCGGGGTCTGTCTGTTCCCCATGGCGGAAAAATCCGCCACCATCTCGCGGCTCTCGCGTACGAGCGCCTCCGCGCGGCGGTAGAAGGCTTCTCCTTCCGGGGTCAGGTAGATCCTGTTTTTTTCGTGTCGGAAGAGGTGCAGGTGCAGTTCCTTCTCCAGCTCGCGGATAGCGACGGAGATGGTCGGCTGCGTGACGTAGAGCGTCTCCGCGGCGCGGGTGATGCTGTGGCAGCGGCAGACCGCGCAGAAATACTCCAGCTGATTCAGTTTCATAGAGCACCTCACAGAGAGCCGCCCCGACGATGGACAGGAGGGAGGCTCTTTTTTGCATGGAAACAGCAGCTTCTTATTTGTACCATAGCACAGATGGCCCTCCATTACTATAAATTTTACCTAATCTAAAATAAAAAACAGCAATTTTACTTAATATAAGGATCACTCTATAATGAGATCAGATCAAAGAGAGATCTACAGTTTCCGGCCGGAACTGCAGCAAGAGTATCCACAGTATTACAGGAGGGAGATAAACAATGAGCCCAGCCATCATTACGCTGCTGTTCCTGGCTTTTGCCATCGTCATGTTCGTCACGGAGAAGATCCCGCTGGGACTGACCTCCATGATCGTCTGTGTAGGCCTCTGTTTTACCAAGGTGCTGGATGTTAAGACCGCCTTTGCGGGGTTCATCGACAGCAACGTGATCCTGTTCGTCGCGATGTTCATCGTCGGCGGGGCCCTGTTCGAGACGGGCATGGCCAATGAGATCGGCGGCATCGTCACGAAGTTCGCCAAGACGGAGAGAAGCCTGATCGTCGCGATCATGGTGATCGTCGGCCTCATGAGCGGCGTCCTCTCCAACACCGGTACCGCCGCGGTCCTGATCCCCGTCGTCATCGGCATCGCCGCCAAGTCCGGGTTCAAGAGATCCCGCCTGCTGATGCCCCTCGTTTTCGCGGCGGCCATGGGCGGCAACCTGTCCCTGATCGGCGCCCCCGGCAACATGATCGCGCAGTCCACCCTGGAGCCCATCGGGATGAAGTTCGGATTCTTCGAGTACGCGATCGTCGGCATGCCGATCCTCATCGCCGGCATCCTGTTCTACGCGACGATCGGCTACAAGCTCCTCCCCAATCACGACACAAAAGACAGTGACGACTCCGTCTTCGACGAGCAGAGAGACTTCTCCGCAGTACCGAAGTGGAAGAAAGTCCTCTCCCTGGTCATCCTGGTCGCCACCCTGCTGGGCATGATCTTTGAGGACCAGATCGGCATCAAGCTCTGCGTCACCGGCTGCATCGGCGCCATCCTGCTGATCCTGACCGGCGTCATCTCGGAAAAAGAAGCCCTGAAGTCCATCGACCTCAAGACCATCTTCCTGTTCGGCGGCACGCTCTCTCTGGCAGCGGCCCTGAAGGACACCGGCGCCGGCGAGATGATCGCGAACAAGGTCATCAGCATGCTGGGCCAGAATCCTTCGCCCTACGTCCTGACCTTCGTCGTCTTCATCCTCTGCTGCGCGATGACCAACTTCATGTCCAACAC
>CAMOJW010000069.1 GCA_946617225.1 uncultured Lachnospiraceae bacterium
CGATGACGGACTTCGGTCCGCTGATCGCGAACCCCATGAGCTTCCTGCTCGGCGCGGCGGCGCAGTTCGGTATTTTTGCCGCGTACTTCGGCGCGATCGCGCTGGGATTCAACGGCAAGGCCGCTGCGGCCATCTCCATCATCGGCGGCGCGGACGGACCGACATCCATCTTCCTGTGCTCCAAGCTGGGGCAGACGGAACTGCTCGGACCGATCGCGGTGGCGGCGTATTCGTACATGTCGCTGGTCCCGATCATCCAGCCCCCGATCATGAAACTGTTCACTACGGACAAGGAGCGGCGGATCAGGATGGAGCAGCTGCGTCCCGTGTCCAGGCTGGAGAGGATCCTGTTCCCGATCGTCGTCACGATCGTGGTCTGCATGATCCTGCCCACCACGGCACCGCTGGTCGGCATGCTGATGCTGGGCAACCTGTTCCGTGAGTGCGGCGTGGTCAGACAGCTGACCGAGACCGCCTCCAACGCCATGATGTACATCGTCGTCATCCTGCTGGGCACGTCCGTCGGCGCGACGACCAGCGCGGAAGCGTTCCTGAACATCACGACCCTCAAGATCGTGGCACTGGGTCTGATCGCGTTCGCGTTCGGTACCCTGGCGGGTATCCTGTTCGGCAAGCTGATGTGCATCGCCACCGGCGGGAGGATCAACCCGCTGATCGGCAGCGCGGGCGTTTCCGCCGTTCCCATGGCGGCCCGCGTCTCGCAGAAAGTCGGTGCGGAGTATGATCCCTCCAACTTCCTGCTGATGCACGCGATGGGCCCGAACGTGGCGGGCGTTATCGGCACCGCTGTCGCGGCCGGTGTGTTCATGGCCGTGTTCGGGATAGTGTAAACCAGTGGGTGCTGATCTAAACAAACCTTTTGAGATATCAGAAAGGGAAAAGCATATGGCAACAAGTGGGAAAAGACCCATCAGAATCACAGAGACGATCCTCAGAGACGCGCATCAGTCCCTGATCGCCACGAGGATGCCGACTGAGGTCATGCTCCCGATCATCGGGAAGATGGACCAGATCGGCTACGAAGCGGTGGAGTGCTGGGGAGGCGCGACCTTTGATTCCTGTCTCCGTTTCCTGCACGAGGATCCGTGGGACAGACTGCGGAAACTCCGCGACGGCTTCAAGAAGACCAAGCTGCAGATGCTTCTGCGCGGCCAGAACCTGCTCGGCTACCAGAACTATCCCGATGACGTGGTGGAGTATTTTGTCCAGAAGTCCATCGCCAACGGCATCGATATCATCCGCATCTTTGACTGCCTGAACGATCTCCGCAACCTGGAGACCGCTGTCCGTGCGACCAAACGGGAGAGCGGGCATGCGCAGATCGCGCTGTCCTATACCCTCGGCGAGGCCTATACGGAGCAGTACTGGACGGACATCGCCCGCCGGATCGAGGATATGGGCGCGGATTCCATCTGCATCAAGGACATGTCCGGACTCCTGCTTCCGTACGATGCGGAGAAACTGGTCCGCACGCTCAAAGCGGCGACCAAACTCCCCATCGACCTGCACACGCACTACACCTCCGGCTGCGGCAGCATGACCTACATGAAAGCTGCGGAAGCGGGCGTCGATATCATCGACACCGCGATCAGCCCCTTCGCACTGGGCACCTCCCAGCCCGCGACGGAAGTCATGGTCGGCGCTTTTGCCGGTACACCGTATGACACCGGGCTCTCGCAGGCAGCGCTCAAGGAGATCGCGGACTACTTCACCCCTTACAGGGAGGAGTGCCTGGAGAACGGTCTCATGAGCACCAAGGTGCTGGGCGTCAACATCCGCACCCTTCTGTACCAGGTGCCGGGCGGCATGCTCTCCAACATGGTGAGCCAGCTGAACGAGCAGGGCGCCGGAGACAGGCTGACGGAAGTGCTGGAAGAAGTCCCGAGAGTCCGCAAAGACCTCGGCGAGCCGCCGCTGGTGACCCCTTCTTCCCAGATCGTCGGCACCCAGGCGGTCATGAACGTGCTGTTCGGCGAGCGCTACAAGGTGGCTTCCGAGCAGACCAAGGACCTCTGCAGAGGCAAGTACGGCCAGACCATCGTTCCCATGAACGAGGAGGTCGTGAAGAAGATCATCGGCGACGAGGAGAGGATCACCTGCCGCCCTGCCGATCTGATCGCTCCGCAGCTGCGCAAACTGGAGGATGAAGTGGCTCAGTGGAAACAGCAGGACGAGGATGTCCTCTCCTACGCGCTGTTCCCGCAGGTCGCCGTGGATTTCTTCAAGTATCGCCTGGCGCAGCAGGAAGGCGTGGACCTCACGAAGGCTGACGGCAAAACGGCCTCCTATCCCGCCTGAAGAGGATCATAAGTGACATAGTCGTGGATGACAGCCGTCCGGAGAGGACCTTCGGGCAGCTGTCATCCATTGTTGTGTTTTTCTGTAAGGATGAGAGATGAAATTCGACTGGAAGAATGACACTAAGAAGATCTGTATCGTCGTTCTGTGCGCACTGGGCATGGCGCTCAATATCAAGACCTTTGTGCGGACGGGCGGTCTGTACCCGGGCGGTGCCACGGGGCTGTCGATCCTCCTGCAGCGGGTGGCGGAGAGTTTCTGGGGGCTGCAGATCCCCTATTCTGTCATCAACATCCTGATGAACGCGTTCCCGGTGTACATCGGGTTCCGTTTTATCGGCAGGAAGTTCACGATGTACTCCTGTCTGATGATCCTGCTGACGGGCTTTTTCACCGATCTGATCCCGGCCCGTGTGATCACGCAGGACATCCTGCTGATCAGTGTGTTCGGCGGCATCATCAACGGGTTCGTGGTCAGCATGTGCCTCTCCTCCGGTGCGACGACAGGCGGGACCGACTTCATAGGCATCTACCTGTCACAGAAGAAAGGCGTGGATTCCTTCTCCTTTGTCCTGGCGATCAATGCCGTCATCCTCGCTGCTTCCGGCCTCCTCTTCGGCTGGGACAAGGCGCTGTACTCCATGATCTTTCAGTATGTCTCCACCCAGGTCCTGCGCGCGATGTACAGGATCTATCAGCAGGATACGCTGCTCATCGTGACTGAATACCCGCAGGAGGTGGCGCACGCGATCCATGATGTGAGCGGACACGGCGCGACGATCCTGGAAGGAGAAGGCACCCACGATCACCATACCAGGAAGATCGTGTACTCCGTCATCTCCAGCGCCCAGAGCCGGCAGGTGCTGGACGCTGTCCGGAAGGTGGACAGGGAAGCTTTCATCAACCACATGAGGACGCAGGCCGTGATCGGACATTTCAGACAGCCGGTGCGCGACTGACGGATCCTATAATGTCTTGTTAACCATCTTCCGGGGCAGCTGTAGTGATAGTTTAAGACTTGAAGAAGCCGGGAAGTCACTACAACAACAGGAAATCATCAGCCGTAGTGACGGCCAGATAATAGGCTGTGATGTAATGAGATCCGGTCTCAGAGACCGCACAGAAACAGCACATAAACCGCACAGAAAAGGGAGCTGTCGCATCAGCGACAGCTCCCTGATCGTTTTTCCGGGAAGATCTTACTTACAGCACGCCCAGGGACATCAGCAGAAGGATGGCCAGGAGGATTGGCGCGATGTAGCGCACCATGATATTGACCAGGGGACGGCGGGCAAAAGGCTCGCCGTTTTTGGTGACCTCCGCTGCGATGGTGTCGGTGCCGAGGATCCAGCCGAAGAGGATGCAGGTGCCGATGGCGACGACCGGCATCAGGATATAGTTGCTGATGTAGTCCAGGATATCCAGGACCTGGCCGATGCTTCCGTTCGGGAGAGGCAGTTCAAAGTACAGCTTGTTGTAACCGAGGCAGACGATGATGCCGATCACGAGGGCCAGGACGCTCTCCAGGATCGTAGCGCTGCTTCGCTTCATGTGGAATTCATCGATGAAGCTGGAGACGACGGCCTCCAGGACCGACATCGCGCTGGTGATCGCCGCGAACAGCACCATGGCAAAGAAGAACGCACCGATGATGTTGCCGACCGGGCCCATGGCGAGGAATACTTTGGGCAGAGAGACGAACATCAGGGACGGGCCGGTAGCCATGCCCTCCATGCCCATGAAGACATAGACGGCAGGGATGATCATGACGCCTGCCAGGAAGGCGACCAGCGTGTCGAAGATCTCGATGCGGGAGACGGACTGGGCCAGGTTGGCATCGTCCGGCACATAGGAGCCGTAGGCGATCAGGATGCCCATGGCGACGCTCAGGCTGTAGAAGAGCTGCCCGAGCGCGTCCATCACGATCGTGAAGAATTTGCGGAGGGTGATCCCTTCCAGGCTGGGGATCAGCAGGATGCGCAGACCATCGAGGCCTGTCACGGTATTGCCGGCGTCATCCGTGCTGTGTACGGTCAGGGAGAAGCAGGCGATCCCGATGACCAGGACCAGCAGGATCGGCATCAGGATCCGGGAGGAGCGCTCGATGCCGCCCTCGACGCCCATGAAGATGACGACCGCGCAGGCACCCAGGAACAGGAACAGGTAGACGATCGGTTCTACGGGACTGGTGATAAAGCCAGTGAAGAAACCGTCCTGCGCCGCATCCGCCCCGTGTCCGGTGGCATAGACCACGAAGTATTTCAGGACCCAGCCGCCGATGGCGCTGTAGTAGGGCATGATCATGAAGGGAACGACACAGCCCAGCACACCGAGCCAGCCCCAGCCTTTCCGCAGCTGTTTGTAGGCGGAGAGGGGGCTCTTTTTGGTCATGCGGCCGACGCTGGTCTCCGTGATCATCAGAGAGAAGCCGAAGGTCAGTGCCAGGACCAGGTAGACCACCAGGAAGAGACCGCCGCCGTCACGCGCCGCGAGATAGGGAAAACGCCAGATGTTGCCGAGGCCGACGGCACTGCCGGCCGCCGCCAGCACGAAGCCGAGAGAACCCGCGAAGGAGCCGCGCTGTTGATTGTCCATGGGTGTGATCGTCCTTTCTGCTGAAAAGTGAAACCGCGCAGGGAACAGTCCCCTGCACGGCACTTGATTGTCTGAATAAAAGTTTTTTGCCGTACAAAACAGCATATTAGCGCATTTCCTGCTTTTCGGCAAGCATTCAAATGCACCATTCGCCGTATGTGGCCAACCACAGGAAGGCTCTTATGTGAGCAAGCTCCCAACGAGCCTTCTTGTGGTCATCCACGCATGGCTTTTTTCGCAATGAGCCATGCCGACAGGTCACTTCGCTGCAGAGCAGCTCGTGACTGTCGCGGCATTCGCCGTATGTGGCCAGTCTGCCATACGTCTGCCTGTGAGCAAGCTCCCGCAGCCGTCTGGCAGACTGTCCACGCATGGCTCATTGCTTCGCGCAAAGAAAAGCCCCGGAGGTCTGTGTAAGACCTCCGGGGCTTGCCCCTGCCAAGGAATCGAGGCGACGGGATTCGAACCCACGACCTCTGCGTCCCGAACGCAGCGCTCTACCAAACTGAGCCACGCCTCGTAAGAGCAAAATTAATGATACCGAAATGTACCGGAAAAGTCAAGAGCCGCTTTAGAGAATCCCGGCGGATCCAGAAAAGGGTTCTGTCACTCAAGGACGACCAGGCGGCCTTCCACATGCGAATCCAATCCGCTGTGTGTGGCAAAGTATTCCTCGATGATGTTGTTGACACTGGTCGCGATGACTCGCGGTTTCATGTTGGCGGCGACTTCCGCGAGGGGGATCCCCAGGAACTCGTCGAAGTTGTTGTAGTGGTAGGACTGCATGGCGATGAGATAGTCCGTCCCGTCGGCGACAGGTTCCCCGCGAAAAGAGAATTCCTCGAGCGCGTGCGTGCTCTTGCGGTACACGATGCGGATGCCCTTCGAGAACTGATAGAACTCGGTGTGGCCCTCCCATGCTTCATCCCGGAGGATGTGGAGGATCATGCGGCGGAGCTGCGCCCCCGTCACCCTGAGCATCCAGAGGTGATCGTCAAAAGGGGTGTTTTCCAGCATGTCCTGGTACTCCACCACCGGACCGAGCTCCTTTTTGCGGATGGCGCCGGAGCCC
Source organism: uncultured Lachnospiraceae bacterium (assembly GCA_946617225.1). Lineage (GTDB taxonomy): Bacteria > Bacillota > Clostridia > Lachnospirales > Lachnospiraceae > CAG-791. The sequence continues at coordinate 5,986 of CAMOJW010000069.1, forward strand.
ATGAACATGATGTCAAAGCTGCTCTCCCACTGCAGGAGATCCGCGTAGAGATTGCCGAGTTCGGTCTCCTGGTTGCGGGCGGGATGGGTGAGCGTCCGGGCAAAATGCGTGAGCACCCTCTTATATTTGGCATCTGTCTGCCCTTTATAGCGGCTGAGGAGATCTTCCATGACCGGGTCCGGCTCTGCACAGGTCTCGTCGATGGGCACACTCTGCCAAGTGAGCCTGCGGATGCGGTGCATAAATGTGTCGTAGAGCAGGTCGATGCGGCCGATCTGCCCGGAACCCATGCCGGCCTGCACGATCGGGATACCGTTCACATACTCCGGCTCTTCGAGAAATGTGTGGGAGTGGCCGCCGATGATCATGCTCACGCCCCAGTCCGGGTCGAGGAGGGCGGCGAGTTCGCGGTCCTTGTCGATGCCGATGTGGGTCAGGAGGATGACGAGGTCGGTCTTTCTCGTGCGGTAGTTGTCGGCGATGATGCCCACTTCCCGTGCAGCCGCTTCAATGTCGATGAAGGAGCCTATCACCTTCTCTCCGCGCGTGGAGGCGAGGACCTCGTCGGTCAGGATGCCGATGAACATGACGCGGATCCCGTCGATATCGAGGTTCAGGTACGGGGCAAACAGCCGGACATTGCCCATCGTCACGAACAGGTTGGCATTGATGATCGGAAAGCGGGCGCATTTCTCCAGGAAGAGGAGATGGGCGACTCCGTAATCGACCTCGTGGTTGCCGACCGTCGTGACGTCCGGGGCCAGCCGGTTCATCAGGTCGATGGTGGAGAGGCCCAGGAAATCCTCGTCGATGACCGACCCGCGGAACATATCGCCCACGTTGGCGTAGATCACGTTCTCTTCCTCGCGCCGGACACGCTGCACGTATCCGGAGAGGAGGGGCAGTCCGCCGGTGACGAGACCGTCCTTTTCTTTGGGCAGAAAGTCACCGTGCAGGTCGTTGGAGTGCAGGATGGTGAGTTTTTTTACTGCCATGGTGTCTCCTTTCTGCTCACGCAGAGCGGGCCGCACAAGGCCTCAGGCAGAGGAACGTCCACTTGTGTGAGGTCGTCAGCGCAGGATCTGGTAGATGAAGAACTTGAGGTAGTAGGAAGTGCCGGCCGGGAGCAGGATCGGGTGGTCCGGCGCCTGGGCGCGCTTCTCGACCAGGCGGAGACGGACGTGTGCGTCCCGCGCAGCGCTCTCGATGGTGTCAGCGAAGAGTTCCTCCTCCATAAAGTGGGAACAGGAGCAGGTCACCAGGAACCCGCTGCTCCGGACGAGCTTCATGCCCCGCAGGTTGATCTCCTTGTACCCTTTGACGGCTGCTTTGGTGGAGTTCCTGGATTTGGTGAAAGCCGGCGGATCCAGGATCACCACATCGTAGCTCTCGCCCTGCGCCTCCAGCTCCGGCAGGAGCTCGAAGACGTCGCGGCACAGGAAGGCCACCCGGTCCTGCAGGCCGTTGAGAGCGGCGTTCTGCCGGGCCTGTTCCACGGCTAGGTCGGAGGCATCCACAGCCGTCACTTCCCCGGCCCCGGCGATGACCGCGTTCAGGGCAAAGGATCCCGTGTGGGTGAAGCAGTCCAGCACCCTGGCCTCCGGTCCCAGCCTCCTGACCAGCCGCTGCACTGCCCGCCGGTTCTCCTTCTGATCCAGGAAGAAGCCGGTCTTCTGGCCGTTCATCACATCCACCACATATTTCACGCCGTTCTCGGTGATCAGGACATTCGTATCGAAGGGCTGCCCCAGATAACCTTTCTGACGGGGGAGGTCCTCCTTCTCTCTCACCTTGGCGTCGCTTCGCTCATAGATGCCCCGCACAGGGATCCCGTCCTCTGCCAGCGTCCGGACCAGGGCAGCAAGGATCACGCCCTTGAGCCGGTCGATCCCCAGGGCCAGGGACTCCACGACCAGAACATCTTCATATTTATCCACGGTGAGACCGGGCAGGAAGTCAGCCTCCCCGAAGATCACGCGGCAGCTGGAGGTGTCGATGACCTTCCGGCGGTAATCCCAGGCGTCCCGGACGCGGCGGGCCAGGAAGTCATGGCTGACGGGACCCTCCTCCCGGCGGGCCAGCATGCGGATCCGGATGGTGGACCGGCTGTTGAGAAAACCATACCCCAGGAACCAGCCGTCGTGATCCTCTACCCTGACGATATCGCCGTCCTCACAGGCACCTTCGACGGAGGCTATCTCGTTGTCATAGATCCACAGTCCGCCCCGTTTGAATTCACGGCCTTCTCCTTTTTTCAGGCGCGCCGCGGCGCCGCGGCACAGGTCGGCAGTGTCATGGAGGTCATATGCGGAGGGGTCAAAAGGCAGGTCGACGGGTGTGATCATGGCAATTTCCTCATGCAGAAGTGTTGTCGGTTTCAGAGAAAGTGTACGACATTTTTTCCGCCCGCGCAATCGGATACGGCCGGCGGCATGCCCCTCCGGCCGGAAGGAGGTACAGCCCACGACAGTCTGTACAGACAACATCAGGGAATGTTTTGGGAACTTTCTGCGCGTTGACAAAGAAACGTCTCAAAGTTATCCTGTTTTTAGCGGAACTATCGATCCATTAAGCAGCGAAACGGAGCAAGGGTATGAATCTACAGAAAGTAGCGGTGCTGACGGATTCGGGCTGTGACGTCCCTGCGGATGTGGCACTGCGTTACGATATCAAGGTGCTTCCCCTCCGGGTGATGTATCCGGAGAAGGACTACGAGGACGGTGTGGATATAGACCCGGAGATGGTCTACCGCCGCTTCCCCGACGAGTTCCCCAACACATCCACGCCCTCCCTGGCGGAGGTACAGGACGTATTGGAGAAGATCCACGCGGAGGGCTATGAGAAGGTCATCGCCGTCTGCATCTCCAGCGGCCTGTCGGGGACCTACAACACCATCCGCCTGGCGGCTTCCCAGCAGGAAGAGCTGGAGATCTATGTCTTTGACACCAAGAACATCTCCGTGGCCTCGGGCATGTGGGCCATCTGGGCCGCCTCCAAACTGCAGGCGGGCTGGAGCTACGGGGACGTGATCGCGGGCATGCAGCGCAAGATCTATGACTGCAAGGTCATGTTCTACATGGATACGCTCAAGTATCTGAAGCGCGGCGGCAGGATCGGCCTCGTATCCTCCGTGGTGGGCGAGATGCTGCACCTCAAGCCCATCATCTCGTGCAATCCCGACGGCATCTACTATACAGTCGCCATGATCCGCGGCGAGAAGCAGGGAAAGAGAAAACTCCTCTCCGAGATGATGAAATTCTGCGGCGACCACCACTGCTGGATCATCGTGGGGCACGGGCAGGCTGCCGGAGAGGCGCAGCTGACGCGTCAGCTGGTGGACAAGCAGCTGAAGAGCAAAGAGATCCTTTTTGTCAAGCAGATCACAGCCACCATGGCCATCAACACCGGCCCCGGACTGGTGGGCATCGCGGCCCTGCTGGATCCGTGATCATCCGTCCACACACAGGCGCAGGGGGCTGTCGGCGAACTCTTTTGACACATTTCATTGGAGGGATATACATACTATGAATATGGAAGGCAAGAAGCTGGTCCTGGAAGGTTTTGCCCAGGCGTTCGGGGATACGGAAGGCGTCCGCGTCTTCTTTGCGCCCGGCAGGGTGAACCTGATCGGAGAGCACACGGATTACAACGGGGGGCATGTGTTCCCCTGCGCACTGGATATCGGGTGTTTTGCGGCAGTGCGCAAGAGAGAGGACCGCGCTCTGCGGTTCTACTCCGTCAACTTCCCGCAGGCCGGCACCGTGACCACTTCTCTGGACGCGCTCGTGCCGCAGAAGAGGGCGGGATGGACCAATTATCCCGCAGGCGTCGTTTGGGCTTTCGGGACCAGGGGATGTGAGGCGGATGTCGGTTTTGACATGGCCATCTACGGTGACATCCCGAACGGGTCGGGACTGTCCAGCTCGGCCGCTCTGGAAGTTGTGACCGGCACCGCGCTGCGGGCGCTGTACGGCTGGGACCAGATCACCAACGAGGACATCGCGCTGCTGGGACAGCTGGCTGAGAACGAGTACAACGGCATGAAGTGCGGGATCATGGATCAGTTCGCTTCCGCCATGGGACGGAAGGATCACGCCATCTTCCTGGACACCAACACGATGCAGTTTGAATACTCCCCGGTGAAGCTGGACGGCATGAAGCTGGTGATCGTCAACACGAACAAGAAGCACAGCCTCGTGGATTCCGAGTACAATCTGCGGCGCGAGCAGTGCGCGCAGGCGCTGGCGGATCTGCAGAAGGTCCTGCCCGTGAAGACGCTGGGGGACCTGACGGAGGAGCAGTTCGAGGCCCACAAGGATGTGATCACCGATCCGGTGTGCCGGCGCAGAGCCAAACACGCGGTGTATGAGAACCAGCGGACCATCGAGGCCGTGGCTGCCCTGCAGAGGGGCGACATCGAGGAGTTCGGCAGGCTCATGAATGCGTCCCATGTCTCCCTCCGGGATGACTACGAGACCTCCTGCACCGAAGCGGACATCCTGGCCGAGGAGGCCTGGAAGATCCCGGGCGTGCTGGGGAGCCGGATCACGGGCGGCGGCTTCGGCGGCTGCACCGTCAGCATCGTGAAGGATGAGGCCGTCGACACGTTCGTGGAGACGCTGGACAGGATCTATAAAGAGAAGGTCGGCTATCCCGCCAGCTTCTACCGCCTGGGGATCGGAGACGGGCCGGCGGAGATCTGAGGATCCATATAATACACGTTTAATGCCGCGCAGGGGATGGTCCTCTGCGCGGCTTTTCCTTCACTGCTTTACAAAAAGAAGGCACATGACGGAGGATGAGGCACACAGGTGCATCGGGAAACAGGCAATGAACAACGGCGTATCCAGAAGAAGAGCCGCTGAGAGCATACTGGAAGCTTTTGAATGATCGAACACTCACCGGGGCTGTCGCATTATACAGTTGTATACATAAACAGTTCCGAGGGGTCTTCCGCAGCGCCGGTACTCGGCGAGGTATTGTCGAGCCGTAGTACCGTTGCAGCGAGGACTAAGCGAAAGCGGGCCCCTCGGAACTGTTTATGCATGAGTATAATGAGGATAATGCGACAGCACAATCTCGAACACCCGTACTGTGCGTTCTTTTGGACATATCATCTGCGAGAAT
>CAMOJW010000070.1 GCA_946617225.1 uncultured Lachnospiraceae bacterium
CAATTCATCCCAGCCACCTTAGAGGATGGGGGAATTCTTGCTATAATATGTTAAAAAGAACGAGCTTAAAAGAGAGAACGGCCGACAAGACGATATCATTTCCGGCATGAAAGAGAAAAGGACAACAGCGGGAGAGAAAGGAGACACGAATGGCACAGGAAGTATTTACAACATATGAAGTCAGGCCCGGTGTGATCGCGATAGATGAGGGCCTGGGCAGGTTCTATCTCGTGAAGGGAGAGAAGAAGGCTCTGCTGATCGACAGCGGCTACGGCACCGGGGATCTGGAAGCGCTCCTGAAGTCTTTGTACGACGGGCCCATCATGCTGGCTCACACGCATGCCCACGGGGACCACACGGGCGGCGACGACCTGTTTGACGAGGTCTGGGCTGCGGAGAGGGAATTTCCGCTTCTCGAGGAGCTGAACGTTCCCGCCGGGAAGCTCCGTGCGCTCAAAGAGGGCGACGTGATCGACCTGGGCGGCAGAAAGCTGTGTGTCATGGAGACGCCCGGCCATACAGCGGGGTCTCTGTCCTTCTTTGATGCAGAGAACAAGCTCCTGTTCTCCGGAGACAACGTAGCGGATGTGACGGTCTATCTCTCCATGCCGACGGCGGACGTGCAGCAGTATCGCGGGACGCTGGCCAGATTCTGGACCATGTATCCCGCTTGGGAGACCCTCCTGGGACACCACGGCAAGGCGGAACAGTCCATCGTGCAGCTGCGGCGGATGATGGCGATCACGGATGCTTATCTGCAGGACCAGCTCAAAGCCACCCCTGTGAATGTCTGGGACGATGTCTGGTTCGACAGGCTGGACCTGGACGGCGCGTCCATCTATCTGGCACAGTGACCAGGTCAAAAACAAATAGAAAACAGTGCCCCGGCTGCCGGAGGATCCGGCTGCCGGGGCGCTTGACTGCCGGGAATGAGATAATGACCAGCACGTGTATATTACTGACGACTTCTTCTCTATACCTCGATCCTCTCCACCGACGCCGTCCGGAGCAGCTTGTCCTTATTTCCTCTGGGCGTCTCGATGTGCACCAGCATCCAGTCCCCGTCGACGTCCACGATCGTGTTGCTGCCGTGTTTCGAGTTGCCGTACATGGTGATGTCGATGTCCTCGTGGTCCTCTTTCAGCGCGATGCGGACCTTCTGCCCGATGTAAGAGCGGGCTGCCTCGACGAGCGAAGAGCGCTTTTCGAAGGCCTGTGTCCCTCTGGTGCCGGCAAGCTCCTCCTCCAGGAGATCGACCCGCCGCTTGAGGGAGGAGACCTGCAGATAGGCCATCAGGCCAAAGATCCCGAATATAAAGCCCACATATTCCATCACCTGTCCTCCTCTGTGATATCGAAGGAGAGAATGGAGGAGATCGGGATCAGCTTCTCGACGCGTCCTTTCTTCAGATCCGCCTCCACTTTCATCCAGTTGCCCTCAAAGTCCATGACCCGGCAGACCGCATTGTACAGGTCCACATCCGCCTCATCGTCAAAAAAGGCCAGGCGTACACACCGTCCCTTCAGGGCCTGCAGCAGTCGGCTGATCCCCCTGCGGTCTCCGTCTGCTGTTCCTGCGGCTCTGTCTGCAGAAGGCGAAGGGGCCTCTTCCGTGATCTCATCCTTCAGGAGATAATCGCAGCTGACGCCGAGCAGGCCCGCGATCTCCCCGATCCGGTCGATGTCCGGCAGGACCGCGCCGGCTTCCCAGCGGCTGACCGTCTGCCGCGTGACGGACATCCGCTCCGCGAATTCCGCCTGTGTCATACCCAGGTCCTTCCTCTTCCGGGCGATCTTGTTTCCCAGTTCTTTCATCTCTGCCGGACCTCCTTTCTGTCCTGTTGATCGGATTGTAACGGAAAACGCCCGCCCCTTTCAAGACAGTCTCGTGTGCGGAATGTAACACGACGGTTTACATATCGTCATTTTAGCAGATGCTGCGGGGGGCTGTATGCTATAATGAGAATCATCGGGCAGGTGCCGATGGCACAGACGAACCGGTCGTTTTTTTCATACACAGCCTGCCGTGAGCATGGCTCTGCGCCGAACGGCACGCACGCAGGGAGGACCCGCGCATGCGACTGGACCGCTTTCTCTCGGAGAACGGGTGCGGTACCCGGAGCGAGATCAAAAAAGAACTGAAGAAAGGCGCCGCCTCCGTGGACGGTGTCCTCGTTTCTGACGGCTCTGTGCAGCTCCCGCCCGGGGCGGAGGTCCTGTGGCACGGCGAGCGCATCGATACCGATCCGTTCGTCTATTACATGCTCCACAAGCCCGCCGGCGTGATCACCGCCACGCGGGATCCCAGGGCAGAGACGGTCCTGGACCTGCTCCCCGGCATGAGGAGAAAAGACCTCTACCCCGTGGGGCGGCTGGACCGCGACACCGAGGGCCTCCTCCTCATCACCAACGACGGCCCGCTGGGCCACCGGCTGCTGGCTCCCGGACGCCATGTGGACAAGGTGTATGAAGCCAGAGTGCGGGGGAGAGTGACAGAACGGGAATGCCGCCTTTTCGCGGAGGGGCTGCAGGTGGACGAGGAACTCACGGCCATGCCCGCGCGTCTGGAACTGCTGCGGACGGACGCGAAGGGAGAGGATGTTTACTCTGGCGTGCGCGTCACGATCCGGGAGGGGAAGTACCACCAGATCAAAAGAATGTTTGCCGCAGTGGGTATGGAAGTGGTATATTTGAAACGCATATCCATGGGACCGCTTGTGCTGGACGACCGACTGGCGCCGGGGGAGAGCAGGCGGCTGACAGAAGAAGAGATCACGGCTCTGAAGGAGCTTTGAGACCATAATGTACCGAACCGGGGGAGAACGGGGAGGAAACCGTGAAAAAAGAATGGCTGATGACGCTGCCTGCGATCCTGATCCTGATCCTGATCATCGGGATCTGGCACAGGATCGGCAATGGGGCAGCTCAGGGACCGGACCAGACCGGTACTGTCTCGGAGGACATCACAGAGGATACACAGCAGGAAGAGGAGACAGAAACGACAACTGAACAGGAACCTGTGACCGAAACGGCATCGGAAGAGACACCGGAGCAGGGGACAGAGGCGGTCCCGGATGAGACCGGACCGGAGGATACGGAAGCGGGGACAGGCCAGGACGCGGAGACGGAAGGCTCCGCGGAGGCAGAGACTGCGCATTCTGTGCGCAGCGGGCTCATCCCCTCCGCAAGTATCTCTTTTCCCGCTCAGACAGGGGACGCGGAGGATGCTGCGGAAGTTCCGGAACTGATCCTGGCGGTCTATGAGCCGGAGCAGGAGAACGCGGAGGTGCGTCTGCGGATCCTGAAGGACGGCGCGGTGCTGCAGGAGCTGGAGGTCCCCTCTATCTCGGAACAGTACGGCGGCCTGCGTTTTGACGGTGTCGTCGACGTGCGCGCGGAGGATCTCAACGGAGACGGATCTACAGATCTGCGGGTCGTCTGCAGCTATGTGGGCGCCGCGAGCGACAACAGAGGCGAGAGGCTGACCAAAGAGAGGACCTATATGGGCTCTCAGGAGCTCCTTTTCGAACTGGAGCGGGACCCCGCCACGGACGTGCTCTACGGGACGTGGCAGGAAGCCTATGCCGCTTATATAGACAGCGCGGCGGCAGCGGATTACGACGGCTACGCCCTTCTATACATCAACGAGGACAACATACCTGAAATGGTGGCCGCGGACAGGGCAGGCACGAGAGGGCTCTCGATCCTCCTGTTCCAGAACGGCCAGTGGGTGGAGAAGCGTTTCTTCCGGCAGGAAGTGTCCTATATGGAGAGGGAGAACATGCTCTGCGACTCCTCCGGGATCCTGGGCCGCTTCTATGACACGGTCTACAGTATCTCCGGCGGCAGGCTGAACGTTGTAGTAGAAGGCACCTACGGGCTGCCGGAAGATGCACCGGCAGATGCCGGGGAAGAGAGCTACGTCTATGTCTGGGCCGATGCGGAGGTCTCCGCTGCCGGGTACAGGGATGGTCTGGCGTTTGTCTTTGACAATGAGCGGGCTGTCTCCTGCACGGAGGACCTGAAAGACCGGGAGGCATTCCTGAAGGAACTGCAGCCATAAAAAGACCCGCCGCAGACGCGGCGGGAGAGACAGGCGTTTATCCTTCCACGATCAGGAAACGCCCGTCGCCGATGTCGAACACTTCGGCGGCGTCCAGGATATCGCCCTCGATATCCGTGCCCACTTCATCAAAATACTGCCGGACCTGTTTCCTGCCCCGCACCACCTGGGCGAAACAGTCCTCCAGGAACTCCCTGGCCTCCTCAGGCGTCTCCGCCAGGGGCTCGGGGAACAGCTGCAGCTGGTTCCTGAGAAAACAGTCGATCACACGGGCATCATAGTTTTCCATACAGACTCCTTTCAGAGGTTCTGAACATTGATCATCCATTTCAGTATACGCGGAGGAACAGCGGGATGCAAATCAGGGACCTGACAGAGCGGTCGCTCTGCGCGATGTTCGATCACACCAATCTCAAAGCATTCGCCACAACGGCAGATATCGAGAAACTGTGCCGCGAGGCGCGGGAGTACGGTTTTGCAGCCGTGGCGGTCAACGATGCCCAGACAGCCCTCTGCAGCAGGCTCCTTGCGGGCAGCGGCGTGAAGGTGGGCACCTGTATCGCTTTCCCGCTGGGACAGAACACCATTGAAAACAAGGTCCTCTCGGCCGTACAGGCCATCGAGGGCGGTGCCGGCGAAGTGGACTATGTGGCCAACCTGACCTACGTCAGGGACGGGGACTGGGACATGGCCGAGCGGGAGATGACCGAGGTCGCCGCCGCCTGCAGGGAGCGCGGCGCGGTGAGCAAGGTGATCTTCGAGAACTGCTACCTGACCAAGGAGGAGATCCGTCATCTGGCGGAGATCTCCCTCCGGGCGAGACCTGATTTCATTAAGACGTCCACAGGATTTGGCACCGGCGGGGCGACCGTGGAGGATGTGGCGCTGATGAAGGCAGTCGTGGGCGATGCCGTGAAGATCAAGGCCGCCGGCGGCATCCGGGACTGGGAGACCTGCCGCGCCATGATCGAGGCCGGCGCGGACCGCATCGGGACGAGCGCCGCGATCGACATTCTGGAGGGATTCAGACAGGACCACTGAAAGAGCATGGACAATTGTGAACTGCGGATACGTCGAGCAGGATCCCAAGGAGAGCGTCCGGGCATTTGGCATAGGTCAGGAGGACAGCATGGAATACAGAAGATTTGGAGACACATTGATCGTTCGCATCGACAGGGATGAGGAGATCGTGGAGCAGGTCCGTGCGGTGGCGGAGAAGGAGAAGATCCGGCTCGCTTCCGTTGAGGCACTGGGGGCGGTCAATGATTTCACGATCGGCGTCTTTGACACAGTGGAGAAGAAATACTATGCCAACCATTTCCGGGGGGCTTATGAGATCGTCTCGCTCACAGGGACGATCAGCACTATGAACGGCGAGTTCTACCAGCACCTGCATATGAGCGCGGGCGATATGAAAGGGAATGTGTTTGGCGGCCACCTGAACAGCGCGATCGTGAGCGCGACCTGCGAGATGGTCATCCGCGTGATCGACGGGGAGGTGGATCGCCTTTACTCGGAGGAGGTAGGCCTGAACCTGTTCAGATTCCTGTGAGTCTCCATCCGGGGGCCGGTTTTCTGCGTGATCCTGAAGGAGTCTGCAGCATAACAAAAAGGAGATACATGAATGAAGATCATCGTTCTTGACGGCTATACGGAGAATCCCGGAGATATCAGCTGGGCGCCCCTGGAAGCGCTGGGAGAGGTGACGGTGTATGACAGGACTTCCTATGAGGAGTCCCCTCTGATCACGGAGCGGATCGGCGACGCGGAGGTCATAGTCATCAACAAGACACCCGTCAGCCGGGCGACGATCGACGCGTGCCCGAACCTGAAAGCGATCGCCGTGCTGGCGACCGGCTACAACGTGGTGGACTGCGAGTATGCCCGGGAGAAGGGCATCCCTGTCATGAACGTTCCCGTGTACGGCACGGACAACGTGAGCCAGTTCGCGATAGGTCTTCTGCTCGAACTGTGCTCCCACATCGGCCACCACAGCGATTCGGTGCTCGCCGGGGAGTGGGCATCCAGTGTGGATTTCTGTTACTGGCATTTCCCGATGATCGAGGTCTCCGGCAAAACAGCCGGCATCATCGGCCTCGGCAGGATCGGCGTCAATACGGCCAGGATCCTCCGCGCCATGAACGTACGCGTGCTCGCGTACGACGCGTTTCCGAGTGAGGCCGGCAGGGCTGTGGCCGAGTATGTGGAGCTGGACCAGCTCCTTTCGCAGTCGGATTTTGTCTTCCTGCACTGCCCGCTCTTCCCGTCCACGCAGGGCATCATCAACAAAGAGAACATCGCCAGGATGAAGGACGGCGCGCTCCTGATCAACAACAGCCGCGGCCCGCTGGTCGTGGAGCAGGACCTGGCGGATGCCCTGAACAGCGGCAAGCTCGCCGGTGCGGCGGTAGACGTCGTTTCCACTGAGCCCATCCGGCCCGACAACGTCCTCCTCACCGCCAGGAACTGCATCATCACCCCGCACATCTCCTGGGCGACCAAAGAGGCTCGCGAGCGCATCATGCAGACCACCGCGGACAACATCCGCGCGTTTATGGAAGGGCATCCTGCTAATGTCGTGAACATGTGAGCGTGAGAGCTGCAAGCGGTTATACTTGCAAATTCACTACAGGTGGTGGATTTCTGTTATTGTAGTGACCTCACAGCCGCTTCAAGACTCTGACAGTCATTACAGCTGATAGATTTCTGTTCCTGTAGTGACTTCCCAGCATCTAACAGCCTCAGGCCGTCACTACAGCTGATAGATTTCTGTTCCTGTAGTGACTTCCCAGCATCTAACAGCCTCAGGCCGTCACTACAGCTGAAGGATATCAGTTCCTGTAGTGACTTCCCAGCATCTAACAGCCTCGGGCCGTCACTACAGCTGAAGGATATCAGTTCCTGTAGTGACTTTCCGGCCTGAACAGTCTCAGGCCGTCACTACAGCTGAAGGATATCAGTTCCTGTAGTGACTTTCCAGCCTGAACAGTCTCAGGCCGTCACTACAACTGAAGATTTCCTGTTCTCGTGATGACTTCAGGCCTCCTTGGGGGCAGGAGGTGCGGCAGCACCTCTTGTCAACCGGCCACCGTCTTCCGTGGCAGCTGTCAAGGACGCCTCCGGCGAGGGATACCGGTTCCTTGACAGCTGCCACGGAAGATGGTTAATAAGACATCTATTTTCGATAGTTAACAAGACATCTATTTTCAAATCTTAAATATAATAATAACTAAATAAATATAAAAAACAGGAGCTATCGTATCATTATTTCAAATACGAAAGCTCCTGTTCTTACTAAACCTGTTCTCACTTCTCCAGCAGATACCGCTGCACGCTCGTCACTGCGTTGGCGCCGTCCGCCACGGCGGTGACTACCTGGCGGAGCTGCTTGGTGCGGACATCGCCTGCGGCAAAAACGCCCGGCACGTTGGTCACACCGGTCTCATCGGCGATGATGTAGCCCTTCTCGTCTGTCGCGATGTGGTTCCGGGCAAAAGCGGAACGGGGCTCGATACCTACGGCGATGAAGCAGCCGCTCAGCTGGATCTCCCGCTCGGACTGATCCAGCTTGTTGACGACAGTGATGGACTCCACCTTCTTGTCGCCGTTTACGCTCTTCAGGTTGGAATTCCAGACCATCTCCACGTTGGGGAGCTTCAGGAGCTGCTCCTGCAGGATCTTATCGGCCCGGAGCTCGTCCCTGCGGTGCACCACATAGACTTTGGAACAGCCTCTGGCCAGGAAGATCGCATCCTCCACGGCCACATTGCCGCCGCCGATCACGGCGGCCTCTTTGTTCCTGTAGAAAGCTCCGTCGCAGGTGGCACAGTAGGAGACGCCCATGCCTGCCAGGCGCTCCTCGCCGTCCACGCCCAGGTGGGAATGGATGGCGCCGGAGGCGATGATCACCGCCCGCGCCTCAAAAACGCCCTCGTCTGTAACGACCTTCTTGATATCGCCGGTGAGATCCAGATCCTCCACGCAGGCGTTCTGCACTTCCACACCGAACCGCTCCACGTGTTCTGCCATCTTCTCGGAGAGTTCCATGCCCGAGATGCCGGGAAGGCCGGGATAATTGTCCACCTCATAGGTGTCCATGATCTGGCCGCCGTTCACATAATTCTGTTCCAGGATGACTGCATTCAGCCTTGCGCGCGCCGCGTAGATGGCCGCGGAGAGACCCGCGGGGCCGGCGCCGATGATGATCAGATCGAGCATGACGATACCTCTTACCGATTACTGGGCGTTAGCTTCAAATTTGGCCTTCATGGCGGGCTTCGGGACGGCACCGATGACGCGGTCCACGACCTGGCCGTTCTTGATAAACACCATGTTGGGGATGCTGGTGATATTGAACTGCTGGGCCAGATCCATGCAGTCGTCCACGTTCACCTTGCCGACCTTGATCCTGCCCGCGTACTCATCTGCGAGCTTGTCGATCACGGGGCTCATCATCTTGCAGGGGCCGCACCAGTCCGCGTAAAAATCCACAAAAACGGGAAGTTCGCTCTTCAGCACTTCCGCTTCAAAATTGCTCTCGTCAAAATGATAGACCATTATGGACTCCTTTCTTATATCCTTCTGAGGGATCGTTCCAAATTATATCATCGCATTGAAAAGTTGCTTTTGCAAGACGCTTCGTCTGTAAATATATTGTACACAATTAAATAGCACGTGTCAACACTGAAAGGAATTCTGACAAAAAAAGACACACCGGGTATAATGGTACTGTAAAGAAGGACTGATCACGGAACAGGAGCGGGAGACGATGTCCGAAGGAGAGAACAGGCGGGATTCCACATATCTGTTTGAAAGCATGCCGGTGCCGCAGGCACTGCTCCGCATGGCGATCCCGACGATCGCCAGCCAGCTGATCACGCTGATCTACAATATTGCAGACACCTGGTTTATCGGCAGAACGAATAACCCGTATATGGTCGCCGCGGCTTCGCTTGTCCTGACCGTGTACATGCTGTGCGTGGCGATCTCCAACCTCTTTGGCGTCGGCGGCGGCACGCTGGCCGTGCGCAGGATGGGGACGGGCGACCGGGAGCAGGCCAGGAAGGTCTCCTCCCTGAGCTTTGTGATGGCGCTCGGGGCATCGCTTGTCTTCTCTCTGCTCTGTCTTGTATTCTCAGGACCGCTGCTGCGGTTCATCGGCGCCAGTGAAAACACCTTCGATTACGCGAGAGAATACCTGATGGTCGTGGTGGTCCTCGGCGGTCCTTTTGCCGTGATGTCGCAGGTCATGAGCAATTTCGTGCGCAATGTCGGACATTCCCGGGAGGCCGGTTTCGGACTCGGGATGGGCGGTGTCCTCAATGTGATCCTGGACCCGCTCTTCATGTTCGTCATCCTGCCGGACGGACGGCAGGTGCTGGGGGCGGCGATCGCGACCATGCTCTCGAACGTGGTGACACTCATCTATTTCCTGGCGGTCTACCGGAAACTGCGGGGGGAGGGGATCCTGGAACTGCCCCGGCGGATCGAGAAGATCCCTGCCGCTTCGATGCGGGAACTGTTTGCGGTGGGGCTTCCGGCGGCGGCCGGCATCCTCCTCTTCGACGTCAACAACATGGTGCTGCTGCGTCTGATGTCCTCCTACGGAGACGCGGCGCTGGCGGCGGTGGGCATCGTCCTGAAGGCGGAGCGCCTGCCGCTGAATATCGGGATCGGCATCTGCCTCGGCATGACGCCGCTCGTCGCCTACAACTACGCCTCCGGGGACCGGGAGAGGATGCTGGATTTCTTCCGGACAGCCCGGCTGGCAGGGGTGGTCTGCGCGGTGATCAGCGTGGTCCTGTACCGCCTGAACGCTGCCTCCATCATCCGCATCTTCATCGAGGATCCGGAGACGGTGCGCCTGGGGACGCTGTTCCTGCAGCGTCGCTGCTATGCCACGCCCTTCATGTTCCTGAGCTTCCAGATGAACCACTATATGCAGGGCCTGGGCTGCGGAAGGGAGTCTTTCCTTATGACCGTGATCCGGCAGCTGTGTCTGAATATGCCGCTGCTGTTCCTGCTGAACGCCCTCTTCGGGGCGATGGGGATCGTGACGGCGCAGATGACCGCGGACATCCTCAATGTGATCGCCTCCTACGTGATCTACGGGCTCGTGAAGAAGAGGCTCGGCATCGACTGACGGGGGCCGTCAAAATAATACCAATTGTTTACGCGGACGCGGTCTGTCGCATATAATAGAGACAGATTTGTGAAAGAAAGGGCGGTACGTGCCCTGCAGCAATCAGGCGGACTTGTATGGCAGCGGAGGAGAATATGAATTATCAGGAAGAATACAAACAGAAACTGGTGACACCCGAGCAGGCGGCAGCCATCGTGAAGAGCGGTGACTGGGTGGATTATAACTGGACGGCCAATACGCCCGTGGCCTTCGACAAGGCCCTGGCCGCGAGAATGCCCGAGCTTTATGACGTGAAGGTCCGTGGAGGCATCCTTCTGCACGTGCCGGAGATCTTCAAGATCCAGGATCCGGCTGATCATTTTACCTGGAACAGCTGGCACATGAGCGGCATCGAGAGGAAGGCGATCGCCCAGGGCTTCGCTTTCTATGCGCCTGTCAAGTATTCCGAGCTTCCCAGATATTACAAGGAGATGAGGGACGATCTGAACGTCGCCTGCCTGATGGTCGGACCCATGGACGACAAGGGCTACTTCAACCTGGGTCCCAGCGCCAGCCACGCGGACGCCATCGTGAACAAGGCGGACAAGGTGATCTTCGAGGTCAACACCTCCATGCCCATCTGCCTCGGCAATGCCCAGGCTTATGTGCATATCAGCCAGTGTGACATGATCATCGAGAGCGACAACCAGCCCGTGGATGAGATGCCCGCCGGCGGTCCCGCCACCGATGTGGACAAGGCTGTGGCGGAGCTGGTCGTGGCGCAGATCCCCAACGGCGCCTGCCTGCAGCTGGGCATCGGCGGCATGCCCAATGCCATCGGCAAGATGATCGCGGAGAGCGACCTGAAGGATCTGGGCGTGCACACCG
>CAMOJW010000071.1 GCA_946617225.1 uncultured Lachnospiraceae bacterium
AGCTTGTTGGATACTCAATGTACCTCTTGACAAAGGGCACTTCATAACAGTGACGGCCAGAAGCTGGAAGAGGCCCGGAAGTCACTACAGGAACGGGAAATCATCAGCCGTAGTGACGGCCAGAGGCTGGAAGAGTCCCGGAGGTCACTACAGTAACAGGAAATCATCAGCCGTAGTGACGACCAGAGGCTGGAAGAGGCCGGGAGGTCACTACAGTAACAAAAAACTTCAGCTGTGATGAAAAACGTGAGTTGCCAGGAATGGGAATCGGTCAGGTTGCTGATTATAGATTCATTTTAAGGGTACACGCAGGAGATACAGTCTGAGAGACAGTACATAAGAATGGGGTGTCGCAAAAGCGATACCCCATTTCTGCTGCTATATCCGGATGTGTGGTGACGTCTGTTTAATGGTCAACAGCTGCCTGTTCTTGCAGATGCCGGAGGTCCTCTTGGAGGCCGCAAGCGGCATCAGCAGTCCCGGCGGAAAGACTCCAGCAGAGCCCGGATCTGCCCGTTCAGGTCCTCTGGCAGGGAAGCAAGGGCGTCGGGGAGCAGGCGCAGCTGCAGGGACAGGGCCCGGGAAACGGGAGCGTGGGAGGCGGAGGACCGGGAAGCGCGGGAAGTTTGAGGCCCGGCCGTGCCGCATGTGTGGATCTTCACCTGCACGCGCCGCTGCTCGAAGAGGGGTATGACGACATAATAGAGCCGGTCGTCCCGGAACGACAGGTACCCCAGTTCCTCTCCGGAGGCGTTTTTCAGATACAGCCGGTGCTTCCGCAGGGAGGACGGCAGCAATACCGTTTCCCCGGCAGGCATGCGCCGCCCGGGGGAGAGCTCCAGCATGGCGGGGATCTCGTAGACAGGCGGGTCCTGAATCATGTCGGAAGTCTGTGGGGTGCCGGCTGCCTGTGTCGTGCCGGAGACATGTGTCGTACCTGAGACCTGCGCCGCCAGCGCCGGCAGCATAGACCGTGCGTCGATGAACTGCTGCGCCAGCAGATAGGCGAGCTCCCCCTGGATCTGCAGACGGCGCTCATCGCTGCCAGTATGTTTTTTTTCGGTCTGACCGCCGCTTATATGGCTGCTCCGTGTCTGGCCGCTTTCTGCCTGGCCGCTGCCCGCAGCCTCTTCCAGCAGCAGCCGGCTGCACCTGTAGATGCTCTGCAGAAACAGCGGAAAATCCTCCTCCGCCGTCCAAAGATACCGCCCCCGCGCGATGACGAAAGTCCCCAGACTCTCTCCCTCCATATCTTCAGCATGGCAGAGGACATCGCGGGAACAGAAGGCATGCTCATTCAGCGGGGCACCCCAGCGGCCGTGATCTTCCCGCAGACCATTTCCATCATCGCACGGCCGGAAGGCAGAGCCTTCCCGTGACGCCGAGGTGTGCAGCAGGACTGTATAGGCCTGGTTGACGCGGCGCGCGTCCGGACCTCCGAAAGCCGCCTCTGGTTCTGCGAGCGAGCTGCCGCCATCAGCTGCCTCTGGTTCTGCAAGCGGGCTGCCGCCATCAGCTGCCTCTGGTTCTGCAAGCGGGCTGCCGTCGGAAAAAACCCGTTCGACCTGCGCAGCTCTCCCCTGCAGAGCGTCCGGGTGCACCTGACTTATCAATTTGCGGTATCGTCTGCGGATCGTCGCCGGATCGGCACTATCCGCCAGGCCCAGGATCCGCAGGGCTTCTTTTCTTGTCATGATCTTGTTTTGCAGCCGGCGCTCGCGCCGGCTGTTTCCTGTGCTGCCCGGCTGGGGGCAGGGCCACATGCTTCCGGTTCTCATAGTAACATAATGCGGAACTCTTATAGAAGTTCTGTTACGAGGCTTCCGGTAAAAGGCCGGTGAAGAAAGAGTTTTATCACCGCCAGAACGCCAGCAGAAGCCGGAAGCCCCTCAGAAAACCTCCGGTTGCAAAAGCATAGCGCACGAAGGCCAAAAGCGCTACGAAAGCGCTACGGAAGTGCTATAGAAGTGCTACGGAAGCGCTAAGAAGCCATCAAAAAAGAGAACTGCCATTTCACGCATCTGTCAAATGCATGGAATGGCAGCTCCTCAGCAGCGCAGTCTTCATAAGAAGGAGCATTCCGAGCGCATCAGCCCGGCGCTTTTTTTACTCCTCGTCTTCGATGGCGGCATCCTGGCTATTCTTTCGGATGCTCTCGATGCCGTTCAGGCAGCTGGTCTTTTTGACGTAGCCCTCGCCGGTGGCGATGATCTGGCCGTTGGTGGCTTTCAGGCGGAAGCGGTATTCGCCTTTCTTGTCGGTGTAGACCTCGAATTTAGGGCATTTCTGGGTCTCGAAGCCCTCGACGGTCTGATCCTCGAGATTGGCGCCGGGGGCATTTTTGATGACGCTCCGGATGCCGGCCAGACAGTATTTCCTTGCCTTGTAGATCTGGGAGCTGGCGATGACCTGCCCGTTGGTGGCTTTGAGGTCGAATTTAGGTCCTGTTTTAGCCTGTTTGATCACAAATTTACCCATAATACCCTCCTTTGTTTCTGAAATATCACGGGATAAAAAAACAAGTGAGCGTCTTTGATTATCAGTATACCGATAGTTATCAGTCAATTCAAGTGAGTCCACCGAAGAGAGAAGAATATGTTATCATAGGATGCAGAATTCGTCGAAAGTATGCAGACAAGGCCGGCGGCAGGGATGCAGATCGGCGGGCTGTCAGTACGATCAGAGACGCTGTCGCGCCGGAATCATACAAGGAGAACTGACCATGAGACATTCGCTGTTGAGAACCTTGACCATCATCGCACTGTGTACAGCACTGATGCTGGGCGCCTGCGGGCAAAGTGCCGCGACCGGGCAGGACGCAGGGGCAGGCACGGAGACCGGAGACGGTGATGATGGCGCAGAAGGCGATACAGTGGAAAGCGCGGGACCCGGAACAGAGGGAACAGTCGGCGCGGATACCGGATCAGCGGGAACAGCGGAAACCGGAGCAGAGGGCACCGCGGCGCAGACGGAGTATGACAGTCCTGCACTGCCGGGGTTTGAGTGCACGCAGGCCGGGGTCCATGAGGTGGACGGACGGCAGGGGATCGCATGGGGGAACGGCGTCTATTATGTGAGCGGCAGCGGGACGCTGTCGGCTTACGACGCAGACTGGAACAGGATCGCGGAGAACAGCGCCCCGTTCGCGGGGATGGAGACCACGGCCAATCATCTGGGAGATATCGACGCTTACGGCGGGGAGATCTACGCCGGGGCGGAGTATTTCAATGACGGGGAGGCCTCGGACATCCGGATCGCGGTGTACGACGGCACTTCTCTGCAGCTGAAGCGGACCATCCCTTTCGACCCGGAGAGCGGACAGACGGAATGCTCCGGCATCGCCGTGGATCCCGACAACAAGTCGGTCTGGCTCTGCAGCTGGGCGGCGGACGAGAGCGGGCGGTATCTGTACCGTTATGACATGAAGACCGGCGCCTATGCCGGCAAGATCGAATTGAAGGATTCTCCGCAGTGGATCCAGGGGGCCGCCTATTTTGACGGCTGGATCTATCTCACCGCGGACGACGGCAGCGCGGACGAAAAGGCTCCGGACCACGTGTACAGATGCCGTGTGGACCTGTCACAGCCCGCGTGGGATGTGGTGCCGGTCTATACGCTGGACGACGTGGTCCTGCAGGGGGAGATCGAGGGGATCTCTTTCGACCAGGACCGACTGCAGATGCTGGTATGCTACAACCGGGGCTCCCGCATCGTGCAGGGGATGGTGACCGGCTATTACGAGGGGTACACGGAGGAGATCCACGAGGTCTATGTCTATGACCTGAAGCGGATCTTCCGTCCGCTGGATTATGCCAGGGACGACCTCTGGGTGGAGAGACCCGTCTCCCCGGACAAAAAAGCGGACATTTTCATGGTCATGCCCTCGGTCAACATGAAGAGGCTGACCGCGGACAACGAGGACGTCTACAACCTGCGCAACGTGCTGCGCTTCACCCTGACCTGCAACATGGAGAGGGGTCTCGTGGCCGATGCGGGCAACGTCTATATACCTCTGTACCGGCAGATGACCATCGGCGCTGCCCTGGAAGAGGACGGCAGGCTGCCCGCCACCATCCCGGCGGGAGAGTTCCGGAACCCTTATCTGGACCAGGCTTATCAGGACGTGCGCGACGCTTTTCTCTACTACAGGGAGAACCTGGGCGAAGGCAGGCCTTTCGTGCTGTTTGGCTACTCCCAGGGAGCCCTCCTGATCGCCCGGCTGATGGAAGAGTTCGGTGAGGACCCGGCTTTCAGCGGGGATCTGGTGGCGGCTTATGCCATCGGGACTGCTTTTACGGACCGCTATCTGGAACAGGCGCCTTACGTGAAAATGGCGCAGGGAGAGACGGATACAGGCGTCGTCGTCAGCTTCAACGTCATGGACGAGAATGCGGAGCTCCCGGACACCCACGAATATGCCATCAATCCCCTGAACTGGAAGACGGACTCCACCAAAGCCGATCCCTCCTCCAACCTCGGCTATGCGAACGTCAACACCTACGGCAAGGTGACCGAGGAGATCCCCGCCTACTGCGGCGCATGGCTGGACGAGAAGACCGGCAAGCTCCTGGTCACCGGCATCGACGGTCAGGAGCAGCTGCTGGCCACCGACAGCGGAGTCCTGCACAAGGGCGACTACCATTTATATGACCTGACGTTCTTCTACAGGAATATCCAGAAGAATGTCGCAGACAGGATCGGCGCCTTCACGGGGGAGTGACCGGTCATCTCAGGGACTGCACACGGAGGGAATATGATCTATTGCCTGGAAGACGAAGAAAGCATCCAACAGCTCATGTTATATACGCTCCAGCTGGCCGGTTTCAGCGCTGAAGGCTTCTCGGAGAGCAGGGCCTTCTGGGAGGCCATGGACAGGGAGCTCCCCGAACTGGTCCTGCTGGACATCATGCTGCCCGGGGAGGACGGGATCACGATCCTGAAGAAACTCCGCAGCTCCGCCAGGACGGAGCGGCTCCCCGTCATCATGGCCACCGCCAAGGGCAGTGAATATGACCGCGTCACGGGGCTGGATCTCGGCGCGGACGACTATCTGAGCAAACCCTTCGGCATGCTGGAGATGGTATCCCGGATCAAGGCGGTCCTGCGCCGTGCGCAGCCGCAGGGGGAGAACGACCTCCTGGTCTGCGGGCCGATCTCCATGGACCGCTCGGCCCATGTCGTCAGAACGGGGGACACGGAGATCTCCCTGACCCGCAAGGAATTCGAGCTGCTCAAGCTCCTGATGGAGAATCCGGGGATAGTTTTCTCCAGGGACAGGCTGCTGCAGCTGGTCTGGGATTTTGACTACGGCGGCGGCACGCGGACAGTGGACGTCCACATCGGCACGCTGAGGACCAAACTGGGCCCCTGCGGCGACCTGATCCGGACGATCCGCGGTGCGGGCTATCTGATAGACAGGGCGGACCTCCGGAAAGCGGAGTGACGGGCCGGGGCAGACGCAAAACAGGCCGGCGGGAGACAGCCCCCGGAGGGCAGAGGAGCAGACATGACGGACAAGGACAGAGCAGCAGAAGAACTGGAGAGGACTTCTCTGATGAGGCAGGAGTTCACCGCCAACGCCTCCCATGAACTGAAGACACCGCTCCACGTCATATCGGGATACGCGGAACTGCTGGAGAGCGGCATGGTCCGGGACGAGGATATCAAGGTCTTTGCCGGCAAGATCCGGGCCGAGGCCATGCGGATGACCAAGTTGGTGGAAGATATCATCGCCCTGTCCCGCCTGGACAGCGGCGGCGTGGGCATGAAGTGGGAGCTCACGGACCTGTATAAGGTGGCTTCCTCCGCCGTGGAGGCACTGGCGGAGACGGCCAGGGAAGCGGGCGTCCGTCTGGAACTGGGACCGGCCCCCGACAGGCCGGTGCTCCGCAGAGGGATCCCGCACGCGCTCTACAGCATCGTGTACAATCTCACGGAAAATGCGCTGAAATACAATGTGCCCGGAGGGAGCGTCTCCGTGAAGATCGAGAACTCCGAGGACGGATCCGCCGTCCTGACGGTGTCCGACACGGGCATCGGCATCCCGAAGGAGGATCAGGAGCGGATCTTCGAGCGGTTCTACCGCGTGGACAAGAGCCACTCGAAGGAGGTGGGCGGCACGGGCCTCGGCCTCTCCATCGTCAAGCACGCAGCGATGACGCACAATGCGCGGATCGAAGTACAGAGCGAAGAGGGCCGCGGTTCCGTATTCAAAGTGCTGTTTTCCTGACCGCGTCCGTGGAGCGGCGGGGGCTCAGATCGTCAGAAAACTCCTCTGCCGTGTTTCCGCCCTTTTAAACAGCTGCTTTTGGTGTTAAGATGTACAGGTGACAGTATCTGGGATCGAGGACGTGTACATGGCAGTGAACAGAGAGAACAGAAAGAACCGGAAAAGAGAGAAGATCAGCAGGTGGCGCAGGCTCCAGCTGGTCCTGATCTCTTTTTTTCTGACCTTCTGCATTCTGCAGCTGTTTCTGATGATCTTCCGGTACGCGCCTTACGGGACACGGACCCTGGCCACGGCGGACGCGCGGATCCAGTATCTGGATTTCTTTTCCTATTACAAGGACGTCCTGGAGGGTAAGAATACCATCGGATATACTTTCACCTCCGGTCTGGGCATGCCGGCCATAGGCCTGTTCAGCTATTATCTGGCGTCTCCCTTCAACCTGCTGGCGGTGTTTTTTGCCAGGACGCAGATGAACTCCCTGCTGAACCTGCTGGTGACGCTCAAGCTCTCCGCAGCTGCAGCCACCTTCTCCTGGTTCCTGCAGAAGCGGTTCCGGGACAGGATCCCGGAATGGCAGGGCGTGCTGCTGACGGCGGGCTATTCGCTGATGTCGTACAATCTGACCCAGTGCAGCAACGTGATGTGGCTGGACGGCGTGTACATGCTGCCGCTGATCCTCCTGGGCGTATACGAACTGGTGCGGGAGGGCAGGATCCTCCGCCTCTCCCTGTGCGTGGGCCTGTCGATCCTGTTCAACTGGTACACGGGCGGTATGAACTGCCTGTACGCGGGGGTCTGGTTCCTGTTCGAGTACCTTCTCTGGCGCACGGAGCGGGAGGAGATCACCGGCAGGACCTGGAAGATGCTCCGGGACAAGGCGGACGAACTGAGGTCAGGCGGTGACCGCCTCGGAGGCGCGGTCCTGATGCTGCAGCCGGTCATCCGCTTTCTGATGGCGGCCATCCGCTTCTGCCTGTCCATGGGGATAGGCGTGATGCTGAGTGCCGCGCTGTTCTTCCCGACGGTGGCGGTCCTCAGGAGGGGCAAAGGGGACGGCTTCTATCCGGAGGTCTACCTGATCAACCGCATGCGGGGCAACCTGCTGAACTTCTTCCGCGATTTCAGTATCGGGGCGGTCAGCACCAAATCCAGTGCCGCGCTGTTCTGCAGCAGCCTGGCGCTCTTCGGATGTCTGGCCTTTTTCTCCTGCAGGCATTATTCCGTCAGGAAGAGGCTCCTCGGAGCAGGGCTGCTCCTGGTGACACTGCTCACCTTCTACTGGCAGCCCCTGTTCTATGTATTCTCCCTGTTCCAGGGAGTGAACAGCTACTGGTACCGCCACGGCTACATAGGCAGTATGGCGGTCCTGTTCCTTGCGGGGGCATGGCTGGCCGCAAGGCCCTGGACGACCGCAAGGGAGGAGACCGGGATCAGCATCGGCAGCATGCATCTGCAGCTCGGGAAGGTCATCGCAGCCCTCCTGTCGGCAGTGGCGGCGGCCATCCTGATGGTGGGCCTCTGGGCGCTGGAGCCTGCCGGCGGAGCGGCCCACATCGCCCTCAGCGTCTGTATGCTCCTGGTGATCTCCGTGCTGTGTCTGCTCCCCGCCGGCATGCGGGGCAAGGGACATCGCCGCCTCCGTTTTATCTGCGGGACGGCCATCGCGGTGCTGACCGTCTTTGAACTCGTGCTCAACAGCGTGGTCCTGCTGAACCGCTTTTCTTCGGATTCCGCTGAAGAGTACCGCAGCTATTCCGCGCAGCAGCAGGCGCAGATCGCGGAGATCCGCGCCAGGGATACCGGGTTCTACCGGATCTCGCAGACCCGCGGACGCTATTACGACAGCAACGGCATGACTGCCTGTTTCAATGATTCCCTGGCCTACAATTATCCCTCGGCGGCGAGCTACACCTCCACGCCGGAGAACGACGTGCTGTGGTTCATGGACCGCATGGGATACAGGGCGGAAGGAAGCTGCATCAACGTGGTGAACACATCCATCGTCTCCACGGACGCGCTCCTGGGGATCAAATATGTGCTCTCGGACCACCCCATCAAGGGCCTGACCCGCGTGCCTGGACTGGGCACCTACAACGGCAAAACGGTCTATGAGAACCCGTACGCGCTTCCGCTGGCTTTTGTCTACAGCGGGGAGGAGATGCCGCTGCAGTCCTACCACGATCCGTTCACCTATCAGAACGAACTGTTCAGCACCCTCTCCGGGACCCGGACGGTCCTGTACCGGCCTGTGGATGCAGTCCGGCAGACTGCCGGCGATCACACGGCCTACTGGAAACTGGCCGCGCCGGAGGGCAACGTATCGATCTACGGGAACCTGGTCTGGGAAGATTTCCTGAACGGGACCCTGACCGTCAACAGCTCCATGTCCCAGGGGTACGCCCGCTGGCTGTCCCCCTCCGTGTTCTATGTGCCCTGGTCCTCCTCCGTGGACACCTTCGTGAAACTGGAGACGGAGGAGCCGCTGACACTCACGGAAGAGGAGTTCTATGCCCTGGATCTCGACGAACTCGGGGCCGTCACCCGGAAGCTCCGGGAAGGCAGAGCCTCGGACCTGGTGGTGGAGAACGGCCATATCACCTGCACCGCGGAGGCTGCGGAGGGCCAGAGACTGATGCTGACCATCCCCCGTTCCACCGGGTGGACCGTCACTGTTAACGGACGCAAGGTGCCCACGGAGCGTTTTGCCTACTGCATGCTGACGGTACCGCTGGAAGAGGGCCTCAACGAGGTCGAACTGCGCTACACCATCCCGAAGCTGCGGAGCGGGATCATCACGACTCTCCTGGGGATCGTACTGCTCACGGCTTTTGAGATCCTGCGCCGGCAGATCGCCCGCAGGGAGCGCATGAGGAGGAAACAGGCCCGCCGGGCGGCGCGCAGAGCCGCAGCCGCACGGGAAGAGGAGAACAATGAAAAACCTGATCAATAAACTCATCGGTTCGGAGGTCATCCGCTACCTGTTCATAGGAGGATGCACCACCCTGGTGAATATGGCGGTCTTTGCCATTCTGTGCGAGATCCTGCACGTGGAAGCCAATACCGCCAACGTGATCTCCATCATCTGCGCCATCGCTTTTGCCTATGCCGCCAACAAGATCGTGGTCTTCCGCACGCACTGCGCGAACCTCGCGGAACTGGCCGCTGAGGCGGGCAAATTCGTCGGCGGCCGGCTCGTGACCATGGGCATCGAGATCGGCGGCTTCTATCTGGTCTACACGATCCTGCACCAGCACGAGATGGTAGCCAAGATCTCCACCCAGTTCCTTGTGATCGTGGGCAATTATTTCATCAGCAAGTTCCTTGTGTTCCGGAAATAAAGGGCAGTCCGGCGTGATAACGACACAGAAACAGCGGACAGCTCAGGGGAAAACGATATTCAGCCGCACAGTGGAGTAAAAACGATGAAACTATCCGTGATCGTGCCCTGCTACAACGAAGAGGGCAATGTCCAAAGATTCTATGAGGAGACAGTGAGAGTCCTGGGAGGAGATCCCTCCCGGGCGGACCTTCTCGGAGAGACCGAACTGATCTTTGTCAACGACGGCAGCCGCGACGGGACCCTCCAGGGTCTCCATGAGATCTACGAGACCTCCCCCTACGCCGTCAGGGTCCTGAGTTTCTCCAGGAACTTCGGCAAAGAGGCTGCCCTCCTGGCCGGGCTGCGTGCCTCGCAGGGAGATTTCACCGCGATCATCGATGCCGACCTGCAGCAGCGGCCGGAGTACATCCTGCAGATGCTGGATATCCTCGAGGAGCATCCCGAATATGATGCCGTGGCCTGTTATCAGGAGCAGCGCAAGGAAGGCGCGTTCATGTCTTTTGTCAAAAGCTGCTTCTACAAAGTGATCGACAGCCTCTCGGACGTGCCGATCGCGCAGGCGGCCAGCGATTTTCGCCTGCTGCGCCGCTGCGTTGTGGACGCGATCGTCTCCCTTCCGGAGAAGTGCCGCTTCTCCAAAGGCATCTTTGCCTGGGTCGGATTTGAGACATATCTGATGCCCTACAAGGTGGAGGAGCGCACGGTGGGCGAGTCCAAGTGGAACTTCTGGAAGCTCCTGCGGTACGCCTTCTCCGGGATCATGTCCTTTTCCGACAAGCCGTTGATCATCTCCTCGGTGCTCGGGATCGTCCTGTTCGCCATCTCCATCCTGCTGATGCTGGTGGTCGTCATCAAGACCCTCATATGGGGCGATCCCGTGGCGGGTTTCCCCACCCTGTGCTCGCTGCTGCTCCTCCTGTCGGGTATCCAGCTCCTCAGCGTGGGCGTCCTGGGCCAGTATCTGGCCAAGAACTACACAGAGACCAAAGACAGGCCGGTGTATATCCTGAAGGAGGATCTGAAGAAGTAAGCCCTGAACGGATTCGAGTTGACCATCTTCCGGGGCAGCTGTCAAGGAACCGGTGTACCTCGCCGGAGGCGTCCTTGACAGCTGCCCCGGAAGATGGTGTTTTATTGGCAAGAGCTGCTGACGCAGCTCTGCCTCCAAGGAGGCCAGAGAGGGAGGCTGGTGAACGTAATATCTGCCGCGTGAAAAGTCACTCTATGAGCTGAGATTCAGTAACTGTAATGACGCCTGAGCCTCAACAAGTCTCCTGATGTCACTACATGAGC
>CAMOJW010000072.1 GCA_946617225.1 uncultured Lachnospiraceae bacterium
CTTTTCATAAGGAGGAACAGAAAGTGAATACTGAGAAGATCACGACCGACATGCTTGTCGGCGATATCCTGCGCGCGCATCCGGATGCGGCTTTCGCGCTGATGAACTGCGGCATGGGCTGTGTGAGCTGCCCCGCTTCGCAGATGGAATCTCTCGCGGATGCGTGCATGGTCCACGGCATGGATGCTGATGAGGTGTGTGAATACGTCAACGCAGAGCTCGGGCTGTCCTGAGACAGATCCCAATAGAGACACAGCGGACCGAACCTGCCTGCCGGAACATGACGCAGGCGGAGAAAGGAGAAACCATGGACTATATGCAGATCGAAAAAGTCATCGGCCGTGAGATCATCGACTCCCGCGGCAATCCGACAGTGGAAGCGGAAGTGACTCTCGCCGACGGCACCGTCGGAAGAGGCGCAGCTCCCAGCGGCGCGTCCACCGGTGAGTTCGAGGCCCTCGAGCTCCGCGACGGCGACAAGAGCAAATTCGGCGGCAAGGGCGTCTCCAAGGCGGTCGCCAACATCAATGAGAAGATCGCCCCCGCCCTGGAAGGCGTGGATGCTTTTGACATCTATGCTGTCGATAAGATCATGTTGGACCTGGACGGCACGAAGGACAAGTCCAACCTGGGCGCCAACGCGATCCTGGCAGTTTCCATCGCGGCTTCCAAGGCAGCGGCCGAGGCCCTCGGCATTCCGCTGTATCGTTTCTTCGGCGGCCTGCAGGCCACCAAGCTTCCCGTTCCCATGATGAACATCCTCAACGGCGGCGCGCATGCTGACAGCTCCGTCGACACCCAGGAGTTCATGATCATGCCCGTCGGCGCTCCCACCTTCCGTGAGGGCCTCCGCTGGTGCACAGAAGTCTTCCACGCACTGCAGAAGAACCTCAAGGCTCTCGGCGATGTCACCGCCGTCGGCGATGAGGGCGGTTTTGCCCCCAACAAGCCCGAAGGCGATGAGGCCGCCATCGAGCTGATCCTCGACGCCATCAAGACCGCCGGCTATGAGCCCGGCAAGGATTTTGTCCTGGCCATGGACGCCGCCTCCTCCGAGTGGAAGAGCCCCAAGGGCAAGGGCTTCTATCATCAGAAGAAGAGCGGCAAGGACTTCACCTCCGCAGAGCTGATCGATCACTGGGAGAGCCTGATCGACAAGTATCCCATCTATTCCATCGAAGACGGTCTGGATGAGGAGGACTGGGAAGGCTGGGTCGAGATGACCAGGAGACTGGGCGGCAAGTGCCAGCTCGTCGGCGACGATCTGTTCGTCACCAACACCGAGAGACTTTCCAAGGGCATCTCCCTCGGCGCCGGCAACTCCATCCTGATCAAACTGAACCAGATCGGCTCCGTGTCCGAGACCCTCGAGGCCATCAAGATGGCTCACAAGGCCGGCATGACCGCTGTCGTCTCCCATCGTTCCGGTGAGACCGAGGACACCACCATTGCTGATCTCGCGGTCGCCCTGTGCACCGGCCAGATCAAGACAGGCGCCCCTTCCAGGTCCGAGCGCGTCGCCAAGTACAACCAGCTTCTCCGCATCGAAGAGGCTCTGGGCGACAGTGCACAGTACCCCGGCTTTGGCGCATTCAATCGCAAATGATACCTGCAGCGACCGCTGACAGGAAGTAAAAAAGAAACTGCGGCAGTGAGTGATCACTGCCGCAGTTCTTTTTTTTCGAAAACTGCTCTGGAACTTATTCGGCGGGTGAGAAGTCGCTCTTGCCTACGCCGCACATGGGACATTCCCAATCCTCGGGGAGATCTTCGAAAGCGGTACCGGGCTCGATGCCGTTATCCGGATCGCCGACCTCGGGATCGTAGACATATCCACAGACATCACATTCATATTTCTGCATGGTTTCCTCCATTCATGAAAGAAGAGATTGATACTGGCTCCATTATAGAGGAACGCCACTTTCCGCGCAACAGGAACTGCCGGCTGAGGCTGCTTCCGGCCGCAGAAAGCGGTGTTTTCGCATCCCGACCCCGGACAAGGGGTGCTGATGAAAACTATTTAAAATTATCTCTTGCATCGTAAAAGCGGATCGTGTATACTGTGTTTACGTTCCATAGAGAACGGATAGACGTATCGGAATAATGATAGAAGAGAGGCGAAAACATGGACTATTTGGGAGCGGCGGAGACCAGCATCCTTTTCCTTCTGCTGACGAACTGCGCATATACGGATCTCCGAAAGGGGAAGATACCCAACGCAGCATCCCTGAGCCTGTTCGTGACCGGCGTCCTGTTCCTGGCAGCCCGCGGCCGGCTGGAACAGCTGCCCGGGCGTCTCCTGGCTGCTGCCGCAGCGGTGCTCCTGCTGTTTCCCCTGTGGGAGCTGCGGGGACTCGGAGCGGGGGACATCAAGCTGTTGGCCGCACTGGCCATGTTCATGACGCCGGCGGATCTTGTCCTCTGCATAGCGACCGCATTTGTCCTGAGCCTTGTACCGGCAGCGGGGCAGCTGCTGACGGGACACGGGATCAGAGCAAGAGTTCATTTTGCCGTTCCCATCGCGGTCGCTGCCATGATCGTGGTCCTGGTCCCGGACCTCGGAGAGCGCGTGTGGAGCAGTCTGGGCGGCGTGTAGGACCGCCTGTCGGGGGGAGAGGATATGAGCCGGTCCATTACTATCTGTGATCAGGAGCGCGGTTATGCGCTGCGGCTGATGGAGTACTTCTACGAAAGAGGGGACCTCCCCTGTGAGGTAAGAGCCTGCACCGAGCCGGGGCGGCTCAGAGAACTGAGCCCCCCGCAGGACACGGCCCTGCTGATCATCACGGACACCGCTCTGGAAGAGAGCGGTGCGGCCGGGGAGTATGGTCCCCTGCTGCTTCTGAGGGAGGGACTGTCTGATGTGCACAGCGAGGCCTCCGCATCGATGGGCAAGTATATCTCCTCGGAGGAGATCCTGCAAGCCGCCCGCAGGCTCTATCTGGAGAGCGGGCCGATGCTGCCCGGCCGGAGCCATGCCGCGGGTCCCCTGCGGATCAGCGGGGTCTATGCACCTTCAGGAGGATGCCTGCGGACCGGTACGGCACTGGCTCTGGGCAGGATCCTGAGCGAAGAGAAGAAGACGCTCTATCTCAGCATGGAGCCCTGCAGCGGCCTGGAGCTGCCCTTCCGGGGCTCTCTGGCCGATCTGGTCTATTTCAGCGAGTGCTCCAGGGAACGATTTGCGTCTCAGGTCCTGCTTCAGACGGTCACGGAGGAGGGTCTGGGCCTGCTCCCTCCCATGCGCTCCTGGCTGGAGCTGAGGAGCGTCACGGGGGAAGAATGGCAGACATTTCTGGATGCCCTGTCTGAACTGACAGACTGTGAGGAGCTGGTCATGGATCTGACGGAACATGCGGACGGCTTTCTGGACCTGCTGAGACGCTGCGACAGACTCTGGATCCCGGAGAGCGGGGAGGAGACATGCCGGGCCAAACTGCGCCGCTTTCGCGGGATCCTGCAGACCTGCGGCGCCGAGGATGTGTGGAGCGCGGCCCGCATGGTCCCGCTTCCCGCGCACAGGACAGAAGGTTTGAGAACGGAGGAGATCAGGGCATGGGTCAGAGGACAGCTGGAGGAGGAGACACACTGTCTGTGAGCCGCAGGGAGGAGCTGCGTGCGCGGGTCGTGGAGAGGATCGATTTCTCCCGGGAGACTTCGGACGAGGAGGTCTCCGGTCTGATCGACGACGTGATCATGGAAGCGGCCGCGGAGAGCTGCCTGACTGTATCGGAGCGAAAACAGCTCCACAGGGAGCTCTTCCATTCCATACGGAGACTGGACATCCTGGAGGAACTGCTCCAGGATCCGGAAGTCACGGAGATCATGGTGAACGGACCATCGGCGGTGTTTCTGGAGCGCGCGGGCAGGATCGAGCGCTGCCCGGGAGGTTTTGTCTCGGAACAGCGCCTGGGGGATATAGTGCAGACCATAGTTGCGGACTGCGACCGGACGGTCAATGCCGCATCCCCCATAGCCGATGCCCGGCTCAGGGACGGGTCGAGAGTGAACGTCGTTCTGCCGCCTGTCTCTCTCTGCGGGCCGGTCCTGACGATCCGGCGGTTTCCGAAGACGCCCCTGAGCATGGAAGACCTGCTGCGCATGGGCGCGCTGTCACCGGAGGTGAAGGATCTGCTGGCGGACTGTGTGCGCGCCGGGCTGAATATCTTCATCAGCGGGGGAACAGGGGCAGGCAAGACTACCTTTCTCAGTGCCCTGTGCGCTTACATCGATCCCGGCGAGCGGGTGATCACCATCGAGGACAACGCGGAGCTGCAGATCCCCGGCATCGAAGACCTAGTGCGGCTGGAGGCGCGGTCCGCGCGGGAGGAGGGCTGCAGTGCCGTCACTATCCGCGACATGATCAGGGCCAGCCTGCGGATGAGGCCTGACCGGATCATCGTCGGGGAGGTGCGAGGACCGGAGGCCATCGACATGCTGCAGGCTATGAATACAGGGCATGACGGGTCGATGAGCACCGGACACGCCAATTCGGCCAGGGATATGATGAGCAGGCTGGAGACCATGGTCCTCATGGGAGCCGTGGACCTCCCGCTGGGAGCCATCCGCGGACAGATCGGCTCGGCTCTCGATATCGTGGTCTTTCTGGGCAGGCTGCGGGACCGGAGCAGGAAACTGCTGGAAGTCGCGCAGGTGCTGGGAACGGAACGGGGAGAGATCAGGATGCACACGTTATACCGCTTTACAGAAAAGGGGGTCTCGGATGGAAAGATCACCGGGGATTGGGAGAAAGTGGAGGATATCGTGGTCACGGATAAAATGCGCCTTGCAGGGGTTGCGTTCGATGGCAGCGGAAGATCCGAGGTATCTGCTGCCTGCAGTGCTCTTTGAAGCCTCGGCCGCTCTGCTGTTTTACAGGAGCGGGTGGGCGCTGCTGCCGCTGCTGCCGGTGAGCTGTCTTCTGGCGCTCAGGAGCAGGGAGGAGATGCAGCGGACGAGGGACCGGGAGCTGGCGGAGCAGTTCGTGGAGGCACTGGATGCGGCCGTGACTGCCCTGCAGGCAGGAGCATCTCCGGAGAATGCCTTCCGGGACGCTTATAGGGAGATGAAAGTGCGCTTCGGAGAACGGGCACCGATCACCCGCGCGTTCTACAGGATCTGTGCGGGGCTGGACAGCCGCGTGCCGCTGGAGGATCTGCTGTCAGCCTTTGCCGCGGGGACCGGGATCGAAGAAGTGAAGGAGTACGCGCAGGTCTTTGCCATCAGCAAGCGCAGGGGCGGGAATATGGAGGGGATCACACAGCGCAGCGCGGAGCTGATCCGGGAGAGGATGGAAGCAGAGAACGAGATCGCGGCGGCTCTGGCCAACCGCATGATGGAACAGCGGATCATGAACGCGGTCCCCTTTCTGATCATCGCCTATATCAGCGCGGTGACGCCCGGTTTTTTCGATGTCCTCTATCACAATATGGGCGGGGTCCTGTTCATGACCCTCTGTCTGGCAGTCTGTGTCTGGGCCATGGAGCTGGGCAGCAGGATCCTGCGCAGTGCTTTTTGAAAGGAGGCGTTCCATGAGCGAGTTATGGGCCGGGCTGTTGTGCGCTGCTGCGGTACCTCTCAGTACCGGGGTCCTGCTGCTCCTGAGCCGCAGGGAACCTGTTCCGCGGCTTCCGGACGGGGAGGACCGCCCGCCTCTGCTGCGGACGGGAGCGTTTCTTTACAGGATAACGAGAACGGCAGGGACCGGGCGGAGAGCCGGCGCCGCGGCAGACCTGGCACTCCTGTATCCCTCCCGGCGCGCGGAAGGAAGAGCCGAGATCTATGAGATCCGGAAGATATGTCACATCCTGTGTATCCTGCTTCTGGGGAGCCTTCTGGCCGGCGCCGCGGTCCTGCAGTCCCTGTGGAGGGACAGGACGCTGGAACAGGAGACGTTCAGGCTGGAGAGGGATGCCTACGGCGGGACCGGGCGGGAGGAGATCCTCACAGCCAGAGTAGGAGATTCGGAGGCGATCGATGTGCCGGTGACGGTCTCGGCCCGCAGGTATACGCCGGTACAGATGGACGCATTGGCAGAGAAACTGACCGAAGAACTCGGGAGGGTGCTTCTCGGTGACAACGGGACGGCGGACCGGATCACCCGGGACGTGGCGGCAGTAAATGATGTGGAAGGGTACCCCTTCCGGATCCGCTGGGAGTCCGATGCCCCGGAAGTCCTGTCTGACGAAGGCATGATCATGGGACGGGAAGAGCTTGCCGGCGGACGCGAAGTAAACTTTACGGCGATCCTCACAGCGGAGGACAGCAGCGGTGTGCGCAGCTATGAAGCGGTATACAGACTGGTGGTCTTTCCGCCGGAGGAGGATCCGCAGAGCCTGCTGCAGAGACAGCTGGCGGCGCTTCTGGAAGCCCGGGACAGGGATACCAGGGACAGTCCTTATCTGGAACTGCCGCAGGAGATGGGGGCGGACGAGAGACCGATCCGGTGGTCGGAAGCCGGGGACGGTTCCGCTGTCCTGTTGTTCCTGACGGCCCTGCTGGCTGCGGCGGCTTACGCGCCTCTCTCCGACAGGAAGCTGCACAGAGAGGCCCTCCTCCGGGAGCGGCAGCTGCGGGAGGACTATCCGGTGCTGGTGAGCAGGCTGGCCATGTATCTGGGGGCAGGCATGAGCCTGCGCAATATCTTTATCAAGTTGGGTGATGATTATCGGGACGGGCGCCTCCGGGGAGAAAAAGAGCGCTATCTGGGAGAAGAGATCCTGCTCCTGAACAGAGAGGTCGAGAGCGGGGTCCCTGAAGCGGAAGCGTATGTTCATTTCGGATCCCGGTGTCGCGGCAGCATGTATGCGAGGCTGTCATCCCTGCTGGCGCAGAATCTTCGGAAGGGCAACAGGACCCTGTTGAGCGTTCTGCACCGGGAAGCCGGAGAGGCTTACCGGGAGAGGCGGATCACGGCCAAAGTACGCGGAGAGGAGGCGGAGACCAAACTGCTGGTCCCGATGGTCATGATGCTGGCAGTCACGATGCTGATCATCATGATCCCGGCATATCTCAGTTTTACGGTTTAGGACATCGCGCACAGACAGCGCTGTCCGGAAAGGAGGCAGAATGGCAGGAGAGTTCCGTAGATTCCTCGCGGATGAGGAAGGCATGGGAACGGTGGAGGTCATTCTCATCATGGTCGTACTGGTGGGACTGGTCGTTATTTTCAAGAAGCAGCTGAATGATCTGGTGAAAAAGATCTTCCAGAAGATCAGCAATGACAGCAATACGATCCTTTCACAGGGGGGCACGGGCGATGTGGTGCACCGCTTCATCTCCTGACAGGAGAGGACCGGATCGGATCGGGGAAAAGTGTGCGTTCCGGGGTGCCTGCGGCACCCCGGAGAGCGGGTATCTCACCGTATACATGTCCCTCACCGTCGCCGTCCTGCTGCCCCTGCTGCTGATCCTGATCCATTTTTCCGCGGCGGGCACGTCCAGGCTCAGGACTGCCTGCGGCGCACAGATCGCCTCGGACAGTGTGCTGGCGGAGTTCCACCGGGAGCTCCAGGAGAGATATGATCTCTTTTATGTGGATACTGCGTACGCGGGCGACAGTACGCCCGGTACGGCTTCCGTGGCGGCGCATCTGTGCTTCTATCTGGAGAAGAATCTGGAGGGGACGGGAGGCACGCATTTTTACACCCTCCGGACCGGCGAGGTGCGGATCACAGGTACACGGGCTGCGTCCGATGACGGAGGCAGGTCCCTGAGAGAGCAGGTGTATGCCTATATGTCCGCGGATCCTGCCGGCTCCTGGGCTGCAGCCGCACTGGTCACTGTCGACCGATGGCACGGACTGGAGCTGGATACAGAGAGATGGATGAGGCAGCGGGAGGAGAATGCCGAGACCCTGCGCGAGCAGCTGGACAAGGGCGAGAAGGCCAGGGAGGAGCAGGAAGAAGCGGCTGAAGGGTCCGACAGTGGTACTCCGGAGACGCCGGAAGAGTCGGAGACACTGCCGCAGAGGCTGCTGTCGGCCGCGGAGGAGTTCATGCAGCAGCCCATCCTCCGGCAGGTCTACGGTGCGGCGGGGATACCCTCGGGAGGGAGCCTGGAAGTGGCAGGACTGCCATCCCACAGAGTACTGCAGAGAGGCACGGGAGCCGTCCAGACCAATTCCCACGCTTATCCGCAGGCGGACGAACTGCTCTTTGACGAGTACATCCTGGAGAAATGCGGCGACCTGCTGCACGAGGCGCGCAGCGAATCCCCCCTGCGCTGCCAGGTGGAATATATCCTGGGCGGACGCGGAACGGATCGCGCCAACCTGGAGGTGGTGGCCGAGAGACTGATGCTGCTGCGGGGAGGGCTGAACTGCACCTGCCTGTTCGGCGATGAAGGCAGAAAGGCCAGAGCAGGCGCTGTAGCAGCGGCCGTCTCTCTTGTGCTGTTCAACCCGGAATTGAAGGAACCGCTGAAAACAGCCCTTCTGTTCGGGTGGGCCTATCTGGAGACCGTGGTGGATGTCAGGACACTGATGAAAGGCGGCAGAGTGCCTCTCGTCAAGACACCGGAGAACTGGCAGACATCGCTGACGGACCTGCTGACTCCGGAGGGGAGGAGCCGGACCGGGACATATACCGAGGGATTCGACTACCGGGATCACCTCAGGGGGCTGCTGTACCTGGAGGGAGGATCCCTGAAGACGCGGCGTCTTATGGACGTGATCGAGATGGAGATCCGGCAGACGCCCCACGGGGACAGCTTCCGGATCGATCAGTGCATCGATATCCTGTCTTTTCAGACGGAAGTGAAGAGTTCGACCGGGGAGACCTGGGAAGTGGAGATGACGGTGGGTTATGATTGAGAAATGGAGGACCGGAGAGGATCCGGAAGGCAGCATGACGCTGGAGGCGGCCATGGTGGTCCCGATCTTCCTGTTTTTTGTCATGAATATCCTGTTCTTCATCGAGATCCTGCGATTCCAGGGCCGTCTGACGGCTGCCCTGCAGCAGGCGGGGGATCAGGTGCGGGAATATGCTTATTATCAGAGTTTTGCCGCTCCTGACAGCGGGAGCGGGGGAGAGCCGTCCGAATTGTCGGGAGGTGTCTCGCTGGCGCTGACGGAGAGTTTTGTCAGGGGCAGGGTCTCGCAGCTTCTCGGAGAGAAGTATCTGAAGAACAGCCCGCTGAAGGGAATGATCTCCTACCTGGGCTCCTCCGTTCTCACGGACGGAGGCCTGGTAGAGCTGCATGCCCGGTACAGAGTGCGTCCCTTCATCCCTGTGGTCGCCTACAGAGGATTCTTTATGGAAGCGGTCTGTTTCGGACATGCGTGGGTGGGATACGAGCCGGGCAGTTTCCGGATCGAGACCGTACCGGGTCACGGCGGAGAGGACACCGTATATGTCGCAAGAACAGGGGTCGTCTATCATACCGATCCCCTGTGCCCCTACCTGCACCCGGACATGCGCCTTGTCCCGGCAGAGCAGCTCTCAGAGCTCAGAGCCAACGACGGCCACATCTATTACCCCTGTGAGGTCTGTCATCCGGCTTCCGAGGGCATGGTGCTGGTAGCTCCCGACGGAGACCGATACCACAGCGATCCCGCCTGTACGGCCATCCACAGGGAGTTCCATGAGGAGACCGTCGAGACAGCACACAGCCACCTCCGCCCCTGCCCGCGATGCGGCCGGCCGGAGGAATAGAGATGCGGGAGGAGCTGACAGCCGCCCTGATGCTGACGCTCTGCGGGATCCATGATCTGCGCACGGGGCGGGTCCGCCGCAGCTTTCTTATCGTGTGGGCTGTGATCAGTGTCCTGATCGTTTTGCGGGACAAAACGGGTGCATCCGCAGCCGCTGTCAGAGCGGTTCCCGGCTTACTGTGGCTTGCCTGTGCGGGGATCAGCCGTGGGACAGCAGGCAGCGGAGACGGCTGGTGTCTGCTCTTCTGCGGCCTGACAGCCGGTACGGAGGCAGTTCTTGAGATCCTCGCGGCAGCCATGGCCGGAGCCGCGGCCGTCGGTGCGGCGCTCAGGGCGTCAGGCGCGGAGAAGAGCGGCCGTCTTCCCTTCGTGCCCTTCCTGGCCGGAGGGGCGTGGCTGCTGCTCCTGGGGGAGTTAATGGCAAGAGGAGGATGAAATGAGAATGTTCGGAAAACGACCGGAAGAGGACATCTTCGCGGAGCAGGACGGCTACATGACTGTGGAGGCATCGCTGCTGATGCCGATGGTCCTGTGCGTCCTTGTATTCGTACTGTACCTCAGCTTCTATCTGTATGACCGCTGTACGCTGGAACAGGACGCCTATCTGCACGCCTATCAGAAGAGCATAGAGAGGGGCCATACGGAGCGCAGGGAAGGTTCTCTGTCAGAGATCCGGAGAAGCACCTTCCTGCTGTCCGAACAGGAGGAGAAACTGGAACAGGGGGGCACTGTCCGCTGCACGGTCAGAGCACGGCTGGGGGCCTCTGTATTCCGCGGAGCGCTCTTCATGCCGGACATCTGGGAGATCGCGGTCTGTGAACAGGCGAGGACGACAGACCCGCCGGCAAGTTTCCGCAGGGCGAGGAGATTGGCGGCGCTGGCCCGCATGCTGCGGGACCGCTGAAGAGAGAGCAGACGATCGGAGGAGCAGGTCATGACGGAGATCGAACACTATCGGGATGCACTGCACACATATCTTGTCCTGCCGGAGCCGGAACAGGTGCAGGAAGG
>CAMOJW010000073.1 GCA_946617225.1 uncultured Lachnospiraceae bacterium
CCCGACGCCTTCCAGAAGGATAAAGCGGCAGGTGTCGCCTTTCATCTTTTTGTCCGACCGGGTCAGTTCACAGATGACATCCGGATCGACCGCGTCGATCGTGATGGGCAGTCCGAACGGCACGAACATATCCCGAATCTCGTAATACTCCTCCATGGAGAGTATACCGCGCTCATAGGATATGCGTGCGGCAGCGATACAGCCCAGGGCCACACATTCCCCGTGAAGGAGGGTGAAGTTGCTGTTCTTCTCCAGTGCATGGCCGATGGTATGGCCGAAGTTCAGGAGCATGCGTTCATTTTGCTCGAAGGGGTCCTTCTCGACGATGCTGCGCTTGATCTTATTGCTGCGGAACAGCATCTCCTGCAGAGTGGCGGGATCTCTGTCCGTGATCTCATACAGATTCTCGATGAGCCACAGATAGTAGTTTTCGTCCAGGATGAGGCCGTGTTTCATCACCTCGGCAAATCCTGCAGAAAACTGCCGTGCATCCAATGTTCTGAGCGTAGAGACGTTCTCCCATACCAGGACGGGCATCTTAAAGGCACCGACCATGTTCTTGAATCCGCCCAGATCCACGCCTGTCTTGCCGCCGATGCTGGAATCCGCCTGCGCCAGGAGCGTCGTCGGGATCTGCAGATAATCGATCCCTCGCATCCACACTGCGGCCGCCAGTCCGGTAAGATCTCCCACTACACCCCCGCCGAGAGCGATCAGGAGCGAGGAACGGTCGAAGTGTTTCTCTCCCATCTCATGGAGCACCGTGTTGAGGGTGTCCATATTCTTGTGCTCCTCACCGGCCGCGATTGTCAGGACATGGATGGGAATGCCCATCGGCTCCAATTCTGCGCGGACGGCATCGGCATAGAGGGGCCCCACATGACGGTCTGTCAGGATCCCGATGCGGGTGTAGTCCGCGGGAAGTTTGTCGATCTGTCCGGCGAGGCCGGCAAAACTGTCGGTATAGATGATCTCATAGCTGCCCTCCGGGACGGCCATGGTCCGGACGGTGAGTATTCTGTCTTTCATGGAAGGGTCCTTCCTATAAAGATCGCACCAAACTGTAAACAGTCCGGTGCGATACATCGTTCTCTATAACTGGTTCTGTACTTGGACCGGGGACTGTCTGCAGCTCAGCGGCCAAAAGGCGCATTGATAGAGGATGTGGAACCCTCCAGGGACTCTCTGGTGGAGATGTCGCCGGACACGCCGATATTGGCGGGAGTGATCACGAAGATATAGTGAGAGATCTTCATGACATTGCCGTCCACGGCATAGCAGGAGCCGGAAGTGAAGTCGATGATGCGCTGAGCGACATCCACATCCAGTCCCTCCAGATTCAAGACCACGGTGCAGTTGGCAAGAAGAGTATCCGTGACTTCGCGCGCGTCATTGACGGAGGTGGGCTTGATGATGCAGACCTCTCCGCTCTGCTGGGCGGCGGCTCGCTGAACGGCCCTGCGGCGTGCAGGCGCGCTCTCCTTCTCTCTCTCACGCTCTCTCTCGGCTCTGCGGCGGGAACGGGGTGCGGGCTGAGCGGGCTCCTCATCCTCTTCATAGTCCTGTGCGGCAGCCATGGCTGCGGCGACTGCTCTGGCGGGGGCGGGATCTTTTACGGGCTCCTGTTCGTCCTCGTAATACTCTTCCTCGTCTACGTCATCGTTCTCGTAATAGTCGTCGTCTTCGTTGTATTTCATCGCGTTGATCAGTTTGTCCATTACACTCATGGCAGAATCTCTCCATTATTCCATTACGACAGGGCTATAAAAGGCTGTACCCAAAGATCCATCTATCATTATCAGACGAATCCCCGGTGCTGTCAACTGTTTTGCTGTGGAGCGGTCAGCGTCCTCCTGTGTCAAAATCGACGGAATCCGCATGCAGGACGATGTAGTCATATTCCTGAAGGCCGTACATCGCATCCGGCCTCACGATGGCAAATTCCTCATTCTGGTAGACGATCTCCACCTGGCGGAAATCGGGATATCCCTTGTTGATATAGTAGACGCCCACGAGCTCAGCCTGCTCTCCCAGCGTGAACTGGTCCAGGGAGTCCCTCTTGTCCAGGATCTCGCCCGCGCGCAGGACGTTATCGCTCAGATAGACCACGTCGCCCACTTCGCTGTAAGCGGCAGCGGGCACGAAACGCGTGGTCTGCCTGCCGTTGTCATCGTATACCTCCAGCAGGACGCCTGTCTGCCCGCCGGTACCCGTGGTCATATACTCCGCGGGGACCAGGAAGAAACTGCCCCGTGTGATGGCAGTATTGGGGACTTTCAGTCCTGTCTCCTCTTCTGTCACGATCTCGATATCCAGGTATCGCTCAGTTATGAACTCCTCCATCCCCTGGGAGAAAGAAAGCCTGACAAAATAGTTGCCCTGCTCATCGGAACGGCTGTCCACAGAGGCCCACAGCTCAGTCCCGCTGCGCAGGAAACGGACTTTCACGTACTCATCCTCGACCAGTCTCTCCGCTGTCTCGGCCGAATCCGTCTGGATAGCTATCTGCCAGTTCTCGGAGGTCACGATCCTGCAGACCGGGTCACCCTCCTCCACACGGCGCCCGTTCTCCAGGGCAGTCCGCTTATACCCGGTGGCGTCCATATCCTCCGCGGTCAGTTCCTCGAATTTCAGGCCTTCCAGTCCGTCTATGGAGTAGACGACTTCTCCGGTAGATTTGGATCTGTGACGGCGTACGGAATCGTTATTTGTTTTCTGGATCTTCTTCAGGATCTTTTCATTGGAGATCTTCTGGGCTGCGGACAGCACGGTGCTCCGGAAATTATAGACGGTGGAGAAATAGGCGGGATCGAAAGTCCTGGCAAAACCGGCCGCCTCCGACCGCAGGGCCCGCAGCGTCTCTCCGGATATCTTCTGCTCCTCACTCTCCTCGAGCAGCAGGTCGGAGAGCTCGCCGGTCTCGTCAATGGTGTAAAGGAGCTTTCCTACCGGGATCCTGTCCCCCTCGCGGATGTAGTAATAGACATTTCCGCTGTAGGCACTCTTGGCGACGACCTCGCTGCGCAGGACGATACCGCGGTAGAACGCGTTCTCTGACAGAGATCCCATGCGCACCAGATAAGCTTCCGTCCTGTGTGAAGTGACAAAAGAGACCACGCTCGCGACTATATATGCAAAGATCACAAAGAATATGATCAGTCCGATGTTCGGACGTACAGGCCTCCGGAAACGGAGGATCCGTTTATCCTTTTTAGATTCCATAGGCTCCTGTGCCGGATCCGTGACCGGCTGACTGATTCGCTGTCTGATTCGATAAGAACGTCCCGGGAGGCAGACAACCCTTCCCGGGACGATCCATGATTATCCTGGCTGTGATCTGACGGCATCAGGCTGCAGCTGCGTGTCTGTGCCATCGTTCCCCGGATCAGAGAGAGACTGCGACGAGATCCTTGTACTGATCCGGAAGCTCTGCGGGATCCCGAGAGATACTGATGATGAAATCTACCTTGTACGCATCGCTGAAACGGATCAGCGTGTCCATGACAGGGGCGATATCCTTGCCCTGCAGGCAGGCCAGATCCAGAAAACTGTCGATATACATCTGCTCGAGATCGTGGTCCTGTGAGATGATACCGGCAACAAAGCCTATGAACTGATCCGCGTTGGCAATGCGGAAATCCTTGACATTGATCAGTCGGACGCGGTTGTTAAGCTCAAACATGTGCTTGGCGTTCTTGTCGAGGTAACAGATGGTTCCCGGTGTGTGGCGGATCTCAGTGTTGACCTTGTCAAGCATCCTCTTGGTCTTGCCATTGCCTTTGCTGCCGGCGATCAATTGTACCATGGTTCAGTTCCTCCTGTTATTTAGTTTATTATACCCCGTCAATATCCTGCGCTTGACGTATGGTCACGCAGGAAAGAGTAATTCGGTTTACACCTTCATTATAATCAAGTCGCATGGGAAAAGCAATGTACTTTACTCCTCCGCCTGGGCCTCCGAATCGGCCACGGCTCTCTTGAGCAGGTCTGACATGCGGTCGTAGAGCTTGTCGTAGTCCTTGGCTTTCATGATCACGGAGATATACTCCCTGCCGCTGTCCGTGACGGAGCAGATGATGAGATTGGAACCTGCCTCGTCCGTCCAGCCGGTCTTGCCGCCTATCACTTTGATCCCTTTGGGTGCCTTGATATCGCCCTTCACATAGACATCCGTGGCTTCCACGCGGATGTTCCGGATGTTGTTGTCCTTGTCCCGGAAGGCCGTGGAATAGGAAGGCATATTGATGATCTCTGAAAACTCATCGTACTGAAGCGCCGCGTGGAAGATCAGATACAGATCATATGCGGTGGTGTAATGTTTCTTG
The DNA here is from genome assembly GCA_946617225.1 of uncultured Lachnospiraceae bacterium. Taxonomy (GTDB): domain Bacteria; phylum Bacillota; class Clostridia; order Lachnospirales; family Lachnospiraceae; genus CAG-791. The sequence goes on from CAMOJW010000073.1 coordinate 4,326, forward strand.
CTGTGCAGACCGTGCGCATTGACAAAACGCGTATCGACACATCCCAGCGCCTTGGCCTCCTCGGTCATGAGTTTGGCAAAACCTTCCTGACTGCCGCCGATGTCCTCTGCGATGAGGTTGGCGCAGTCATTGGCGGAGAACACCAGCAGGTAATGAAGGGCCTGCTCCATCGTCATGTGATCGCCGACGTTCAGTCCGAGCTGCTGGGCATCCCAGGGGAGATCCAGTGTGCTCTTTTTGACTGTGAGCGTCTTGGACATATCGCCGTATTTCAAGGCGAGATACGCTGTCATGATCTTGGTGGTGCTGGCGGGATAGAGGCGCTCTGTGAGATTCTGCGCCTGCAGCGTCCGCAGTCCCTGCAGGTCGAACAGACCGGCAGCGCCCACATCCTTGACCGCAGCGGGTTCCTCTTCTCCTTCTGTCAGGACACACAGACACAGATCTCTGGCAAAAGGCTCCGCCCTGCCGGCGTAATCCACTTCTCTGGTGACCAGCCTGAAGGCGGGCTGGTTCATATTGTCCTCGTATGCCTGCGCATAATTGCGGCTGCAGCCGCTCAGCAGGACGGCCATGACAGCAGGAACCAGCAGGAGGGTCCATTTCAGTCTCCTGCCGGTCCGTCTGATATCTGTGTTCACGATGCTGCGGGACTCTGTCCCATTATTTGTACATTTCACGCCACTCAAGGTCTCCTCGGTCCAGGGATTTGATCAACAGTTCTGCGGTGGCCAGATTGGTGGCCAGGGGGATGTTGTGCCGGTCGCAGAGCTGCACCACAAAGTTGACATTCGGTTCATGGGTCTTGGGATTCAGCGGATCTCTGAGAAAGATCACAAGGTCTATCTCGTTCTGCTCGATGCGGGCGCCGATCTGCTGCATACCCCCGAGATGTCCGGCAAGCTGTTTATGTATGTTCAGATTAGTCACATCTTCGATCAGACGGCCTGTGGTCCCCGTGGCGTACAGCGTATGCCTGCTCAGGATACCGCGGTAAGCGATGCAGAAGTTCTGCATCAGTTTCTTCTTCGCGTCATGCGCGATCAAAGCGATGTTCATTCTTCACTCCGTTCTGTTTGAATGTCCTGGACTGATGTCTGCAGGTGATCATGAATCCTCACGCTCAATACAAAACCGACGGCAATATAAAGACTCAGGAGGCTGGACAGTCCGTAACTGACGAAAGGAAGCGGGATACCCGTATTGGGCAGGAGTCCTGTAGCCACGCAGATGTTCATGAAACTCTGCGCGCAGATCCAGAGCCCCGCCGTCATGGCGATCACTGCACCTCTCCTGTCCCGGGTATCTCTGGCGATCATAAAGATCCTCGCAGCGATGCCGAAAAGAAGGACTATGGTCAGAACACAGCCTGCGAATCCCATCGTCTCCCCGATCACGGTGAAGACGAAGTCAGTCGTAGAGGAGGCGATAAAGCCCGTTCTGTAGAGGGTATGTGTCTCCGCTGCCGCAAATCCCTTGCCGATCCATCCGCCGGATCCCAGCGCTGTCATGGAATTGATCGTCTGGTAGGCGTAGCTGTCGGCGTAGTCCTCAGGATGCAGCCAGGCCAGGATGCGCAGATTCTGATAGCCCCGCAGCAGGCCGGTCCCTCCGCCGGAGACTTCCAGCACCACAAAGGCGCCCAAAACAGCTGCCAGGGCTCCGGCACTGCCGATCAGCAGAGAGGAAAGGCCGGACGCATACAGACAGCCGCAGACGATCACGAGAAGGATCAGGGTCGTGGATAGATCCGGCTGCAGGGCTGTCAGAAGCAGGACAGGGGCAGCCAGGAGCAGGCCTATAGTCAAAATCACTATAGAAGACGCCTGATTCTTCAGTCTTATTATGAACTCTGCATAGAATAAAATCAATAAGATTTTGACGAGTTCGGATGGCTGAAAGGAGAATCCTCCGATCATGATCCAACGTCTGGCTCCGTATAAATAGGTCCCGAACAGGGCCGTGGCCAGCAGGAGGGCCGGCATGCTCAGATAGCATGCATACAGGAAGTAACGATGATCCAGGATCTTCCTGTAATCCACGAATGCGATCATAATGGCCAGCACACAGCCCGCCGCGACGCCCACCAGCTGCCTTCCCGCCGGGTCTTCCGTGGTGAAGCTCCCGGTAATGTCCTGTGCGGCGGAGATCGCAAGCAGTCCTGTCCCGCAGGCACAGAGGGTCAGCAGGACAAGAGCCCAGTCTATCTCAGCAAACATATGGAGAATCTCAGAATTCTCTCTGTCTTTCAAAACAACTCCTCCTCTGCGGGACGTGTCCCGAAAAGGTCTCTCTCCTGCTCCGAGAACCAGGCCTCAAATTCAGCGGCGCTGACTTTGTCCAAGGAATCACCCTCCGCGACGAGCAGACAGTCCTCCTCGCTGCGGAGCAGGCCCAGCAGACCCGCGCTCTTCTCACGCAGCGCCATGCCGGCCACGGTGATCTTTTTGGAAGAAAGCCTGCGCACATAGGCAAAAGGCCCTCCGCAGATCAGTCTTCCCTCCAGCGTTCCGAGCAGGATCACACTGCCGTCGCAGATCACTTCGGCTGTTTCGGGGACATTGCCCGCGAGAAGCAGACTGCGCTCTTCATGGAGAGACTCGCCGGGGGCAAGTGACCCCTGCCGCACACTGAAAAGGCGCAGATCCGGACGGGGATCACCGGCCAGTTCGCCTTCCTGTCTGAGGGCTCTCACAAAGAGCTTGTCCTGTTCTCCCTCTGTGCTCAGGATGCAGCTGATCTTCAGATCGGTCTCCCTGCAGATCACAGCCGCAATGGCGTCCTCCTGTTCGGGCGTGAGCGGACGGCCCTCCAGGCGCAGGGCGAGGGTGCTCTTCCCGAAGAACTTCCGGTTAGTTCGGAACTGCTTCGCCGCTTCCTCCAGCAGCGTGCTGAAAGAAGTGTCATTATCCAGCCGGAGGGTTATGCCGTTGGGATAACTTTTGATCATCATGGTCTCTTCCTCCGTGGCGTGCAAAATGCTCAGAATAAGTGATCGGACCTGTCATCCGTCGGGTCAGTCCCCTGAGGACGTATACCCGATGGATCCCTCTCCCAGCAGCTGTTCCAGGCTCTCGATACCGAAATGATACCGCAGGATCTGGGAGGCCAGCTGCGCGGGGTAGTCCGAATTGTAGCCGTTGGGGATGCGGACTGCGATGGAGATCTCGGGATCCTCCGCCGGGGCAAAACCGGTGAACAGCACATGGCTGGGCTCTCCCTCCCCGTGTTCGGCGGTGCCTGTTTTGCCGCAGACACCGATCTCCCGGAGACCGTTGAAGAAATACTTGCCGTTTATGACGCGGCGCATGCCGCTGTGGATGCTGTCCCAGGTCTCGTCAGCCACCTGTACGCCGCTGTCATCCTCGAGGACGACCGGCTGCGTCTCTTTGAGCGTGCCGTCCGCCTCCTCGATGCTGCCGATCAGAGTCAGTTTCACAGCCTTCCCCCTGGTGGCGACGGCAGCTGCGTAGCGGGCCAGACCGGCAGTGGTGTAGCGGTTATCGGACTGACCGATGCAGGCTCTGACGATGTCCGAGGATGCGGGGATGGGAACAGCTTCCTCCACTTCCGCGCCGGAAGTGCGGTCCAGACCGAAGAACCTGATATATCTGCCCAGTCTCTCCGTGCCCTTTCCGTCATCCGGTTCCCGGTCAGCGTCCTCGTCTCCGTCTCCCAGTCTGTATCCGACTTCGTAAAAATAGTCATTGCAGGAATTGGCGATGGCGCCTTCCATATTCAGGGAACCGTGCCTGCCGGGCCAGATCCAGCACTTTGGGGACGGATCGATCTTGCGGAAGATCCCGCCGCAGTAGATCCACTCCTCGGGATCCGTGACCCCTTCTCCCGCACCGGCCGCGGCGGACACCATCTTGAAGGTGGAACCGGGCGCGGTCAGCGTCTGCGTAGCCGTGTTGACCAGCGGCGAATGCTGCGTCATCAGGCTCCGGTAATAGCCGCTCTCATGGATGCGGTTATTGTCGTAGCCCGGATAAGAGACCATGGCCAGAACGGCGCCCGTGTTGACATCCGTGACGACGACGGAAGCGGTGCAGGGATCCAGTTCCAGCTGCGCCGGAGTGATATCCAGCTGCGCTATCCTGTTCCGCAGGAACTGATACGGGGAGATCCATCCCCACAGATAGGACTCCTTCTCCTCCTCACTGACATGCACCTTGTTCTGAGACAGCAGGATGCGGATGATCTGGTCCCCGGTGATCCTGCCGTTTGCGATCATAAAGCGGTACTCCGTGCTGATCAGATCCATGTCGCTGTCCACGGCATCCAGCAGATAGTTCTCCAGCGACTCCCGCACCGCCTTGCTGTCCGCATCCCCTGAGAGGCCCAGGGATTCCGGATCGATCCAGCCGGCCTCCACGGCCCTGTCCAGGAACTCGGACATGGAGGCTGTTTCCTCCTCTGTCCATGCGAGATAGACACTGTCCTTGTGGTCGATGCGGTCGCTCACCAGGATATTGTTCTCATACAGCAGACGGATCAATCGATACTGATAGTACCGGTACTCCAGGGACAGGTCGCGGTAGGGCGTATGATCCTCCCGGAGCTCATGCCCCATGGTCTCCCGCACCTCACTGCCGTATGTGTTCCTCGCCTCGAGCATCTGTTTCTCTTCCTCGGATGCTTTGGAGGAGGAGAAGTGGGACATATCGATGATATTCATGAGGACGGCCGCATAGGCGTCCCCCGAATGTATGCGGAGCATGCTGTCGGTGGTGTTCTCGTCAGTGACAAGGACGTCGGTCCTGTCCACCATCTTGTACAGGAGGATCTCCGCCAGATACTGCTCCGTCAGGTCATAAGCGGCTCTCTGCAGATCCCGGTCTATGGTGAGACGGATATCCGCACCGTCTTCAGGCTGCTGTGCGTCCAACAGTTCCAGTTCTCTGCCCAGACTGTCCACGATGATGGTCTCGCTGCCGCTGACGCCGCGCAGTTCGGACTCCATAGAGGCCTCCAACCCCGCTTTGCCGATGCTGTCGCCGGGCATCACGCTGATCCCTTCTGCGGAAAGAGCCGCAGCCTCCTCTTCCGTGGCTTCGCCCATATAGCCGATCAGACAGGAAAAACAAGTGGGATCGTAGTAGGACCTCGCGTAGGAAGTCTCGATACTGATCCCGGGGTATTCCCGGGACAGTTCCAGCACTTTGGCAGCCGTATCCTGATCCACGTCAGCCGCAACGATGGTGGGAACATACTTCTGATAGGCGTGCAGAGACAGCTGCCACCGGATCGCGATCAGCTGCAGACATCTCTCCGGCTCCTCTGTATCTGGTATCCCGTAACGCGCGCAGAGGTCCGCCACCACGTCGGCGGCAGTCTTGCTCTTCTCTTCCGCAGTCATGTCCGCGGGATCGGCGTAACCATAGATGTCCGCCAGGAAACGGGTCAGCTCCCACCCCGAGACTGTGTAACTGTAGCCGGATGCATCAGCGCGGACAGAAAAACTGTCGTTGACGGATGCCCCGGCCTCCTCGGCCGTATCGATCAAAAGACCGATCTCCGTATTCAGCAGTGTGTCTGCGCCGGCATCATAAGCATCGGTGGTGTCTACCAGGGCTATGTTGCGGACTGTCCGGGTATCTGCCAGCACCCGACCTTCCCTGTCCAGGATGCGGCCCCTCTTGCCGGGCACCGAGACCTGACGCGTCAGCCTGTCCTCCAGGGCCTGGCTGTACTCTTCGTGGTGCATGACCTGCATCGAAAAAAGACGCAGGATGAGCACTGCTGCCAGGGCTGCCGCCAGTACGAGCAGGCCCCATGCTCTGCGTCTCTGATCTCCGTTAAACAACTCTGTGCCTTTCAAGGCAGATATCCTTCCTCCTGCAGACTGATATAGCGCAGGTCTCCGATGATGAGGTGATCCAGCAGCGGGATCTCAAGCAGTCTTCCTGCCCTGGCGATCTGTTTCGTGGCTCTCAGGTCCTCCTCGCTGGGCGAGGGATCCCCGCTGGGGTGATTATGCAGCAGAACGATCCCGGAGGCGGATTCCCTGAGGGCCTCCTCAAAGATCTTGCGGACGGGCAGGATCGTCATCTCGTCGTTCCCGACGGAGATGATCACTTCCCTGAGCAGCCTGAGTTTCCTGTCCAGAAGCAGCAGGACCGCAT
>CAMOJW010000074.1 GCA_946617225.1 uncultured Lachnospiraceae bacterium
AGCCCGTCATCCGCGTGATGGTCGAGGCCGAGACCGACGAGATCTGCGAGAAGTACGTCGACTCCGTGATCGAAGTGATCAGGGATAAGGGACATATGGTGTGATACCACACGTTGACCAGTTGCATACTTTAGCCAGTTTCGTACTGTCCGTAACGTTTCCTGTTCGGAACGTTGCGGGCAGTTTTTTGATGTTCGTAAACCCATAAAAGAGCAAAGGTTGACAATCGTCACCCATGAGCGTATACTCAACTCGCAAGAGGTTAACAATCTGCTCCCGGATCGAGAAGAAGGTTAACAATCAAGAGGAAAGGCAGTGATTTCGATGGACGTGTTGACATTGGCGCAGGAGATCATACAGGGAAGAAGGTTCCGGAGGGCTGCGGGGTCGGACGACAGGGACATCCTCCGCTCACTGGTCACGGCGGACCTGGAGAGTCTGTGTGCGGGGGCGGACATGATCCGCAGAGAGCTGTGCGGAGACAGGGCGGATCTGTGCAGCATCATCAACGGGCGCGGCGGAAGGTGCAGCGAAAACTGCAAGTTCTGCGCGCAGTCGGCGCATCATCAGACGGACTGCAAGGTGTATGATTTTCTGCCGGTGGAGACGTTCGTGGAGGACTGTCGGAAGATCGAGGCCAAAGGCGTCGACCGCTACTCGATCGTCACAGCCGGCCGGACGCTTACGGGCAAGGATCTCGAGATCGCCGTGGAGAGTTACCGGGCCATGCATGAGGAATGTCCGGATATGATCCTGTGCGCTTCCCACGGGCTGATGGAAGAGAAGGATCTGAAGCGGCTCGCTGAAGCGGGCGTTACGATGTATCATGCGAATATTGAGACGTCGGAGAGGTTTTTTCCGGAGGTGTGTACGACCCACACGTTCGCGGACAAGCTGGAGGAGGTCCGCAGAGCCCGCGCGGCCGGCATGACCATCTGCTGCGGCGGGATCCTGGGAATGGGCGAAACATGGGAAGACCGGATCGACATGGCGCTGACCCTGGCGGACCTGGAGGTCGAGTCGATCCCGCTGAATTTCCTGATCCCGGTGAAGGGGACGCCGTTGGGGGACCGCGCCAGGCTCGACCCCGAGGAGATCACCCGCATCGTAGCGATCTTCCGATACATCGTTCCGACGGCGGATATCCGGATCGCGGCGGGAAGGAGTTATTTCGGGGACGGCGGCGAAGTGCTGTTCCGGAGCGGCGCGAACGCAACGCTGACGGGCGACATGCTGACGACAGTCGGAAACAACACGGCCCAGGACCGGGAGATGCTGACGCAGCTGGGATATAAACTTCGGGCGGTGCCCGGAGACAAATGAGGCAGGAGGTACACGATCATGACGAATGGAGCAAATTCGGCAGCGTCAGGAACAGGAGCAGGTGTAGGAGCGGCAGGCACAGGAGCACGTACGAAGGAGATGGCGATCACGGCGCTGATGGGAGCCGTCATCTGCGTCATGGGGCCGCTGTCCCTGGCGATACCGGTGAGTCCGGTGCCGATCAGTCTGGTGAATCTGGCGATCTATTTCTCCTGTTATATTCTGGGGATGAAGAAAGGCGCGATCAGTGTGCTGCTGTATCTGATGATCGGGTTTGTGGGGATGCCGGTTTTTGCGGGTTTTACTGCTGGAGCCGGCAAGCTCCTGGGACCCACGGGCGGCTACCTGGTCGGATATGTGTTCATCGCGCTTGTGTGCGGCTGGTTCTTTGAGCACAGCCGTGGCCGCTGGATGGAGTTTGCGGGCATGGTGTTCGGGACGCTGTGCTGCTATCTGTTCGGGACGCTGTGGCTGGCGCACCAGGCGGGGATGGGGTTTCAGGCCGCACTGGCGGCGGGCGTGATCCCCTTCATCCCCGGTGATCTGGTCAAGATCCTCATCGCCTGGATCCTGGCGCCGATGCTGGTAAAAAGGCTTCGCGCCGCAGGCGTGCTGTGAACCATTATTGATAATAGTATAAAACTGTATTCCGAAGGGGGGCTGGCGCACTTATCAAAAATGCGGCAGCCCCTCAATTTATGATCAGTAAACAGATGTCTTGCTGATGTCTCCCGGGAGACCGAAGGCTGTTTTGTGGAGATCCGAACCAACAAGTGCTTGCAGAGGGCATGAAATCATTACAATCACTTGAAAAGCAACAGCTGTGATGACGATCATAGGCCTGTGAAGACCAGGAAGTCACTACGAACGCAGATATTCAATCAGTTGTAGTGCGATCCATAGGCCTGTGAAGGCCAGGAAGTCACTACGGAAGAAGAAAAATCATCAGCTGTAGTGCGATCCATAGGCCTGTGAAGGCCAGGAAGTCACTACGGAAGAAGAAAAATCATCAGCTGTAGTGCGATCCATAGGCCTGCAGAGGTCAGGCGGTCACTACGGAAGCAGGTAATTCACCAGATGAAGTGAAAACCAGAGACCTGCAGAAGCCGAGGGGTCATCACGACAACAGGTATTAACCAGCTGTAGTGAACTTTAGAATGAGCGATATGTTTTTACTTGTTTTTTGTCGAGGTGAAGGAGAAGGGGAGAGACTGTTGTATTGATAAGCTTAATGCGGCAGCCCTTTTCTGCATGGCCGATCAGTCGCGAACGGATTTCAAGACTTGCACAAAAAGCCGCAAATGGTTAGCATAATACACAGAGAAGGACCTATTCAGTCAATTTCAGGAAAGAGAATGAACAGATCAGACAGAAATAACATTTTACCCGTGCCCGGGCAGAGGATCCTGCGGTCGGTGCTGGCTGCGCTGTTGTGTGTGGGCATCTATTATCTGCGGGGGCGGAGAGGGGCGCCGTTTTATTCGATCATCGCAGCGCTGCAGTGTATCCAGCCGTATTCCGTGAATATGCTCAAGGTCGGGCGGAACAGGATCATCGGGACGCTGGTGGGCGCATTCTGGGGCGCCGTGGTGCTGTTCGGAGCGCTGGGGCTGACGGGATCAGTGAGAGCGCCGGGGATGGCCGGCGCGGCGGGAACCGTCGGCGGGATGGTACAGTATGATGACAGTCCCGTGTATTATGTGGCGCTGGCGCTTTTTATCGGGATCGTGCTGTACTCCACGGTGGTGCTCAAGGTGAAGGAGTCGTCGTACTTCTCGTGTGTTGTGTTTCTGAGTATCACGATGAACCACATCGGGGACGTCGACCCGTACCTGTTCGTGTTCAACAGGACGATGGATACGATCCTGGGCGTGGCGGCGGCGATCCTGGTCAATTCGATGCATCTGCCGCGGATCCGGGACAGGGAGACGCTCTTTGTGTCGGGGGTCGATCATGTGCTGTTCCGGGAGGATCGGAGGCTTTCGCCGTTCACGAAGGTGCAGCTGAACCGGTTCCTGCAGGATGGGATGCGTTTTTCCGTCTCTACGAAGCAGACGCCGGCGACGGTTCGGGAGGTGACTGCGGGGGTCGACCTGCGGCTGCCGATCATTGCCATGGACGGGGCGGTCCTGTATGACATGAAGACCAGGACGTACCTGCGCACGATCAAGATGGACCCTGTGCTGGCGGGCAGGGTGAGTGCTTTTCTCAGGGAAGAGGGGCAGCCCGGTTACGCCAACACGGTGGAGGAAAATCTTCTTGTCATCTACAGCATCGGCTACAGGCTGGACAGTGCGGACATCCCGATGCAGGCCCTGTATGAGAAGAAAAAAGGCTCCCCTTACCGGAATTATGTGAACGCGGACGGGGAGATCACGGAAAATGTGCTCTATTATCTCGTCGTGGACAGGACGGAGAGGATCCGGGAACTCTGCGACAGGCTGCGGGAGCAGCCGTGGGCGGGGGAGGTCCGGTATACGCTGGATACTTTTGACTGCCGCGAAGGGGAGGAGATCCTGCGCATCTACAGCTGCCGTGCGACGAGAAGAGAGATGATGAAAGAACTGGCAGCGTACACGGGCGCTGAGAAAACGGTCCTCTTCGGAACGGTGGAGGACGAGTGCGACGTGCTGATCCCCGACGCGGGAGGAGGCAACCTGGTCAAACAGCTCAAGAAGCTGTTCGAGCCGGTGAGTCTGCGCGGATGGAGGAACATGCTGCATTTCTGACGGCAGCCGCGAGGACGGAGATCTGCTGGAGGCACAGCTTCCGGAGGACAGGCGGCTATGGAGGTGTTCACTTATGAAGACGATCTATCTGGCGGGAGGGTGCTTCTGGGGGGTCCAGAAGTATCTGGACCAGTTCACGGGGGTGCTGGCGACGGAAGTCGGTTATGCCAACGGGCCGGGGGATCCCAACGGGCCGGGGGATGCCAACAAGCCTGAGGATGCCAACAAGCCGGAGCATTCCAACGGGCCGGGAGATCACAACGGGCCGGAGCGGGCGCCGTCGTACCGCGATGTGTGCAACAGCAGCGGGCATGCGGAGACGGTCAGGGTCGATTATGATCCGGAGGTGCTGTCGCTGAGGGAGCTGCTGGAAGATTATTTCCTGGTCATCGATCCGCTGTCGGTGAACCGGCAGGGAAATGACCGGGGGATCCAGTACAGGACGGGCATCTATTATACGGAGATAGGTCAGCTGCCGGAGATCGAAGCTGTGTACAGGGCGCAGGAAGAGAAGGCCGGAGCCGCACTGGCTGTGGAAGTCGCACCGCTGAGGAATTTCTATACAGCGGAGGAGTATCACCAGAAGTATCTGGATAAAAACCCCGGGGGCTACTGTCACATCCCCGCAAAAATGTTTACCCTGCAGAAAGAGAGGACGTTATGACGAGGATCCCATGGCTGTTTCGAAGGACGAAAACGGTACGCAACCTGAAGGCCTATATGGCCGACACATTCAGTGAAGTGCTGCACACGACGCTGAATCCCGACGGACCCGGGGCGATCCGCATCCATCTGATCCCCCCGAAAGCGGAGGAGGATGAACTGAACCCCAGTATCGCGATCATCAACGGGACGGATATCGTGCCGGTGAATTTTGCGTGGGCGGTGATCCTGGCGGAGATGATCCGGGAGACCAACCACTATGACGGCAAGGAGATCAGCGAGGAGGACATTCAGGGGATCCTGGAGCGTACCGCCGACAGTGTGAAGAAGATCCTCCCGATCCTCTCCCTGAAGAATATCAGGGAGGATATCGAGACCATCTACACCACGATCCGGCAGATCGCCTACCGCGAGGAGGTGACGGCGGACGTGAAGTTCATGAGCATCGGCGACTACGCGCCGTTCATGCAGGCGCCGCACCGCATGGACCTGATGGTCAGCGCCATGACGAGGGAAGGCCGCTGGCACTGCAACCAGAAGTGCGTGCACTGCTATGCCGCCGGCCAGGTGCTGTCCGACGAGGCGGAACTGTCCACGGAGGAGTGGAAGCAGGTCCTGGATATCTGCCGGGAGGCGGGTATCCCGCAGGTGACTTTCACGGGCGGGGAGCCCACGATGCGGGAGGACCTGTTAGAACTCATTGCCTGCGCGAGGTGGTTTATCTCCAGGCTCAACACGAACGGGATCCGGCTGACGCCGGAGTACTGCAGGGGGCTCCGCAAGGCGGAACTGGACAGCGTGCAGATCACTTTCTATTCCGAGGATGCGGAGATCCACAACAGACTGGTCGGAGCGGCCCGGTACGAGGAGACCCTGGCGGGGATCCGGAACGCACTGGCGGCGGGACTGTCCGTGAGCATCAACACGCCTCTCTGCACGCTCAACAGGGACTACGTGAAGACACTGGAACTGCTGCATGAGCTGGGCGTGATCTATGTGACCTGTTCCGGCCTGATCACCACGGGCAGCGCGGCCGGGCCGGAATCGGAGGCTCTGCAGCTGAAGAGCGGGGAGCTGGAGGAGATCCTGCGCCAGGCAGTCGCCTACTGCCATGAGAACGGCATGGAGATCGCCTTTACCTCTCCTGGATGGCTCGGAGAAGAAGTGTTCGAAGAACTGAATATAGCCACACCGTCGTGCGGGGCCTGCCTGTCCAATATGGCCGTCACCCCGGGCGGCAACGTGGTGCCCTGCCAGAGCTGGCTCTCGGACGAGCCGCTGGGCAATATCCTCACCGATGAATGGAAGACGATCTGGGACAGCGAGCCCTGTCGGATCCGCCGTGATTTTTCGGCGAAACTGACCGGCGAATGCCCCCTGAGGAGGTACTGCTGATGAGATACAGAGAGATCACTAAGAGAAACGCTGCCTTCAGGATCCTGCTGTCCGTGGCGCTCATCGTCGGCTGTCTGCTGTTTTCTGCGCCTTTTGCGGTGACCGCGAGGGCGGCGGAGCCCACTGATGTGATCGAGCACTTCGTGATCACGGTCGATGTGCAGGATGATGCCACGCTGCTGATGACGTACCACATCGACTGGCGGGTGCTGGACGACGTGCAGTACGGTCCCCTGGAGTGGGTGGACATCGGCATTCCCAACAGCCATCACTCCGATGTAAAGGCCCTGAGCGACACGATCGATCACATAGAGGACAACGGGTCCCAGCTGGCTATATATCTGGACAGGGAATATCATGAGGACGAGGTGGCCAGCTTCGAGTTCTCTTTTGTCCAGGACCACATGTACCAGATCGACCGTTATGCGGAGGGCGAGACTGCTTTCATCTTCACGCCCGCGTGGTTCGATACCATCGACATCGAGGATATGACCATCCGCTGGAACGCCGCCAAGGCGGGCGCCTGGCAGCCGGAATGCATGCAGGAGGGGGATTATCTGGTTTTCTCCACCTCCCTGGATGCGGGGGACCGGTATTCCATCACAGTCGCTTATCCCAATGATGCATTCGCTTTCTCCGTGGACCGGCAGGCCGACGACGGATATGAGGGCGGGGACGATGACTACTACGGCAGTGACGACGAAGACCCCATCTTTCTGATGCTCGTCGGGCTCGTAGGCCTGGTCCTGTTCATCGCGCTGCCTATCTGGCTGATCGTCAAATTCGTCCGCTGGATAGAAAACGGGTTCGGTTTCGGCGAGGGCTCTTCCCGTCAGACTTACGAGAAAAAGATCACCCGCACCAAGATCGAATACTATCAGAACTGCCCCAACTGCGGCGCGGGCCGCCAGGAGGGCAGGGATGACTGCGCGTACTGCGGCACGAGCATGATCAAGAGCAAGGAGATCGTCGAGGAGAAGGATCTCGACAAACCGGAGAAATACAGAAACGCCGGCACGTATCACTACGGAAGTTCTCCGGATACTTATATCCACGTCAACGTGGTCAACGTGCCCGTCAGTCGTCCCGTCCTTCACTCCCGTCCCACGGGCGGAGGACGGCGCTCCGGAGGCGGCAGTCACAGGTCCTCCTGCGCTTCGAGCTGCGCGTCCAGCTGTGCATCCAGCTGCGCCTGCGCATCCAGCTGTGCGTGCGCCTGTGCGTGCGCATCTTCCGGCCGCGCGGGGTGCTCTGTGAAAGAATTCTTCATGGACAGGCTCCACAGGGGCAGGGTCAGAATAGAGAGCAGAAAGTGAGACTTACATGAGTACAGGCATCACGAGTCAGGGCATCCTGGACTTTCACAGCCACATCCTTCCGGGGATCGACGACGGGTCGCGGAACTGGGACATGACCATGGAGATGCTGCAGCTGTCCTGGGACGCGGGGGTCCGCGCCATGGTGGCGACGCCGCATTTCCTGCCCTGGGGGCACCGGCTCCGGAAGGAGAAGGTGCTGGCCCTGACAGCCGAGGCGCAGGAGAGGGCACAGCGGGACCTGGGGATCGATATGAAGATCTATCCCGGTGAGGAGCTGTACTATCACAGCGGACTGCTGCAGGACCTGGAGGAAGGCCGCGCCCTGACGCTGGCGGGGAGCCGGTATGTGCTGGTGGAGTTCTCGGAGCAGGCCTCGTTCAGGGAGATCCACACGGCTGCAGCGAGTTTCCGCCGCAGTCCGTGGACCCTGATCATAGCGCACGTGGAGCGCTTCGAATCTCTCTACCGGGAGCAGGACCTGCAGGAGATCCTGGACATGGGCGCCCTGCTGCAGTCCAATGCCGAGGAGATGGAGCGCGGGTTCCTGGACAGGCGCAAGCGCTGGCTGAAGAAACGGTACGACGCCCGGCAGATCACCTTCGTGGGCTCCGATACGCATGATCCCGTAAAGCGCCCGCCGCTGTCCGACAGGAGCCTCAGGTGGTTCCGGGACCATCTGGACGCGTCCTACAGAGAGGCACTCCTGTGGGACAATGCTGTGCGACTGCTGGAACAGCGGGAATGAAATGGGCACAAACAGAAGGAATGAAATGAGCACAAATCTGTAATTTTTGCTTATTTTCATTCCTTTTTTTGTTTGGTATACTTGAAGAACGGCGCTTAGTTGTGCCTTTTTGTCGTGTAGTCATATTCAACGACCGGTGGGAGTGCAGGCAAGTCATCCCGGTGAACGCCTCAGCCCGTCGGCGCAGAGGAGTATTTTATGATGGAACAGAACGCGGTCCCCGCAGCGGCAGCGGGCAGAACAGACCTGGTGCCCGCCGGTTCCCGGAGAGATGCATTCGAAGAAGAGATCGACCTGATCAAGCTGCTGTATGCCCTGAAGGACAGGATGCTGCTGATCATCCTGCTGGGAATGATATTTGCCAATATCTTTGCCCTGGGGACCAAATACCTGATCACGCCCACCTACACCAGCCGATCCAAGATGCTGGTGCTGTCCAAGGAGACCACCATCTCCTCGCTGGCGGACCTGCAGCTGGGCTCTCAGCTGACCAGAGACTACACGATCCTGATCCAGAGCCGTCCGGTGCTGAACGAAGTCATCGTCAATCTGGGGCTGGAGATGGATTATGAGACGCTGCTGGGCAAGCTCACAGTGACCAATCCGAGCGATTCGCGTATCCTGGAGCTGGCCGTCACGGACAGCAACCCCTACGAGGCCAAGAGGATCGTCGACGAGATCTCCAACGTCTCCTCCCGGTATATCGGGGAGAAGATGGAAGTCACCACCCCCAACATCATCGAAGAGGGCGAGGTGCCTTACCGCAAGACGAGCCCGAGCATGAGCAGGAACGTGCTCATGGGCCTGCTGCTGGGCCTGCTGCTGGGCTGCGCTATCGCCGTGGTGGAGGAGCTGCTCAACGACGCCATCGTCACCGAGGAGGACGTGGAGCAGTATCTCGGCCTCTACACGCTGGCCGTGCTGCCCGAGAAGGAGACGGCCCAGGGCGGCAGAAGGAAGATCAAGAGGTTCTCCAGGTTCCCGGTCCTTGCCAGGAAGAAAGCGGAATGAGGGACACAGATGGGTCAGCAGATCACGATACATGATAATAACGGCGGAGATTTCTTCTACCGCGAGGCCATCAAGACCCTGCGCGCCAATATCCAGTTCTCGGGGAGAAAACGCCGCAAGATCCTGATCACGAGCGTTTTTCCCGGCGAGGGCAAGAGCGACACCACCTTCCACCTGGCCAAGGAGATGGCCGGTGCGGGCAAGAAGGTGCTCCTGGTGGACGCGGATATCCGCAATTCCTATTTTGTCAGCAGGCTGGAGATCAAACCCGCCCCTCCCGGACTGTCCGAGTACCTGAGCGGACAGGTGGAGACGGAGGAGGAGATCATCTGCACCACCAATTATGAGAATCTGGACATGATCGTGGCCGGTGCCTACGCACCGAACCCCGCCGAGATGCTCAGCGACACCCAGTTCGAGGAACTGCTGGATCACGCGGCTGCCAAGTATGATTATGTCTTCATCGATTCCCCGCCGCTGGGCCACGTCATCGACGCGGCCATGATCGCGCAGTACTGCAACGGTTCGGTCATGGTGATAGAGAGCGGCACTGTCAGCTACCGCGCAGCCCAGAAGGTCAAGGAACAGCTGGAGCGCACCGGCTGTACGATCCTGGGCGTCGTGCTGAACCGCGTGGAGCGGGGCGGCGGTTCCCGCTACGGCAGCAAGTACGGGAAATACGGCAAATATGGAAAATACGGCAAGTATGGCAAATACGGCTACGGCGAGGACAAGACCGCCGGTGCCGCGATGCCGGAGGAGATCCAGTCCGAAGCCGTTCCCGCCGATGTACCGGATGCCGCCGCTGAGAAGACTGCGGAGCGGGTCTGAACTGAAGCGTGAGGTCTTCCATGCGCAATGATATGAAACGGGACAGGGGGAGCCGCGGAGCGGTCCGCCTGATCATGATCGCCGTCCTGGTGGCCGGAGCGCTGGGCGTGACGGCACTGGCGGCCTGGCCCCATGTGAGGGAAAGGCTGACAGCCCGGACAGAAGGGAACAGTCCCGCGGGCACAGCGGCTGGCGGATCAGGTGAGAATGCGGGCAATGCTTCCGGCAGTTCTGCCGGATCCTCCGGGTCATCCGATGAGGGCCTGATC
>CAMOJW010000075.1 GCA_946617225.1 uncultured Lachnospiraceae bacterium
CCCTTGCCGTCATTCATCTTCTCAACGATCTTGTTCACCGAGATCAGAAGGATGACGTTGATCACTGTGTTGAATAGGCCGACCGCAGTGGAGAAACTGTAGTCTCCGTCCAACAGACCCTTCTTGTACACATAGGTCGCGATGATCTCCGAAGACGCCAGGTTCAGGTCTGTCTGCAGAGCGTAGGCCTTTTCAAAGCCGATGCTCATGATGTTACCTGCCTGCAGGATGAACTGGATGATGACCATATCCTTGATCGCAGGCCACTCAACGACCTGGATCTGCTGGAAGATACTGGCACCGTCCATGATGGCCGCTTCCCGCAGTTCCTGACTCGCACCGGAAAGTGCGGCCGTGTACATGATGGATCCCCAGCCTGCGCCTTGCCAGATACCGGACATGATATAGATCGTCCGGAATGCTCCGGGCATCGTCATGAAGTTGATCTGCGTCCCCAGAAGATGGTTCAGCGGACCGGTCACGGAGAGGACGATCCTCACGAGACCGCAGAGAACGATGACCGAAATGAAGTTCGGCAGATACAGAACTGTCTGGATTTTCTGCTTGATACCCTGACTCTGGATCCGGTTCAGGAGAAGCGCCAGCAGGATCGGCACCGGGAAACCCCAGAGGAGACCGAAAATACTGAGCTTCAGCGTATTCGCCAGATACTTCAGGAAGTCAGGTGACGAAAGAAACCTGTGAAAGTACTTAAGTCCTACCCATCTGCTCCCGAGAATACCCCTGATCGGGTTGTAATCCTGGAAAGCGATCAGGATACCGCCCATCGGGATATACCGGAAGATGATCGTCAGCAGCAGCGCCGGCATCAGAAAGATGACATACAGCTGCCAGTGCTGTCTGACATATAATAGTGTCTTTCGCATTCCCCTCATTCTCCTTTTGTTGGCTGCTTCTTGTTCCATAGCGGCAGTTTGGATCCGGCCGTAATCCCATACTGCCCCCTTGTGACTCCGATTTTACATTTTCATCCTTGTTTGTGCAACTATTATTTGTGCATTTGCACATTTATTATTTCATTTGCACAAAACGCGTTGCTGTATTTTGTGCAAAAATTATGTTTTTCCGGAAAATAAGGAATGGTATTATGGTTGAGCGTGGGATTCTTTGTAACTTCTTTATAGTCGACATCTTTCCTGTTTGACACCACTCCGCGTATAAACTACTATAATAATAGTATTTTTTGACTATTATTTATTTAGGTTTCTTTGAAGTTGAAAGTGGTGAAAAATGGCGGACAGAGTCACTATACAGGATATTGCGGATGCCTTAAATCTATCCCGGAACACCGTCTCCAAAGCGATCAACAACACCGGCGTGATCGCCGACAGCACACGTGCCGCTGTTCTGAAAAAAGCTGCCGAACTGGGCTATAAACAGTTCTCTTATTTCGATATGAACGCGATCCTTCCCGGGATCACCGCCCGCGGAAAGAGTGAAGAGGAGTCCATCCTCGGAGAGGTCGTGTTCCTGACTACGGGCCGGATGGACAATTCCCACTTCGGATCCGTCATGCTGGACAAGATAGTCCATGAATTTGCGCTCCTGCACTACACGGTCACACTGCACCGCGTACTTCCCACGGATCTGGAAATGCTGCGACTGCCTCAGAGCGTGGATCTGAACAAAGTCAAGGGGATCATCTGTGTGGAGATGCTGAACGAAGATTACTGCAGGATGCTTGCTGCCAGCGGCATCCCCCTTCTGTTCGTGGATGAACCGGTGTACGTGAAAGGACCTCGTCCGGAGGTGGATATCCTCCTCATGGACAATGAGCACTGCATTTATGACTTCATCCAACAGATGAAGGAACGCGGATTCACGCGATTCGGGTTTATGGGCGACATCCGTCACTGCCGCTCTTTCAGCGAGCGCTACCGCAGTTTTCGTCTGGCCCTGGAAGTCCTGCGCCTTCCGTTCGACGAGAACGTCTGCCTGCAGGATGACTTGGATCAGCTGGCCCGCCATGACCATGAACGGTATCTGGAGAAGATCTATGAATGGATCCGTGGATGCGAACGCCTCCCGGAGGTCATGATCTGTGCCAATGATTTTGTCGCCCTGGACCTGATCACTGTCCTTCGCGACATGCATTACCGTGTCCCGGAAGATGTCAGGGTCCTGGGCTTCGATGATTCCTCGGAATCCCGGATCTTCACGCCCGCGCTCTCCAGCATCCATATCCACACTCAGATCATGGGCCAGTATGCCGCCAACATCCTGTTCAGGCGTATAAAATACCCTGATCTCTATCATGTCACTGTCCACACCGAAACAGACCTGATCTGCCGCGCTTCCACGCAGGGAGGGTAAACTGGCAGGGGAGGAGGCTGCCGGTCTATGAGAAGTCTTCTGAATCCCGACAGTCCCGCCATGCGCCTGCTCACCCGCATAGGCTTTTCGATGTTCCTGAACGCGCTGTGGTTCCTCTGCTGCCTTCCTGTCGTGACGATCGGCGCCTCGACCACAGCCCTTTACAGCGTCATGCAGAAGATCGTCCGCGATGAGGAGGACAGGCTCACGCGCTCCTTCTTCCGCGCCTTCCGCGACAACTTCCGCCAGGCTACAGTCATATGGCTGATCCTGGCGGCTTTTGGTGCTTTCCTGGGGCTGGACGCCTATATTCTGCTGCACCTGCGATTTGCCAACGCTTTCTGGACGGTCCTGACCGCTGTTCTGGCGGTCCTGGCCGCTTTTTATGTGGTGGAGCTCCTGTATGTCTTCCCTCTCCTGGCCCGCTTCGAAAACACGACGCCCGTCCTGATGCGCAATGCCATCATCACCGGTTTCCATTTCCTCATCGTCACCGTGTTTGTGGCGGCGGTCCACTTCGCCATGGGCTATCTCATCATCTTCGTCTACACTCCTCTCATGTTCCTCGGAGAGGGGCTGTGCGCGCTGATCAGTGCCTGGCTCATGAACGGGATCTTCCTGCAGCTGGAAGCCAAATCCAGAGCCCAGGCCGGCATCGAGTCCCCGGAAGACAGGGGCGATGACTGGTCCCTGCCGGAGGAGGATGAAACAGAAGTACAGAACCTCGAAGAGGCTCAGTCTGAAGCAGAAGTTCAGCCCGAAACAGAGGCGCAGCCCGGGACAGAGGCTCAAGAGGTCCGGTCCGAAGCAGAGGCATCAGAGAGGCCCGGCGTATGAAAAAAGCCTCCCCCATGGCAGGCATGGACCTGCGGCAGAAGCTTCATTATATATGGGACTATTATAAGCTGGCGATTTTCGGGGTGGCGCTTCTACTCTATATCCTGATCTATGCGGCCGTGAGGATCCTGACCCACAGGGATCCCTCTCTGTACATCTTCACCGTCAACGTGCATCTGTCGGAGACCGGCACGGCGATGCTGGATCCGGAGGGGGAGGCCGAGATCGTCCCCGACCTCGTGCTGGTGGACGGTGCGGAGGGCGATCTGCACCAGATGGCCTATGCCTCACGCCTGAAGATCCTGGCCTCCATCGACGCGGAGCTGCTGGACGTGGTCGTCATGGACCGGACGGCGATGGAGGCTTTTGCCTCCGAGGGTTATCTGCTGCCGCTCGAGGACGTCTTCGGCGACGACCCCGGGATCCGGGAGGCACTGACGGTCGGCACGGTGATCCTGTCGGACAACAGCACCGAGGCGATGCTGGACGAGTCAGTCACCTATCAAGCCGTCACACAGGATCTCCTGCTGGCGGTGGACCTGTCCGGGACCCGTTTCTTTGAGAAGGAGGGATTCCCTGCCACCGTCTACATAGGGATCCTGCGCAATACACCCCGGATGGAAGAGGCAGAGGCGCTGGTAAGACGGCTGTTCTCGGAATAAACGGGGCTGTCGCATTATACTTTTTTCATACATAAACAGTTCCGAGGGGCCCGCTTTCGCTCAGTCCTCGCTGCAACGGTACTACGGCTCGACAATACCTCGCCGAGTACCGGCGCTGCGGAAGACCCCTCGGAACTGTTTATGCATAGAACTGTATAATGCTATAGCCCCGTTTTGGTCCTTGACGTCACCTCCCGTAGCGGGCCTTTTCATACCGCTCATGCAGCGCCTTCCCGTCAAATCCATCGGGAAACACGGCCCCCTCTTCGATCTCCGCCGGCGTCTCACCGGCTCTGGGACGTTCTTTTCTGTACCGCCGGATCACTCTCCTGTATTCCCGGCGGATCTTCTCCCGCTCCGTCAGCGGCTGTCCACGGAGCCATCTCCGCAGACGTCCTGCCTCCTCTGACTCCGGCTCCTCCCGGTCCAGACTCTGTGCGATGTCTCCGTTCTCCTCCGGCAGTTCGGAGAACTCCCTCGCCGTCCCCATGACGGCACGCCAGATGCCTCTCAGGATCGCCGCCGTCAGCGCGATCATCACGGCCGTGGAGATCCATTTCCCCAGGGTGATGAGCCAGGCGGGCGGCTCCCAGTACTCCCCGTTCTCCCCCAGCAGTTCCGCCAGGGCCTCCGGGCTCTGTTCATTCTCTGACTGCTCCCCCGCTTCGGGAGTCAGGGGGATCACATCCCACTCCCATTTCCGCAGATCATGGTAATGCCTGGCTCCCCCGGTGAGAAAAGCAGGCACAGCCGCCGCCAAAATGCCCGCGACCAGCAGGACCAGCAGCCCGCCGCGGAGTCTCCTTATCTTGCTGCGGGGGACGTTCTCCAGCCGCGCGGTCTCATCTTCATACCTGCGGCCCACTTCCAGCAGTCTGTAGACCGAGACCAGCACCAGATAGGCAGTCCCGGCGCCCAGGGCGATATCGCAGAGCGGCGGACAGGCATTGCACAGGCCGGCCATATAGGCCGCGGCGAACCAGATCAGGCAGAAGGGGGCGGGTTTTTCCGCAAGGAGCGGTCGATCAGTCCACGAAGTATCATTTTCCCGTCTCGCCCTGCTGCGCCGGTTCTCCCTGAGGCGCAGGCGCAGAGCGCTGAAGGTGATCCAGATCCCGCCCAGCACGATCTCCGCCCCCAGCAGTCCCTCCGGTATGGCGGCCGGCCGGAATCCCGCAGCCTCGCTCTCCGCAAAACCCGGGACCCCCGTGAGCGGCATAAAAAGGATCCCCATGAGACCCCGGCATAGGGCATTGACAGCCCACAACGCCGCCGCGGCGGTCAGGAGATAGAGCCACAGGGAACGAAGTTTTGCACCGGCCGCGCGTACCACGGCAGACAGCGGCAGCAGGCAGAAGCCCGCCAGATACATGGGGAGCATCCACGCGTCCCCCCGCAGTTCAAAAAAGGCATAAAACATCGGCCCGGCCAGCGCGGTCAGCAGCACCGGGTGCAGGATCTCGAGTATTCGGGCCAGGATGTTCTCCCACTCAGACATCAGTCACGACCTCTTGAATACCGTTTTCTGAAACGACGAGGACGGTCAGGACAGTCCCTGCAGCAGCCGGGTCCGCAGCCTGTGGACCCCGTCCTCCTGTACGGTCTGCACCAGGATGGCCGGTGCAGACATGTTCCCGGATCTGTTCCGCGAGGAAGTAAGCAGATCCTGCAGCGCCTGCAGCGTCTCCTCTTCCTTGCTGATATAGATGCAGATGCGCTGCGACGCCCGGTCCTCCGCTGACCGCCGGCAGGCCCATTCCGGGAAGTCCCGGCCGATCGCGGACGGCCCCTTCTCTCCGGAAGTGCCGCGGGGTGTACTTTCGATAGAACCGTGGGATGTGCTGCCGGAAGTGCCCGCCTTCCTCCCGAGCCAGCCTGTCAGATCCTCCGTCAGCGCCTGCTCCATGGCCGTGAGCTGTGCCTGCCCCCTGGCAGGCGGCAGGAGCACTTCCCGGTCGGCATATACGTACAGGCCCGCCGCCTGGCCGCGGCCGATCAGCCGTCTGCACAGGGATGCGGCCACACTGATCCCGTATTCCACCAGGTCCTCCTGTTTCAGGATCCGGTCATCCCGCGCATCCAGATAGATGCAGAATTCCTCCGTCTGGACCGACGCGTAGGTGTTCACCATCAGCTCTCCCGCTCTGGCCGCGGCTTTCCAGTTGATGACGCGCATGGGGTCCTGCGGTGTGTAAGCCCGGATCCCCGCCCAGGCATAAGGGTCCTCCAGCGTTCTCCGTCTGCTCTCCTGACTGCCCAGAAGCGCGTCGCAGCGGGCAAGGATCCCCGAGACGTCGGTCTGCGCAGCGTAGACGCTCAGTCCGGCTCCCGTTTCCAGGCTCAGCTCATACTCCCGCCTGTGAAACAGGGACCGGGCGCGCAGCGTCAGATCGCTGACCGGGAACTGTCCCCGCCGCGGACACAGCAGAGTGTACCGCCTCGTGACCCGTTCCATAGGCCGCAGGGCAAAGATATCTCTCTTATACACGTGATCGCTGACGATCACGTTCTCCGCGTCCTGAAAGACCGGCCCCTGGGGGATCCGGAAGCGCACCTCCAGTTCCGGCAGCGGCATGCGCCCCCGGTTGGAGACGACTTCCGTGAACTGCACCGTCTCCCCCGCGTAGACGAAGGGCTGCTCGAAAGACAGGGCAGCGTCTGCTCCCCTGGCCCAGGTCCGGGCATGGTATTCGCGGAATGCCAGCAGCACGGCGGCCGCCAGCAGCACCAGGACCAGCATCATGACCGGCTCCAGTTCTCCGTGGGCACGGGCACGGCTGACAGAAGCTGCTTGATGAGGATATGTTTCTCCCTTTCACCGCCCTCGCCGCCTATGCAGCGATGTGCCAGAACTGCGGCAGCCGTATCCTTGATGTCCTCCGGTGTGACATAATCCCGCCCGCGCACCATGGCACATCCCTGGGAAGCCCGCAGCAGCGCCAGTGTACCTCGGGGGCTGACGCCGTTCTGCGTGCCGGGCAGGCTCTCCGCGGAGGCTCCGCGCGTCCCCTGGACCAGTTTGACCATGTAGGTCCGCAGATCCTCGTGGACATACACCTGCCGGCAGGCACGGCGCAGTTCGATGGCCTCCTCCCGTGTCATCACCGGTTCCAGAGTCTCCAGGGGCTCGGCCGTGAGGAAACGGTCGATCATGGCCCGCTCCTGCGCCTCCGTGAGGCCGCCCATGGACAGTTTCATGAGAAAACGGTCCAACTGCGCTTCGGGCAGCGGAAAGCACCCGTAGGTCTCCACCGGGTTCTGGGTGGCGATGACCATGAAGGGGTCCGCCAGTCTGCTCGTCTCCCCGTCCACCGTCACCTGCTGTTCCGCCATGCACTCCAGCAGGGCGGACTGGGTGCGCGGCGTCGCCCTGTTGATCTCATCCGCGAGCAGGATGTTTGCAAAGACGGGACCTTCGCGGAAGACGAACTCTCCCTTCTGCTGGTGGAAGAAATGGATGCCCGTGACGTCTCCAGGCAGCAGGTCCGGCGTGAACTGGATCCGCCCGAAGCGCACGTCCATGGAACGGGCCATGGCGCGGGTGAGGACCGTTTTGCCCGTACCGGGCATATCCTCCAGCAGTACATGGCCGCCCGCAAGAAAAGCGGCAAGAAGCAGGTCTGTAACCTGCTCCCTGCCGATCATGACCCGGGCGATATTCTCTCTGACAGCTGCGATCTTGTCCTGCATCTGAAACTCCTCTCCGGCAGACAGCGCGCGGTCTTCTTTATTCTGTCATCTCTTGATGTCGTAATTCATATTCATCAGGCTGCGGATGCTCGCCGCGTCGTCCGTGATGTTCGCGTCGCCGTGGATGGTGTGTTTGAGCACACTGCTGGCCACCGCAAAGTTGACCATGTCCATGGCTCTGTAGCCGTGCATCATCGCGTAGATCAGGCCGCTGGCAAAAGCGTCTCCGCCGCCGACGCGGTCCAGGATGTTGAAGGTGAACAGGCGGCTCTCGAAGGTGTGTCCCTCGTACCACATGTAGGCCTTCAGGCTGTTCTCGCTGCCGCTGTGGGCATAGCGGACATGGCGCGCGATGCATTTGATGTTCGGATAGCGCTCGATGAAGTGCTGGAACACCTCGTCCTGCTGCTCATAGTTCGGCTGGAACGGAACGCCGTCCTTCCAGTCTCCTTTCGAGTGGTCCTCCTCATCCTTCCAGAGGTGATAGGGCTCGATGCCAAACAGGACGTCCACGTAGGGCAGGCACTCCGTGCAGAAATCCCTCGCCTCGTCCCAGGTCCAGAGGTTGCTGCGGAAGTTGCCGTCGAAGCTGACGGTGAGGCCTTTCTCTTTGGCTGCCTTCAGGCAGTTCAGGATCAGGTCCTTGCAGCCGGCGCTGAGGGCGGGCGTGATGCCGGACAGGTGCAGCCAGTCAAAGCCCTCCAGCAGGCTCTCCAGGTCCACATGGGAGAAATCATACTCCGCGATCGCGCTGTGCTTGCGGTCATAGATGACCTTGGAAGCGCGGATCCCGTAGCCGGTCTCCAGGTAATAGGTGCCCAGCCTGTGTGTGGGGGTCTCCTCCGGCGTCGACAGGATCACAGGCGTGCAGTGCACGTCGTTGGAACGGAGCCAGCGGACGGCGCTTTTGCCCAGGCTGTTGTTCGGGACGACGGAGAAAAACGTGCTGTCCACGCCCAGATTGGCCAGCGCCAGAGCGATGTTGGCTTCGCTCCCGCCGTAACTGGCATCGAAGCTGGAGGCCATGCGGATCTTCTCGTAGTTGGGCGGCGTCAGCCGCAGCATG
The DNA here is from genome assembly GCA_946617225.1 of uncultured Lachnospiraceae bacterium. Lineage (GTDB taxonomy): Bacteria > Bacillota > Clostridia > Lachnospirales > Lachnospiraceae > CAG-791. Next base: position 8,590 of record CAMOJW010000075.1, read on the forward strand.
ATCTCGCCTATCGTGATGAATTTGGGGGACTGTCCGTCTCTCGCCAGCAGCGGATTATAATGTTCCATATCTGTGCTCCTTCCAGAGATGCTGCGATGCCGGTCGCCCGGCATTTCTCGTTCTTCCGTTGCGAAAACAACCTGTAGTAATGCAAAAACCATTTTCAGTATAGCACACGGTGCGCGGCGGTTTTACGGTTTTTCTGCTTTTCTCCCCGCGGAAACGTAGATTTTCGGTCAGGTCTTCTTTCCGCGGTGCGACCTGTGTTATAATCACCACGACCCCCGCGGAGATACTGCGGGGTATCGCATCAGAATGATCGATTCACCATGGAGGACATACATGAATTACGCGGAAGAATCCTTACGGCTGCACGGCGAATGGAAGGGCAAGATCGAAGTGATCTCCCGGGTCCCCGTAGAGAACAAGGAGGATCTCTCCCTGGCCTACACCCCCGGTGTCGCCCAGCCCTGTCTGGAGATCCAGAAGGATATCAACAAGTCCTATGATCTCACCCGCCGCCACAACATGTGCGCCGTCATCACCGACGGAAGCGCCGTTCTCGGCCTCGGCGATATCGGCCCCGAAGCGGGCATGCCCGTCATGGAGGGCAAGTGCGTGCTGTTCAAGTCCTTCGGGGACGTGGACGCTTTCCCGCTCTGCGTGAAGACCAAGGACGTGGATGAATTCGTCAACACCGTGGCCCTGATCTCCGGTTCCTTTGGCGGCATCAACCTGGAGGATATCTCCGCTCCCCGCTGTTTCGAGATCGAAAGGAAGCTCAAGGAGCGCACCGACATCCCGATCTTCCACGATGACCAGCACGGCACGGCTGTCATCACTCTGGCGGGTCTCACGAACGCCCTCAAGGTCGTCGGCAAGAACAAGGAGGACGTCAGGGTCGTCACCTCCGGTGCCGGCGCCGCGGCCATCGCCATCGTGAAGCTCCTTCTCTCGGCCGGTTTCCGTCACATCACCATGTGCGACAGAAAAGGCGCCATCTATGAGGGCCGCGGAGGCCTCAACTGGATCAAGGAGGAGATGGCCCAGGTCACGAACCTGGACCGAAAAGCCGGCTCCCTGGCCGACATGCTCGTCGGCGCGGATGTCTTCATCGGCGTCTCCGCCCCCGGTACCGTGACCACTGAGATGGTCCGGACCATGAACAAAGACGCCATCGTCTTTGCCTGCGCGAACCCGACCCCCGAGATCTTTCCTGAGGATGCCAAAGCGGGCGGCGCTGCTATCGTCTCCACAGGCCGCAGCGATTACCCGAATCAGATCAACAACGTCCTCGCGTTCCCGGGCATCTTCCGCGGCGCCTTCGACGTGCGCGCCAGCGACATCAACGAAGAAATGAAGATGGCCGCCGCGCAGGCGCTCGCCGGACTGATCTCCGACGACGAGCTGAGTGCGGATTACATCATTCCTTTCGCTTTCGATCCGAAGGTAGGACCTGCTGTGGCGAAGGCTGTGGCAAAGGCGGCTGTAGAGAGCGGGGTGGCGAGGATATGAAGGGGTATAGATTAGTTTCTATGCTGTTACTATATGTATAATTGTTAGATTTTGTTTAATGAAATAAACTGTTTTGGTTTTGATAATCCGGCTTTGTTAGCGGCAGGCAATAATCGCCATTTTGCGCCAGTTTAAATTGACCAATCTG
>CAMOJW010000076.1 GCA_946617225.1 uncultured Lachnospiraceae bacterium
TCAAGATGTGGATAATAGCTCGGAGCTTATTTGAGTCAAAGGAGTGATAAGCCCACGTAACAATTATTGGAGGTAGGGCTTATCTCTCCGGAATAGTCGTAAGCCTCGAGTCGCCATGTTCTGACGCAGGCTTACGTTGTAGGAAAGGCAGTAAGCCTGGAACAGTGAAAACAGCGTCTGGGCTTATTTCGCCGGAAAAGTGACGATAGGCCCGAGGCAGGAGTAGATGACTTCAGGCCTACATCACTTCCGGCGATGTAGGCCCCTACCCTTCCATCACTTGTTCCAGGCCTACCGTCTTTTCAACAATGTAGGCCTCAGCCTTTCTATCACCTGATCCGGGCCTACGGCCTTTTCAACAATATAGGCCCGGATCCTGAGAATCTATACACGGGCCTATCCATCTCAAGTGAGAATAGGCCTGAAGCTGTCGTTTACAACTTGAGGCCTACATGCCCATAGGCCTGCAATGCCTTTTCCCAGCCTGGGGCCTATCATCAAGAAAAGTCCGTAGGCCTCGCAAGTTATTTCCCGTCTCGGGGCCTACCATCAAGAAAAGTCCATAGGCCTCGCAAGCAAGTTCCCGTCTCAGGGCCTACCAGCACGAGAGGGCCATAGGCCCAGCAAGTAGTTTCCCGTCTCAGGGCCTACCAGCACGCGAGGCCCGTAGGCCTCGCGGGCTGATATCGAGTCCTCTGATCGTCATCACAGCTGATGATTTCTGTCATCGTTGTTTCCGTCGTGATATTTCTTTTATTTCACGGCAGATATAACGTTTGCTGGCAGTATCGTTGTTTCCGTCGTGATATTTCTTTTATTTCACGGCAGATATAACGTTTGCTGGCAGTATCGTTGTTCCCGTCGTGATATTTCTTTTATTTCACGGCAGATATAACGTTTGCTGGCAGCATCGTTGTTTCCGTCGTGATATTACCTGTATTTCACGACAGATATAACGTTCTCCGGCCTCCTTGGAGGCAGAGCTGCGTCAGCAGCTCTTGTCCATAAAACACCGTCTTCCAGGGCAGCTGTCAAGGACGCCTACGGCGAGGTACACCGGTTCCTTGACAGCTGCCCCGGAAGATGGTCAGCAAGATATCAGATTTATTCACTCAAACTGGCTCGCATACAGCCTGTAGTAGAACCCCCGGCGGGACATGAGCTCCCCGTGGGTGCCCTGTTCCACTACGTCGCCGTGATCGATGACCAGGATACGGTCGGCGCCCTGGATGGTGCTGAGGCGGTGGGCGATGACAAAAGAAGTCCTTCCCGCCATGAGCGACCGCATGGCTTTCTGGACCTGTCTCTCGGTGGCGGTGTCCACGTTGCTGGTAGCCTCGTCCAGGATCAGCATGTGGGTGCCGTAGAGCATGGCGCGGGCTATGGTGAGGAGCTGTTTCTGGCCTTTGGAGATATTGCCTCCGTCCTCGGTGATGACTGTGTCGTAACCGCTGGGCAGGCGCATGATGAAGTTGTGGATGCGGGCCGCTTTGGCCGCTTCCACGACTTCTTCCATTGTGGCGTTTTCCTTGCCGTAGGCGATGTTCTCGAAGATGGTCCCCCGGAAGACCCACGTGTCCTGCAGGACCATGGCGTAGCTGCGCCGCAGACTGCGGCGGGTGTACCGCTCGTGGGACAGCCCGTCCACCAGGATCCGTCCCTCCTGCGGATCATAGAAGCGCATGAGCAGGTTGATGACGGTGGTCTTGCCGGCGCCTGTAGGTCCCACGATGGCGACGGTCTGTCCGGGCCGGGCCTCCATGGAGAAGTCCCGCAGGACAGTTTTGCCGGGGATATAGCCGAAATGAACGTCCTCCGCGCGGACGTGTCCCTCCGCCTCCGAAAGTGTCTCCGCACCGTAGATATCCGCCGCCTCCTCCGGCTGGTCCAGCAGGCGGAAGACGCGCTCAGACGCCGCCAGCGCGCTGAAGATCTCGTTGATGATATTGGAGATCTCGTTGATGGGGCCGGAGAATTTCCGGCTGTAGAGGACGAAGCTGGAGATCTGGCCCAGGCTCACGATCTGTTTCATATACAGCAGGGCTCCGCCCATCCCGATGGCGGACAGGCCGAAATTGGAGATCATGCCGATCGTGGGGCCCATGGTCATGCCCAGTCCATCCGCGTTACGGTAGGCGGTGGCGGCTTTTTCGTTGATCCGGCCGAACCGGCGGCAGATCTCGTCCTCATGGGCGTAGGCAAGGATCGTTTTCTGCCCTGTGAACATCTCCTCCGCATACCCGTTCATCTCTCCGTAGGCCGCGCTTCTGGCCGCGTAGAGGGGGCGGGTCTTTTTGCTCATGTGGCGGGTGAACAGGACTGAGACGGGGATCGTGAAGAGCATGCACAGCACCAGGGGCACCGAGATCAGACACATCATGAGAAAACTCCCCGCCACCGTGATGCTGCTGGTGAGGATGTGGATCACATCGGTGGAGAGACTGGTGGAGATCACGTCGATATCATAGGAGACCCTGCTGATGATGTCCCCCGCCTGGTTCCGGTCAAAATAGGACACAGGCAGTTTCATGAGCTTGTCAAAGACGTCCCTGCGCATATTCCGGGCGGCGCGCCTGCCCACCCTCGTCATGCCTATGCTGACCAGCAGGGAGAGGACGTTGGACACCGCGTAGGCGGCCAGCATCATCAGGGCATAGTGGCTCACCCGGTCCATATCCACGTGGCCGGGTCCCTGACGGTATCCCTCCTCTGCGACGGCGATGGCAGCTCCGGCAAAACGGGGCCCCAGCAGGTTTCCGATGTTGCTGAGCACAGCCAGGAGCAGGAACAGGACGATGCTCCCCCTGTAGATCATGAGGTAGGACAGGATCCGGCGCAGAGCGCCACGAGCGTCCCTGGGACGTTCTTTTTTCCCGCCCCGGTCACCTCTTCCGGGCATAGGCGCACCTCCTTCCCTCAGTCCACGGACTCGCCCATCTGAATCTCACAGATCTCCCGATAGGCATCACAGGTCCGCATCAGTTCCTCATGCTTCCCGTACCCGATGATCCGGCCGTTGTCCATGACCATGATCCTGTCCAGGGCCATGATGGAGGAGACCCTCTGGGCGATCATGATCAGCGTGGTCGTGTCGGACCGGGCGGCGATCCGCCGGCGCATCTCCGCGTCGGTGCGGTAGTCCAGGGCGGAGGTGCTGTCGTCCAGGATCAGGATCTGCGGCCGGGCTGCCAGGGCTCTCGCTACCAGGATCCGCTGCCGCTGACCGCCGGAGAGATCCGCCCCCTTGATGGCGGCCGTGTGGTCCAGTCCTTTCGGCAGGGCTTCGATGAAATCCCAGGCCATGGCCGCTTCCGCCGCGCTGCGGATCTCCTGTTCGGAGAGCGTCCTGCCGAAGGCGATGTTCTCCCGCAGTGTGTCGTGGAACAGCAGGTCGTTCTGGAACACGGTGCCGAACAGACGGCGCAGGGGATCCCTGTCCCAGTTTTTCACGTCCTTGCCGCCCACTTTGACCGTACCGCTGTCGGCCTCATAGAATCCCATGAGCAGGTTGAGAATGGTGGTCTTGCCGCAGCCGGTGGGACCGATGATGCCGAGGCTTTCGCCCCTTCGAAGGGAGAAGGAGATGTCGCAGAGGGCTCGCTCCCTTTCCTCCCCCACAAAACCGGCGGTCTCGCCGCTGCTCTCGCCGTAACTGAAATCCACATGGGAGAAGGAGATCAGGGGATCAGCCATCTCTGCCGGTGCGCTGTCCGCCCCGTCCGGGGAGGAGGCCTCTGTCTCCGCAGCCATCACCTCCGCGATGCGGTCCGCACTGGCGCTGGCCTTGCTGAGCGTAGTGAAGATGCGGCTCAGTCCCATCACGCCCATGGCGATCATATTGAAATAAGTGAGAAAAGCCAGGATGACGCCCGGTTCCGTCTGCCCCCTGTTCACCCGCAGGGCGCCGAGGAGCACCACGGCCGTGAGCCCGGTGTTGAGGAACAGCTGCATCAGGGGGCCCGGCAGGGCCATCACGGAAGCCGCGGCGATATCCCGGCGCGTCATGGCGTCGTTGGCCCCGGCAAAACGTTCCCTCTCGTGATCCTCCTTGCTCAGGGCCTTGACGACCCGGATTCCGGTGATGTTTTCCCGCATAATGCGGACAACGGTGTCCAGTTTTTGCTGTACTGCCGTGAACATGGGTATGCCGCGGGAGGAGATCAGGAAGATGAGCAGGATCAGGATGGGCAGCATGATCACCAGGATCATGGCCAGGACGGGATCCATCAGAAGGGAGACGATCATGCCGCCGACGAGCATGATCGGTGCGCGTACGCAGAGACTCTGCAGCTGCTGCACGGCGCTCTGCACGTTATAACTGTCGGAGGTCATGCGCGAGATGAGCGAGGGCAGGCCCAGTGTGTCCGAAGCCGGTCCGGTGAGTCGGATGGTCTTCTCGAAGAGGGCCTGGCGCACGTCATAACTGATGAGATGCGCGTTATAGACAGCGCGGCGGTTGGCCGCCACGTTCAGCGAGCGGCACACGAAGGCCGCAAGAAACATGGCGCCGCCCCAGAGCAGCACCAGTTGCAGGTCGCCGGAGGGCACCACGTGGTCGATGATATGTTCCAGGATGTAGGGGAGAAGGAGCTCCGAGAGAGTACCCGCCAGTTTGATGCCCACTGCCAGAGCGATGGGCAGGCGGTACCTGCCCATATGGTGAAAGATGAGTCGCATGGATACCTCGCTCAGTTGTCCTTCTTTCTGTCGGCGACGCGGGCGTCCTCATTGAGGGTGATCATATCGCCGAGATCGATATACTCGCGGATCCGCTCCCTGGGCGTCCGGTGATAGTGCTCCATGATCGGCAGGAGGAGCAGAGCGGCGATCCCGGTGGTGAAACCGCCGTTATACAGCATCAGTCCGCCGTGCAGAGCACCGGTCGCCGTGCAGAGGGCAGCGCAGAGAGCACCGGCTGCCAGTCCGGCCCGGATCCCGTAGCGGCCCACCATGGGGCACAGACCCGTGGCAAAGGCGACGCTGTTGATGTAGGCCTGGGTGGAGATGGTCCAGGTGCTGCTGCCTCCCATGAACAAGTGGAACAGGAAAGTGATCCCGTACAGGAGGGGGTAGCCCAGGAAGATGGGCCAGACATTGGTGACGTGCTGTCCCATGGACGTGAAGGTGAGGGACGCAAAGATCACGCCGATGGTAGGACCGGTGAAACCGGCACCGTCAGTCAGCAGAATGGCCAGGTTGACGTAGCCGAGGAACAGCGTGCCGTACAGCCCCGTGTTGATGAGGCACAGGGGCATGCCGTATCTTTTTGCAAAGTTGCTCTCGTATCCGGTGTCTGTGAACAGGTACCGGATGCCCCTGAAGCTCTTTCCGTTCAGATACCAGCCCACGGCGACGCAGACGGCAAATACCGCCAGAAAGAAGCAGTTGCCGAACACCTGGTAATTGCGGTCGAATGTGTTGTAGACGTGGTTATAGACCACGGGGACTGTGGGGGCGGGCATGCCCATGGTGCGGTAGAGCAAACTGTAGATCAGGAAGCCGAACAGTCCGTACGCCAGACCGCCGTTGTACAGGTTGTAGCCCTTGTGCCAGGCCCTCGCGCCGGGCAGCAGGGCCGGACCGACGAACGCCAGGATCAGCACGAAGATGAGTACCAGCAGCACACCGTGCAGTGTGAGCCGCACCTGACCCTGGACATAGGCGTCTCCCAGAGTATAGCGGAACAGCAGCTCACTGATGACGGGGCTGAAGCAGGTGGCGAACATGCAGACGTGCAGATTCTCGTTCATGTCCAGTCTGCGCAGACGCAGATACAGGAAGGGCGCCGCGAAGCAGGGGAGCATGTTCAGGAGGTTCAGGCCATAAAAGGCGTGGGCGATGACGAGGAAATAGCCCGCCAGTGTGTTCACATGGGACGGGCCGTGCAGGATGGCCATGAAGCAGGCCATCACATAGCCGCAGAGGCTGGCGTTCAGGAAGGCTGCCCCCAGGCCTCCGATCTCGAAGTAATCGGTGACGAGCGGGCAGGGGGTGGTGAGGATCCGGAAAAAATCCCTCGGGAGCGACTCCAGCGTTCCCGTATAGACCGCCCCGGCCAGGGCGGCCAGAAGAAGGGCGGTGGAGATGGCAAAGGTCATGCCGTCGATGATCTGACTGTTGCGTTTTTCGGAAACGTTCATGGGGAGACCTCCCGGGTCTGAGACAAGGGCGTTCGATCATCAGAAAAACACTGTATTCAGTATCGCATAAATCGGCGCCTGCCGCAAACAGGTCTTTGCCTGCCGCAGACAGCCGGCAGCCCGCCGCAGATAGTCTTCAGCCGTCGGTCTGCTGCAAATCAGGTCGGTAAGAATCCGCGGGGAGGTCCTTACGGATACACACGGCACGGGATATAATCAATTTGCAGAGTGAGTCAGAAAGGTCCGCGGACGGGAGAACCGGACAGGGACCGCAGCAGACCGGAAACATAAAAAATACAACAGGAGGGTAATACACAATGAAAGTACTGGATTCGGAACTGATGAAGGGTTATGCCAGGATGGCCATGGACGGCTACAACTGGGGATGGCACGAGAGGAACGGCGGCAATCTCAGCTACCGCATGAAATCGGAAGAAGTGGAAGAACTGAAGGAAGATTTCCGCTATGACGGCGAGTGGCAGAGCATCGGCTGGCAGGCGGGCGATGAGAACGCCTTCCCCGGACTGGCCGGAGAGTATTTCATGGTCAGCGGATCGGGCAAGTATTTCCGCAACATCGAGCTGGATCCCGCAGCCAATGTCTGCATCCTGCAGCTCAATGAGACCGGCGACCGCTTCCGCATCGTCTGGGGCCTCGTAAAAGGCGGCAGACCGACCTCGGAACTTCCCACACACCTGGCCAACCTGGAAGTCTGCAAAGCGCGTGACCCTCAGATCCGCGTCGTGTACCACTGCCATCCGACCAATACCATCGCCCTGACTTTTGTCCTGCCTCTGGACAGCCGCGTCTTCACCCGCGAGATCTACGAGATGGCTACAGAGTGCCCCATCGTCTTTCCCGAGGGCATCGGCATCGTCCCCTGGATGCTGTGCGGCGGCAAGCTGATCGGCGACGCGACCGCTGAGATCATGAAGACCCAGGACGTCGCCGTCTGGGCACACCACGGCGCTTTCTGCTGCGGTTACGATTTCGATCTGACCTTCGGCCTGATGCACACAGTGGAGAAGGCGGCGGAGATCCTCGTGAAGGTCCTGTCCATGTCCCCCAACAAGCTGAATACCATCCAGCCCGACCAGTTCCGCCAGCTCAACGCACCTTTCGGCGTGCAGATCAACGAGAAGTTCCTCTATGAGAAAAAGGACGGCCGGATCGGACAGCTCCCCGAATAAGGGGGCGCCGGTAAAACCGCGCAGCGGCGACAGCGCGGGTTTATTCACAGAATATCGTTTGCGGAGGGCATTATGGCAGTGACTTATTATCTGGCAGTGGACATCGGCGCCTCCTCGGGCCGCCACATCCTGTCTCACCTGGCTGACGGCCGGATCGAGATGGAGGAGGTCTACCGCTTCTACAACGGCAATGACATTCAGAACGGGCATCGCGTCTGGGACACGGAGCGGCTTTTCTCCGAGATCGTGACCGGCATGAAGCGGTGCGCGGAGATCGGAAAGATCCCGGCCTCCATGGGGATCGACACCTGGGCGGTGGACTATGTGCTGCTGGATGAGAGCGACCGCCGGATCGGCCCCTGCTACGCCTACCGCGACGGCCGGACCGAGGGCATGGACGGGGAAGTCTACAAATGCGTCCCCCAGAGTGAACTCTACGCCCGCACAGGCATCCAGAAGGCCATCTTCAACACCGTCTACCAGCTGATGGCAGATAAACAGCAGGAACCGGAGCGCCTGGAGAAGGCACAGAGTTTCCTCATGGTACCGGATTACCTGCACTTCCTGCTGACCGGCGTGAAGAAACAGGAATATACCAACGCCACGACGACGCAGCTGGTCAGCTGCACCACCAATGAGTGGGACCGGGAGCTGATCGCGCGTCTGGGCTATCCGGACAGACTCTTCGGGGAGATCTCCATGCCGGGCACGGTCGTCGGGAATCTCCTGCCGGAGATCCGGGAGCAGGTCGGCTATGACCTGACCGTCATCCTTCCGGCGACCCACGACACCGGCAGCGCCGTGATGAGCGTCCCCTCGAATGCGGAGGATGTGCTGTACATCTCTTCGGGTACCTGGTCGCTGCTGGGCTGCGAACTGCTGAAGGCGGACGCCAGTCCTGCCGCGGAGGCCGCCAATTTCACCAACGAAGGCGGATATGACCACCGGTATCGTTTCCTGAAGAACATCATGGGCCTCTGGATGATCCAGTCCGTCAGAAAAGAACTGGAGGAGGGCTGGTCCTATCCCGGCAGACAGGAGGGAGAGGATTACGGTTTTGCAAGACTCTGCGACATGGCTGCGCTCGAGGACATCGATTCCCTTGTGGATGCCAATGACGAGCGCTTCCTGGCGCCGGCTTCCATGATCGGGGAAGTGCAGGCGGCCTGCAGAGAGAGCGGACAGGCAGTTCCTGAGACGCCCTGGCAGGTGGCGCGCGTAATCTACCGCTCCCTGGCAGCGTGCTATAAGAAGGCCGTGGAAGAGGTGGAGAGACTCACCGGCCGTCACTACGACGCCATCAATATCGTGGGCGGCGGCTCCAATGCCCGCTGGCTCAATGAACTCACGGCGCAGGTCACCGGCAGGACTGTCCTGGCGGGACCCGGAGAGGCCACAGCCATCGGCAACCTGGGCGCGCAGATGATCGCATGCGGCGCATTCCCGGGGCTGAAAGAGTTCAGAAACTGTGTCTTCGGATCCTTCGGGGTCAAAACATATCAGAATTGAACAGTCAGGAGGATGTAGAAATGTTAGTTGAGACCAAAGCAAAGATCGGTGTTTTTGCCATCGCGCTGGGCGCCTACCTGCCCCAGTTCCCCTCCCTCGTGCCGGAGTTCGACGCGCAGTACGAGGATTTCAAGAAGACCAATATCCCGGACACCGTGGAACTCATTGACGGCGGGATCGTGACCACCAAGGAGGCGGCCATGGAAGCCGGCGACAAGTTCCGCGCGGCGGACGTCGATCTCGTCATCCTGCAGCTCCTCACCTATGCGACTTCCTACAACATGCTGCCCGCCGTGCGCGACCTGAACGTGCCGGTCGTGCTCGTGAACGTGCAGAAGAAAAAAGCCCCCGACTACGCCAACACCGACACAGCCACCTGGCTGGGCGAGCTGTATGCCTGCGGCGCTGTGGGAGAGATGGTGGCTGATCTGGAGCGCGCCGGCAAGCGCCACGCTGTGATCACGGGCGTCGTCGAGGGCGGCGACCCGCAGGTCAAGGCGGAGATCGAGGACTGGTGCCGCGCAGCGCAGGTGCGCCGCCGTTTCCGCGACACGAACCTGGCCCAGATCGGCAGGCCTTATCCGGGCATGATGGACCTGTACATCGACGAGACCAATCTCTACCACCGGATGTGGCTCTACACCAAGCAGTTCGACTGGGAGAAGATGTGGGCCATCGCAGACGATATCACTGACGAAGAGGCGATCCGCGCCAAGGCGCAGGACATCCTCGACACCTTCGAGATCGAGGGCGGCGGGACCATCGAGAAAGTCTGGGACATGGCCCGCTACGTGGTCGCGTTCGAGCAGTGGGTCAGGGATGAGAAGCTCGGTTTTGTCGCTTCCCATTACGACGGCTTCGCACAGGGCGTGGCCGGCAAGCTGGACAGCATGCTGATCCCCGCTTTCTCCATGCTGATCAAACAGGGCACCGCCTGCGCAGTCGAAGGAGACATCAAGGTCGCAATGGCGATGTCCATCCTCAAGACCATCTCCGGCATGGGTCAGCTCTCCGAGATGTACTCCATCGACTTCAACGAGGACATCTGCATCATCGGCCACTCGGGCAGCGGCGACGCGGACATCTCCCGCGCTAAGAAACCTACCATGAAGATCGTCCCCGTCTTCCACGGCAAGACCGGCGGCGGCTACCTGACCCAGTTCTATCCTGAGCCGGGCCCTGTCACCTACCTGGGCATCACGCAGGACCGCGACGGCCACTTCAAGTTCGTGGTCGCGGAGGGCGTCAACGAGGAAGGCCCGATCTTCACCTTCGGCGACACCAACATGCGCACCCGCTTCACCTGCGGCGCCAGAGAGTTCTGCAACCGCTGGAGCGA
>CAMOJW010000077.1 GCA_946617225.1 uncultured Lachnospiraceae bacterium
CGGCGACGCGGTCTTTCAGAAGAAGAGCTATGAACGGATCCGCGATATGGCCGACCGCAGCACGGTCCTGATGGTATCCCATGACCTCCATGCGGTCACCCGGTTCTGCAGCCGTATCCTGGTCATCGAGCAGGGATCCCTTCTGTTTGACGGGGACAGTAGAGAGGCGGTTGAGATCTACACCAGGCTGCTGCAGGGAAAAGGCGGAACAGAGGATCCCGGTCCGGGAGGGTCTGACGGGCCGGCAGACGGACAGGATAGGCAGAACGTGGGGAACCTGCCTGCCGTCCTGTCCCCTCCGCCGCCGGAGTGTGTCAGCGGGGCGGGCAGGATCCGCATCACGGGATGCGCTCTGTCCGTGGACGGCAGGCAGGGGTGTGATGTCTGCAGAGAGGGGCAGAGAGTCCGCATCCTGCTCCAGGTGGAATCGGAGGAGGCCAGAGAGGACCTGATCGTGGGATTTCAGGTCAGTGACCGGTTTGGCACCAGGGTGTTCGGAAACGTTCAGATCGGCGAGGAGGGTCACGCCGACCGCCGACTGCGCCGGCTCCCGAAGGGGAGGAGCCTCCTGTCCTGTTCCTTCCGGTGGCCCCGGGTCCGGGAAGGGATGTATTTCATCACGCCGGGGATCGGAACAGGAGAGGATGTCCTGCGCCAGCAGGAACAGTGCTGGCTCAACGATGTGTTCCGGCTGACGGCTGTGGTGGACCGGGGAACTGTTTTCGGTATCTTCAACGTTCCGATGGAAGAATATGAAGTCCGGCCGGTCAGGATCAGTTCAGTCGGAGGAGAGGCAGGAGAGGGATGAACACAACACATAACTGGCGCAGACATGAACCGTTTTTTGAGTGCGACAGACTGTGCAGGCCGCTATATGCCGCAGCACCGTGGTCCGGGCTTAGGCCTTTTGTCTACGACTATCTGATCAATATCCGGCCGGGCAGGATCGTGGAACTGGGGACCCACTACGGGTGCAGCGCCTTCTGTATGATGCAGGCCATGAAGGACGAGAGACTGGATACAGAGCTCACCCTGATCGACACCTGGGAAGGAGATCCCTATACCATACATGATTACAGGGACGATGTGTTCGGCTTCTTCCGGACCGTCAAGGATCTCTGTTACAGCGACTGTAAGGTCGAGATCAGAAGACAACTGTTCTCTGACGCGGCATGGGTGTTTCCGCCGGAGAGCATCGATCTCCTGCACATCGACGGGTCCCATAGATATAAAGACATAAAAAGGGATTTTGAGGACTGGTACGGCAAGGTCGCGCCTGACGGCACGATCCTCATTCACGACATCGAGACCAGGCAGAACGGAAGGCTCCTCGGGACCGGCCTGTATTGGTGCGATATAACGGAGCAATATCCTAACACACTGGAGATCCCCTGTTCCTGCGGGCTCGGGATCGTCCTCAAGAGCGATAAGAACATGGTATGTCTGGAAGAAGCGGTCCATGATCCCAGCTACAGGTGGCTCTATGAAGAACAGAACGAACAGATCAAAGCGTGGCTGCGGGAGGGATGGTTCGCCGCACAGGGAGGGAGACTGCCGGATGCACGGAAGCTATGACGCGGAGCCCGCAAAAGGGCAGATACAGCCGGAGATCTCTGTCATCGTTCCCGTGTACGGGACGGAACAGTACCTTCCCGCATGTCTGGAGAGCATCCTCGCGTGCAGGAGCATCCCCCTGGAAGTGATCGTGGTGGACGATGCCTCTCCGGGAAATGTGCAGGACATCTGCGCTCGCATGAGGGAGATGGACTGGAGGATCTGCTTCCTTCGCAACGGGCAAAATCTGGGCCTGCTGAGGACCCGGCTGAGAGGGATCCGCGCTTCCCGAGGACGTTACATAGCTTTTGTGGACAGCGACGACGTGATCGATCCCGGTTTTCTGAGCGGGCTGTATGCCGCACTGGAGAGGACAGGGGCAGATATCGCCGTCGGGAGGACAGTGCGGAGGACGTCCCGGGGAGAGTATGTCTACAGTCTGCACGAGGACACGATGCGGGCGCGGTGCAGGGATGGAAAGGAAGTGAGACGCGCGTACTTCGAACAGGAGGGGCACTGCTATTCCTGGCATACCGTCTGGAACAAGCTGTACCGCAGATCCTGCTGGGAGAAGAGCCTGCAGTGGTTTCATTCCTTCACCGGCAGAGTGACCATGAATGAGGACCTGTGCCTTTCCACGCAGATCTATGCGCAGTCGCCGCGCATGTGTTTCGTCCCCGGGGCTCCTTATTACTACTGTGAGAGAGAGGGGGCGGCCACAGATACAGGCGGTGACAGTACCCGCTCGATCCTGGACAAACTGGAAGAGGTCGGCTGTGCCCTGGCGCAGGCGGAAGGATTTCTGCGGCATCATCTGGAAGGGGATCCGGACCGCGGGGAGCTGATGCGGCACTTCGAGGGATGCAGGCGCCACTATGCCGGCATCTGGGGCAGTATCCTGCGGGGAAGGCTGCTGTCCGGTCCGCAGAAGGCACATGCGGACAGGCTCCTGGCTGCCATCGCCGGCGGGGAGCACTCAGAGACCGTCCGCCCGTATGCGGTCACGGCCCCGGATGATCCGGGCTATTTTGAGAGGCTGCGCCTTCCCTGGAGCGGGAGAACGGCCTACCTCGCCGAACGGATCCGGGAGGGGAGCGAATGCTGTGTCAGCTTTGATCTGTTCGACACTTTGCTGATGCGTCCGTTCTCTGATCCGAAGGATCTGTTCCGGCTTCTGGACGCCGAATACGGCCGCAGGACGGGGTCCGCGGCACCTTTTCACACACTCCGGTGCCGCGCGGAGGAACAGTGCCGGCGCAGGATCCGCGGCGATGTGACCCTGAAAGAGATCTACGATCAGCTGCGGGAACGATACGGGCTGGAAGAGTCTGTCGCGGAAGGAATGATGGAGGAGGAACTGCGGTGGGAGCTGCGCTGCGTCATGCCCAGAGAGACAGGCCGTTCGCTTCTCGAAACGGCACTTTCAAGCGGCAAAAGGGTGATTCTGGTCACGGACATGTACCTCCCCCGCAGCCAGCTCTGTGCCATGCTGCATACATGCGGCATAACGGACACGCTCCCGCTTTATATCTCCTCGGAGGAGAGGAGACTCAAGACACAGGGGCTGTTTCGCACCGTTTTGAGAAAAGAGGGCCTGAAAGGCGGCGACCTGCTTCACATCGGGGACAACTGGCAGGCTGATATCCTGGCTCCGCAGAAGCTTTCGATCTCCACTGTCTACCTGCCGTCAGCCGCGGATGCCTGTGCGGGGGCCGTACAGGGACAGCCGCCTCTTCGCAGGAGCCGCTTCGGGTCGGGCCTTGTCCTGACCGATCCGGCGAGGAACGCGCTCTGGGATCCCGGGACGTCCGCGGCCATGGCTATGGCCGTCCGCCGTTACTGGGACGATCCGTACCGGGATCTGCAGGGGGCCGACGGCCTTGGAGGAGATCCTTTCTATCTGGGATACTGCCTTCTGGGACCGCTGCTCCTGGGGATACTGGGGGGTATCCTGGAGGAGGCGGACAAAAGAAACAGCAGGGAGATCCTTTTCCTGCAGAGAGATGCCGATCTACCCATGCGCGCCATGGAGATCCTGTCCGCCTGTGTCCCCGGTCTGCCTGCCATACGGAGCATGCCCCTGTCCCGCGGGGTACTGCTGCCCTGGATGGTGACACCGGCCGATTCTTTTGCGGCCCTTCCGGTGGTCCCGGAAAACTACAGCCCCGCTGCTATCACGGAACTGCTGGCACCGCTTTCCGGAGATCTCGTGAACGGTCCCGTGACAATGACCGTGACAATGACCGGGACCATGACCGGGAGAATGACCGGGCCTGCCGGAGACCGGCCTTTCCGGACGGAGGAAGAGTACTGCCGGTATCTTTTTTCATTCAGAGAACAGGAGTATGACCGCATCGGTGCACAGGAAAGTGCTGCAGCCTGCAGTGCGTTCCTCGAAGGGGTCACGGAGCGGACGCTTCTTTTTGACATCGGTTACAGCGGCAGGATACCGGAGGCTGTATGCAGGGCAACCGGACGCAGGGTGCCCGCTCTGTATCTGCTGGGCTCGCCGGATCTGGCGGACAGGACCATAGCCGGTACAGGCGACAGGGTACCTGTCTCCGTGCTTCTGCCCGGGGAGGAACCGGCATGCGGACCGCTGCTGGAGTATTATTTCGCCGGTGACGACGGTGCCTGCACCGGTCTGAGCCGGACGGGCGAGCCGCAGAACAGAATGCGCCGCGACAGGCCGGAAGCAGCTGCCATTCGCAGTGCAGTGCGCAGAGCTGCTCTGGAATATGCGGAGGACTGGTGCCGCCTCTTCGGAGACAGAAGTGCCTCACTGCTTCCTGTATGCGCGGCTGCAGCCGGACCGGCGATGGATTTTATGAGGCATTTTCCGGAATCGGAAGAGGACTGCACGCTTATGAAGTACGCCTGCCTGGAGGACAGCTTTTATGCGGCGTCCGACAATGTACCGCTGCTGTCCCTGTATAGAGACAGGCACAGCAGACCCTGCATGGACGGTAGAGCTGGATCGGAAGCGGGGAGAAGTTTGGATCACCGCGGAAAGCGGGAACTGTTCCGGGGCACCCTGCCGGTGCGTGCCCTGCGCATGCTGCTGCACGATCCGGACATGTTCAGGGACAGAGTCTGTCAGCGCGCCCGGGACCTGCTGCGGCGCGGATGAGCGCGAAACGGGAAGGAAACAGAGAGAAGGGATGACCGGATGGACAGAACAGAACTTGCTGCGGGGCATATGATCGGAGACAGATACAGGATACTCTCGCTTACGGGAGAAGGGCGTTTCTCTCTTCTCTACAGGGTCCTGGACCAGCGCCTGCAGAGACCTGCAGCTCTGAAGGAACTGTTCCCGGAGGGTATGGCAGAACGCTGTGAGGACGGATCTGTCTGTTTTCCGGCCCTCCGGCAGGAGGAGAGACAGGAACTCATCCGTTCCTTTTCCGGTGAAGCTGTCCGGATGGCGGCTCTGAGCGGGACAGAAGGCATCCCGCAGGTATCCGATGTATTTCAGGACAACGGAACAGTGTACATAGTGATGGCCTGCATGGACGGCATCCCTCTGAGAGAGGAACTGAGGCTGCGGGGCGGCAGGATGTCCGCCGGAGACATCATCGGGCTGTTTCTCCCTCTCGCCGGGATCCTGGAACAGATCCACACGCGCGGGTTCCTGCACAGAGATATCTCGCCGGACAATGTCCTGATAGACGGGACCGGCAGACCATGTCTCATCGATCTCGGCTCTGCGGAGGACGAATACACGGGGACGGGACAGAGGACGGTGAACGATGGCTTTTCGCCCTACGAGCAGTATCTGTCGGACGGAAAGACAGGTCCCTGGACAGATATCTATGCCCTGGGTGCCCTCCTGTATCTCTGCGCATGCGGAGTCGAACCTCCTGCCGCGGCGCAGAGACTGGACGGGCAGCTGGGCAGCGGCAGGAACTGGGGCAGCAGCGCGTTCCTGCTCCCCGTGATCGAAAAGGCAATGGCACCGGAACCTTCCCGCCGCTATCCTTCCGCTGCAGCTTTCGGGGAGGCACTGAAGGCAGCATACAGGAGGCGGAGACGCAGACTCGCTGTCCTGGGGATCGCCGCTGCCGCAGCGGCGATGGTGAGCATCCTGGTCATGACAGGACTGACCTCCGTGAGCGGCGGCACGGAGATCTATGCTGCCGCGGAGACAGTCAGGGAAGGAGAGGCGATACCCGGGCTGAGCGGCTGTTATGAGATCAGGTCCTGCCTGGACGGGTCCCTGCTCTGGGCAGTCTCCCGGGAAGCCGGCCCGCGTACGGGCGGCCTCATCGTGTGGACGCAGGTGTGGGACGAGACGCAGCAGATCTGGCTGGAGGAGCAGGCGGAAGGAGGTGTCTACAGGATCAAAACGGTCAGAAACGGCAGAGAATTCTGTCTGTCTGCGGAAAACAGGGGCATCCTCAGATTTGTGGACAGGAGCGGGGACAGAAGACAGCTGTTCCGGATCATAGCGGGAGGAGAGGACACCTGCCTCATACAGAGCTATAACACGGACGTGGCGGGGATCGGGTCCGACAGCGGACAGGGAAGTGCGGTGTACACAGGTCCCTATGAGAGCTTCGGGGACACAAGGGCTGTGCATTGGCTCCTGCACAGAAGCGAGGCACACGGGATGAAAGAGGCGAGAGGCAGCCAGCCATGAGCGGAAGGAACGGCAAGACCTTCTCACCGGAGGATTTCGGCAGGACAGTCTGGGGGCCGCTTCTCGCCGATCTGTGCCGGTGGCTGCTGGAAGAGACGCATAAAGACGGGATCACGGAACTTTACTTCGTCTCCAGGGACAGTTATCTTCTGTACTGTCTGTTCAAAGAGACGATGGGCCCGGACGGACCGGCCGTCTATTATCTGGAAGTGTCCCGACGGGCACTGGGACTCGGTGCACAGGTGTCCGCAGGGGCCTCTCCGGTGGACGGAGGTCGGGTGTTCTGTTCCTGTGAGAGCAGGCAGTATCTGACATCCTTTCCCCTGCGGGGGAACTGCGGCCTCGTGGATATCGGGTGGCACGGCAGCATCCCGCTGTGTCTGCAGGAACTGCCCCGCTGGAGAGAACTTGCCCTTAAGGTCTATCTGGTAGGGTACGCAGGACCTGACACGCCCGCACTGCAGGTGCGTTCTTATCTGAGACGACGGGACAGTCTTGCGTCGGAGGCATTCGTCGGTCTGTGGGAACTGCTGATGATGGAGGACAAGGGCAGTCCCGTCGGCCATGTGCATACACAGAACGGATGGCAGCCCGTGAGGGCGGCACATGTACCCTGCGGGACAGCCCTTGCCGCCCGCCCGGGCTCTTCTGCCCGGGACAGGCAGGCCTGGCTGCTGCTGCGGCTGTACGCTGTCACGGGCGCAGTACTGCTGCTGAGAGAGATGGACCGCAGGACGATCGCAGCGCGAGGTCGGACAGCACTGCGCTGTTTCCTCCGCATGGGCAGACATCCCCGCCGGGAGGAAGCGGAATTTCTGGGCGTGCTGCTGTTTCAGGACGATCTCAGCTGCAGCGCACTGGCTGCTCCGCGTTCTCTCCGGGACTACCTGCGTGAGCCCATGCATCTGCTTGCAGACTATCACGATTCCCGATGGAAGTGCGGTTTTCTGCGCCTGCTCCTGCCGTTGCCTTCTGCGGCGTTCCCCCTGTGGCGTCTGCTCCGAAGTGCAGATCACAGGTTCTCTATTCGGGACAAATACGGTATAATCACATAAGAAGACTGTCAGCCGGGCTCATCTGCCCGAAGAGAACATGGGAACGAATGTCTCCGGGGAGGCATCCGGTAAGAGGCGGAGAGACTATGAAGGAAGCCGAGTATCAGAAAATCATTGACCGCTGCACCCTGATCATCAATGCCGCCGCGGCGGGCGGAGGCAAGGAAGCCGAGGGACTGGCGGAATCACCGGTCCGTTTTCTCAGCAGACTGCCCGAAGAGGAGAGGATCTTTCTTCTGGCCTTTCTGGAAGCTTTCATCGCCGCGGAGACGGAAAACGCGGAGGGATTCCGACAGGACCTGATCATGGCTGTCAATGAGTTCCTGCTGGAGCGGTCAGCGCTGTCCGTGCGGATGCTCAACCTCTGGGTCAAGGAGCCGGTCTTTGACTCCATGCGGGATGCGGGTACCTGGATCGGCAGACGATACAGCACTGCCGTGGGAACGCTCAGAGAGAACATGCAGTTCGACGGAGACAATACCGCCGCCGGCATCATCCAGATCCGCAAGTGGTGCATCCCGGTATGCAGAGAGCTGATCAGCGAGAGGAAAGATCTCCCCGTCCGCCTGGAGAGGCACGTGAGCATCTTCAGGAACATGTCCTTCAGGGAGGATCCGCTTCTGTATCTACAGAGCATCAGGGAAGAGGAACGCCGCAGATCGCTCGTGATCCCGGCCGCCATCCTTCTGCAGAGCAAAGGGAGGGACATTCCTTCCCTGTTCGCGGGCGGACGCAGGGAATTGATCGAGACCACGCTCCTCATGAACCGTTACTGCAAATATCCGGAGGATACGGAACTGCAGACGAGGCTTCTGCTTTCCTTCTTCCGCATGGACGCCTCGGATTTCACCTCCGAGAAGACACGCCATATCTTCTTCAATGAACGGCTCCGTTTTGCCGCCTACGCGTGGAACACCGGCTACAGCGGATGCAGGAGGCAAATCCTGCAGATGTTCCCTCAGATAGAGGACCTGTTCGAGGTATTTCCCGAGGACCTGGACGAGCCCAGTCCCGGAGAGCTCCAGCAGGACGAGGCGATCCTGAATATTCCCGGTTTCAGGGAGGATCCGGTGCATTTCCTGAGGACGAGCACTAGAGAGCCGCAGACGGTCCACCTGCTGCTGATGATCTCCGCCGTGCAGTATCCTCTCAGTGAGGCGATGCTGCGTGCGAGGATCCTGGGCGAGGCTGTCTCCTCCTCGGATGCGGAGGCTATGGAGAGAGCGGCGGCCATGACAGGGATCTCCGCAGAGGATGAAGCGGGCTTTACCAGGATGCTGGGCAGTCAGATCCTGCAGGCAGCTTCCCTCTGGAGATGGAACAGGAAGGACTGCCGCAAGAAGATCAAGAAAAACTGGGCCGTCTATGAAGACGCCTTTGTCAGGACCTATAGCGGGAGAGAGATCCCCGCTCGTTTTGCCGAGGTGGATACGCTGCTTCGTTCCCAGGAGTTCGCGGAGGACCCTGTCTTTGCTGTACGTCTCCTCAGGGAGGAGACATTGTTTGACTGCCTGGGTCTGTGCGGTCTCGTGCGCGGGCTGGACCCCGTGGATGCGGCCGAGAACGCGGCCGCTGCGGCACGCTGGCTGCGGGATCCCAGGAATGAGGCGGCTGTTTCCGTACTCAGCAGGATCAACCGGCTGGATGCCCGCGGCACGAAGCTGGAGGAACAGGTGGGCAGCCGTGTGCTGGCGGAACCCGCCCTCCTGTGGTGTTACAATATCTGCGGCGCTGCGGACGAGGCAGTGGACAGATATGAGGAGATGAAGAGCGCCCTGGATCAGCTCCGCAGGGAGAGCGGAGAGGAATATGAGCAGGAGCCGGAGGACCTGGAACGCTTCTATCACGACCAGGCATTTGGGGAGGATCCCTGCGGATATCTGGACAGGATGACGGAACTCTCGGCCAGACGTCTGCTTCTCTACGCCGGAAGGGCCAAGGGCCTGTCTCCGAAAGCTGCCATAGGCGTCTCGACCCTGCTCTCGGAGATGCTCAGATGCCCCAATGACGGGATCCGCGGCCGTCTGGACACCCTTTTCTCTTCCAAGTGTCTTGATGACGAGGAACGCAGAGAACTGATCAGCGCCTATCTGCAGCAGGAGGATCCGCCGGAGCGCAAGCACACCTCCTGGACCGCCTACAGAAAAATGTTTGACAGGCAGCTGCTGTGGGAACAGAAGAATCACTGGGAACTGAATCCCGTCAATGTCCGGAAACTGTACGATTATTGCCGGAGCTCTGTTCCGGGATCAGCCGGCGCGGAGACGCCGTCGGATGCAGAAATGCCTCAGACAGAGACTTTTGACCTTCAGAGACTCTACGGGGATCGCGTGATCACGATCCTGCGGTGTATGGTCGGTCAGCTGGAGGTGGTGCATGCCGCCTGCAGGGGCGATGAGGCGATCAGGTTTGCCTTCTCTGAGCTTCTCTATGCCGCATCCGCGGAAGGAGAGCCCAGGCTCTGGACCAGACGTGAGCAGGATGTGCGGTATCTGCTGGCTCTGGCCGAGCAGGCCGAACTGCTGCCTGAGACGGGCAGAGAGCGCGAAGAGGACGCGGATACGGAGTATCTGGAACTGCAGCCGGGCAAGACGCTGCACGCCGTACCGGTACTTTACAGCGCAGGGAGATAGAATTGTTTGACAATTATTAGAAAACAGATGTTTTTGTTGACCATATTCCGGGGCAGCTGTCAAGGAACCGGTAAACCTCGCCTGAGGCGCCTTTGACAGCTGCCCCGGAATACGGTTTTTGGTTGACAAGAGACGCTTCCGCGTCTCTGCCTCCAAAGAGGCCTGAAGTCATCATGATCACAGAAATAGATCAGCTGTAGTGACCGTCAGAGACTTGTAGAAGTCAAGTCCTGAATTGTGTGTAAATTTCCTTAGGTACACTTTATCTTCAGGGAT
>CAMOJW010000078.1 GCA_946617225.1 uncultured Lachnospiraceae bacterium
TGTCCAGGCCCCCGCTGCAGACACAGGTCATGGCTTCCAGTTTCTCCAGGGTGAGTGCGCCGGAAGCGGCAGCACTGATCATCCCCCTGTCCTCGCTGACCGGGATGAAAGCGCCGCTGAGCCCGCCCACATAGGAGGAGGCCATGAGGCCGCCTTTCTTCACCTGGTCATTGAGCAGTGCCAGTGCAGCCGTGGTGCCGGGTCCGCCGGCGGATTCCAGCCCCATCTCGCACAGGATGTCAGCCACACTGTCGCCCACGGCGGGTGTGGGGGCCAAGGACAGATCGATGATCCCGAAAGGCACGCCCAGCCGCTGAGAGGCCTCTCTGGCCACCAGCTGCCCCACGCGCGTGATCTTGAAGGCTGTCTTCTTGACTGTCTCGCAGAGGACCTCGAAGCTCTCGCCGCGGACGGATTCGAGGGCCTTTTTGACGACACCGGGGCCGCTGACGCCGATATTCAGGATCAGGTCCGCCTCCGTGACGCCGTGGAACGCGCCTGCCATGAAGGGATTGTCATCGGGAGCGTTGCAAAAGACGACCAGCTTGGCACATCCCAGGGAATCCTGGTCCGCCGTCGCCAGGGCGGTCTCTTTGACGATGGAGCCCATGAGCCGCACGGCATCCATGTCGATGCCTGTTTTGGTCGATCCCACGTTCACGGAGGAACACACGAAACGGGTCTCCGCCAGAGCGCCGGGAATGGAACGGATCAGAAGCTCATCCGACCGTGTCATGCCCTTGGAGACGAGGGCGGAGTAGCCGCCCAGGAAGTTCACGCCGACAGTATCAGCCGCCTTGTCCAGTGTCCTTGCGAGGGCGATATAGTCCTCCGTGCTCCTGCAGGAGGAGGCGCCGATCAGGGAAATGGGTGTCACAGAGATCCGCTTGTTGACGATGGGGATCCCGTATTCATGGGAGATGTCCTCACCCACGCGCACCAGGTCGGCCGCGCTGCTGCAGATCTTGTCATAGACAGCCGTGCGAAGTTTCTCAGGGTCCCCGTCGATGCAGTCCAGCAGGCTGATGCCCATGGTGATGGTCCGCACGTCCAGGTTCTCCTTCAGGATCATCTCATTGGTCTCGCTGACCTCGGAAAAATTGATCACTGCCGCACCTCCGTCCTCAGATCCTGTGCATCAGGTCAAAGATCTCTTCTCTCTGGCACCTGATCTGCACGCCGATCCTGTCTCTGCCCAGTTCCGCAAGTCCGTCCGCCAGATCGCCGAACACGAGCTCCGGATCGCTGACATCGATGATCATCATCATATTGAAGTAGCCGTCCACTATGGTCTGGGAGATATCCAGGATGTTGATGTGTCTTTCTGCGAGGTAAGTACAGACAGCGGCGATGATGCCGATGGTATCCTTCCCGACGACTGTGACGATGGCTCTTCTCATGTTTCCTTCTCTCCTCTCATCATTGACCCGTTGTGTCCGCTCCGCTGTCCGCTTTCAGGGTACGCCGTGTGCCGGTCGGTCAGAATTCCACCACATCGGATGGTTCTCTCCTGCGCGCCACGCGGATCGGCAGTTCCTCCGGCCTGTAGCCGCTGTCCCCGCAGAGGATCTCCACGCGGACGGTCTCGAAAGCCAGTTCCGGCAGGTTGTTCTCCTGGCTCAGGTGTCCCAGCCAGATCCCCTTCATGTGGTCGTTGAGCACCTCCGTCAGGAGCTTGCCGCTGGCCGCGTTGGACAGGTGTCCGCGGCTGCCCAGGATCCGCTGCTTGAGGTGATAGGGATAGGGCCCCACCTGCAGCATGTTGACGTCGTGGTTGGCCTCCAGGAGCAGTACGTCCGCGTCTTTCAGACACTCGGCCGTATAATCCGTGAAGCACCCCAGGTCCGTGCAGACGGCCGCTTTCTTCCCACCGCTCTCGAGCCGGTAACCCACCGGATCCGCGGCGTCATGGGATATGGTCATGGGCCGGATGGTCAGGTCCCCCACGGAAAAAGGGACGTCCGCCTCGATCTCGACGAACCGCAGGGGATCCATCTCGCTGCCCCTGGCCCCGGAGAGGATGGCCGCGATGGTCCCTCTCGTGGCGTAGACCGGCATCTGCGTGGTCTTCATGATCATGGGCAGCCCGGAGATGTGGTCCGAATGCTCGTGGGTGATCAGCAGTCCGCTCAGATCCTGCAGGGACAGGTCCAGATCCTTCAGGGCCTGGGCCGTGCGTTTCCTGCTGATGCCCGCATCCACCAGAACGTGGCTGCGCTCCGTGCCGATATAGCAGCAGTTGCCGCTGCTGCCGCTGGCAAAAGACTGAAATCTCATAATTCTACCGATGTGTCCGTATCTTCTCTCTCAGGGCCTTCAGGGCGGCCTCAGTCTGCTGACAGGTATAGTCCGGATCACCGCTGTTGTCGATCACGACGTCGCAGCGCTCGCGGAAAACGCTGTCCGGCAGCTGCGCGTCCATGATGGCATCGATCCTGGCGTCCGTATAACCGCGGGAGATACGGAGTCTCTCCCTTCTGATCTCTTTCAGACAGTAAATATACCATACACTGTCGAAATTGTCAGCCAGTCCGCTCTCGATCATCAGGGCGGATTCCACAACGAAAATTTCGGGCGGCTCCGCCATGCAGCGGGCGCTCTCCTTCTCTTCGTCGATCTGCCTCAGGACGGCAGGATGCACCAGCGCGTTGACCCGCTCCAGCAGGGCCGGATCGCGGAAGATGAGGGCAGCCATCAGTTTCCGGTTGATCCTGTCCTCCTGCCCGGTGAGGAGGGGCTTCCCGTCCGCCAGCATGTTGCCCAGCGCCTGTACGTATCCCTCCGGATCCTCCGCACGGAAGGCCTCGCAGGCCTCCTCCAGGAGGGCCAGGATCTCCCCGTAGAGAGGCGTCCCGGGCATCTGCAGTTCTTCCGCCATTCTGTCCGTCAGCAGGATCTTACAGTTACAGTGCTCCTGCAGATACTGCAGCACTGTGGACTTGCCGGCGCCGACGCCGCCCGTGATCCCGATGGTGATCATTCTGTTATTTTGCCACATACCAGTCCGTTCCGTTGTGAATGTCTGTCTCCAGGCTGACCGACAGGGAGGCCGCTCCGCTCATCTCCTCTTCCAGGATCCGATATACTGCCTCCTCTTCGCCCGGTGCCGTCTCGATCAGCAGTTCGTCGTGGATCTGCAGGATCAGGCGTGAAGCGCGCCCTTCCCTTTTCAGGCGCTCCCAGACGCGGATCATGGCGATCTTCATGATGTCTGCGGCCGTTCCCTGGATAGGGGAATTCATGGCGATCCGCTCGCCGAACTGGCGCTGCATGAAGTTGCTGTTCTTCAGTTCCGGCACGGGACGCCTGCGCCCGTACAGGGTGCGGGAGTATCCCTTCTCCCTGGCAGAACTCACCAGGTCGTCCAGGAACCGGCGGATCTGGGGATACGTCTCGAAATAACTCTTTATGTAGTCCGCAGCCTCGCCTCTGGAGATGCTCAGGCCCTGACTGAGGCCAAAGCTGCTGATGCCGTAGACGATGCCGAAATTGACGGCCTTGGCATTGCGCCTCTGGAGTGGCGTCACTTCCTCCAGCGGCGTGTGGAACACCTTGGAGGCCGTGATCCTGTGGATGTCCTCGTTCTCCCTGTAGGCCTCGATCAGTTCCCGGTCATCGGACATATGGGCCAGGATGCGGAGCTCGATCTGCGAATAATCCGCGTCCGTGAAGGTATAGCCGTCCCTTGGGATGAAGACCCTGCGGATCTTCCTGCCCAGATCGGTCCGCATGGGGATGTTCTGCAGGTTGGGATCGTTGGAGCTGATCCGGCCCGTGGCGGTCACTGTCTGGTTGAGGCTGGTGTGGATGCGCCCGTCGTCGGCGATGTATTCCTTCAGACCCTCGGCGTAGGTGGAGCGCAGTTTGGTCAGGCCCCTGTACTCCAGGATGTCGGAGACGATGGGATGTTCGGGAGCCAGTTTTTCCAGTACATCCGCGGCTGTGGAATAGCCTGTCTTGGTCTTCTTGCCGCCGGACATGCCCAGTTTCTCGAAGAGGATCACACCCAGCTGTTTCGGGGAGGCGATGTTGAACTCCTCGCCCGCCTGCCGCCAGATCGAAGCCTGCAGCTCGTCGATCCTGCCCGTGAGGGAATCCCCGTACGTCTGCAGGGCCTCCCTGTCGATCCTGACGCCCAGTCTCTGCATATCCCAGAGGATATAAGTCAGAGGGCGTTCGATCTCCGTGTACAGTCTCCACATCTCCTCATCCACCAGACGCTCGGAGAGCAGGTGCGCTGCGCGCCTCAGTCCGTCGCAGAGGCCGCAGAAATAGGAGACGGCCGTCCGGCCCTCCTCCTGCAGCACCGCCGCGGAGGTGCGTTTCTTCATGAACTGTTTCCGGGGCTGGATGCCCTCGGACAGATACGCGGAGACGACGTCCTCCGGCTGATGGTCGCTCACCAGCGGGTCGCAGAGATAGACGGCGATGAGCAGGTCGAGCAGGCCTTCCAGGCGGATCCCCTCGGAGAACTCCTCCTCCCGGACGTCCAGGACGCTGTAGAGCTCCTTGCTGTCAAAGACCGCCAGACACACTGCAGACGGGCTGTCGGCATCTCCGCGGACGGCGGCCGCTCTGCGCAGATCGCCCATGCCTTTTTTCAGGATCTCCTGCATTTCCTCCGAAGCCGGGAACCAGACGGTCCCGATATCTCCGGAGACATCCTCGGAGAGGGCCAGAGCCTCCAGCTTCTGGCTCGCTTCCTGCCCCCTCGGCACGACGTCCATGACCGGATATACGCTCACTGTCCCGGCAGCGCCTTCGCGCCTCATGGCGTCTGAAAGCGCGCGGAAACAGGCCTCCGCTTCCGCGGGGTCCGCGATGGTCCGGATGCCTGCGTCCCTGCGCTCCGGGCGGATAGTTTTGTGCCTGGTCTCAAAGCGGGCGAGATAATTCTTGAAGCCCAGCTCCGTGAACAGCTGCAGCGCCTCGTCCGTGTACAGATCGCCCAGTACCGCATCCTCCGGCCTTACCGGGAGATCACAGTCCGTCTTGATGGTCACGAGCCGCAGGCTCAGCATGGCCAGGTCGTAGTTTTCGGCGAGGTTCTTCTTTAAGGCAGGGCGGCGGATCTCCTCTATATGGTCGTAGACCCCCTGCACACTGCCGTACTGGGCAATGAGCTGAGCGGCAGTCTTCTCTCCCACCTTGGGTACGCCCGGCACATTGTCCGAGCTGTCGCCCATCAGGGCCTTCATCTGGATGAAACCGGCGGGAGTGACGCCGTACGCCTTCTCCACGTCCTGCGCGTAGTAGTTCTCGATCTGAGTCTGTCCGCCCCTGGTCTTGGGTATGCGCACCCGCACGTGATCCGTGGCGACCTGGAGCAGATCGCGGTCCCCTGAAAGCAGGGACACTTCCATGCCCGCTCTCTCCCCCCTGGCGGCCATCGTGCCCAGGATATCGTCCGCCTCGAGGCCCGCCTGCTCGCAGATGGTCACGCCCATGGCCTGCAGGACCTGCTTCATGAGCGGCACCTGCTCCCGCAGTTCCGGCGGCATGGCGTGGCGCGTGCCCTTGTAGTCCGGGTACATCTCGTGCCGGAACGTCGGCGCATGCACGTCAAAAGCCACCAGCATGTGGGTGGCCTGTTCCTCCTCCAGGATCTTGAAAAGGATATTCAGAAAGCCGTAGACAGCGCCTGTGTGAACTCCCCTGGCATTGGTCAGATCCGGCATGCCGTAGAAAGCTCTGTTCAGGATGCTGTGTCCGTCTATTAGGATCAGTTTTCGGTCGCTCAATCTCTCACTCCTCTTCCCGCAGCCGTCAGAGTCTGATCAGCAGAGCCACTTCCAGGACAAAAGCGATCAGCGCTCCGATCTCCAAGATCAGTGCCGCAAGGGACTGGGTCCTGCGGCTGCGCAGCTGCCGGGATCTTCTCTCCCGCAGCTCCTTCAGCTCGGTGTTCAGATCAAAGGGCAGGTCGCTCTCGAGGATCCGGAGGCCCCTGCTCATCAGATACTGTGTGCTCAGCTCCTCCGAACAGGCCTCGCAGTGCTGCAGATGCAGCAGAAAATCCTCCAGGTCGCTCTCCGTGAGCCTGTCCTCTAAATAGGCCGGGATCTCGTCCCTGTACCGCAGACACTTTCTGTTCATGCTCCTCCCCCTCCCTCTGTTTCCAGATTCGAAGGGCCGAATCCGAGGGGCAGCAGCTCTCTCAGGAGATGTCCCTGTATCGTGTCTCCCTCGCTGCGGCAAAAGACCACAAAACTGTCGGGATCGCAGAATTCCATCATGACCTGCCTGCAGACGCCGCAGGGCGTACATGCGGCGGGCTCACCGCCTGCCGGTCCTCCTGTCACCGCTATGGCTCTGAAGGAGCGCGTCCCGCTGCTCACGGCGCGGAAGAAAGCGGTCCTCTCCGCGCAGATCGTAGGCGTAAAGGCGGCGTTTTCGATATTGCAGCCCAGGAAGATCCTGCCGTCCTCCGACAGCAGGGCCGCTCCCACGGCATAGCCCGAGTAGGGACAGTATGCGTTCGCTCTGGCCGTCTCCGCTTCCCGCATCAGGGAAGCGCCGTCCACGACGTGCATCGCTCCCATCACTGTTCCTCCCTGTCCTGCGCGATCAGAAGGCGGATCGCCTCGATCCCGGTCTGAATCGCCGCGTCCGTCTCATGGACGACGGGATTGTCTATGCCTTTCTTCTCCCGCTCCTGGTTAGCCATGACCAGCAACACCGTGCCGACCCGGACATCCAGATAGCTTCCGACGATGAACAGAGCGGCGGATTCCATCTCCGAAGCCAGACAGCCCAGACGCAGCCAGGCGTCCCATTTTCTCGCCAGGTCCTGGCCGTTGGGCAGATCTTCGGGCGTGTGCTGTCCGTAGAAGGCATCCTTGCACTGCACGACGCCCACGTGGGCCTTGAGGGACAGTTTGTCCGCTGCCGCACAGAGAGCCTGCACCAGCCCGGGGTGAGCCACGGCGGGATACTCGATGGGGGCGTACTCTTTGGAAGTCCCTTCCATGCGCACGGCTCCTGTCGCGATGACCAGGTCACCGCCCTTGACATATTCCTGCATGCCGCCCGCAGTCCCGACCCGCACAAAAGTGTCGGCGCCGCACCGCACCAGTTCTTCCATGGCGATGGCTGCGGAAGGCCCGCCTATTCCCGTCGAAGTGACGCTGACCTTCTCTCCGTCCAGCGTCCCTGTGTAGGTCACGAATTCACGGCTGTCTGCCACCAATACCGGATCGTCCAGATAGGCGGCGATCAGCGCACAGCGCTTGGGGTCCCCCGGCAGCAGCACATACCTGCCCACATCTCCGGGCCCGCACTGGATATGATATTGTTTCCCGGGATCGATCGAATATCTCGGCAGCATCGTCACTCCTCCTTGCCTTGTTCAATGAAGTACGCCTCCATGATAACACGAATTGCCGGAAAAAAATATTGTCCTAATCATCATCTGCTGTTATAATGTCAAAATCAGATGCATAATTGTATACAATCGTTCCCTTTTCCCGAGGTGCTGCTTAACCCCGCAGAAAGGAGGTCTCCCCATGAGTCAGCAGAGTATGTTTAACGACGACAATATCCTCGCACGCTATTTCGGCCGCTCTTCCGTCTATACCGATATTCCCGGTCCCCTGTTCAAGGAATACAATGTCAAGAAAGGTCTCCGCAACGAAGACGGCACCGGTGTCCGCATCGGTCTCACCAAAGTTTCGGACGTCATCGGCTATGAAGCCCTCGAAGACGGTACCATCGTCCCCAGAGAGGGCGATCTGTGCTACCGCGGCTACAGTATCCGGGACCTGATCAAAGGCAGAAGGGGCAATTTCGGCTACGAGGAGGGCTGCTTCCTGCTGCTCTTCGGGTATCTCCCCTCAAGGGACGAATTCGAGCATTTCCGCACCTGCCTGGCCACCCGCTACGATCTCCCCGAGAATTTTCTCTCCGCGGAGATCCTGCACGCTCCCGGCAGGAACCTGATGAACAGGCTCATGCTCTCCACACTGTCCCTGTACAACTATGATCAGTCTCCCGACGAGCAGGATCCCTACCAGACGCTGCTCAAGGGCATCAACCTGATCGCCAAGATGCCGACCCTGGGCGTTTACTCCTATCAGGCCATGGTCCATTATTTCTACCGGCAGTCCCTGGTGATCCACTATCCCCGCCCGGAATACTCCATCGCGGAGAACATCCTCTACATGCTCCGCTCCGACGGCAAGTTCACCCAGCGAGAGGCCAATCTCCTGGACGCCCTGCTCCTGATCCACGCGGATCACGGCGGCGGCAACAACTCCACTTTCACGAACGTCGTCATGGGTTCCACGGGCACGGATCTGTACTCCGCCATCGTGGGCTCCATCGGCTCCCTGAAGGGACCCAAGCACGGCGGTGCTAACATCACCGTCTCACGCATGATGCGCCATGTCACCGCTGACCTGAAATTCAAGCCGGACAAGGAGAAGATGCGCGATATCATCCTCCGCATCATCGACAGAGATTATTTCGATCACAGCGGTCTGGTCTACGGCTTCGGACATGCCGTCTACACGCTCAGCGATCCCCGGGCGGAGATCCTGCGGGAGCTCTGCCGGCAGCTGTCCGAGGAGAACGGGATGCAGGAGAAGTTCGCCTTCTACGAGATGTTCGAGCAGACCGTCAAGGAGATCGTCTGGGAGCAGAAGGAGCGCCCCATCCCCACCAATGTGGATTTCTACTCCGGTTTTGCCTACGATATGCTCGGCATTCCCGAGGACCTCTTCACGCCCCTGTTCGCCATCGCAAGGACCGCCGGCTGGGTGTCCCACAACGTGGAGAACAAACTCTACGACGGCAAGATCATGCGTCCCGCGACTAAATATGTCGGTGAGACATGCAGTTATGTGCCGATGAAGAAACGCTGAACATCATTTCCTTATTGACTGTTATTTCCTTGGATTTCTGGGGGTAATAGGATCTGTATTTTAAGAGAGGTTGCCAAAAATACGGCAACCTCTTTATATATTTCATTAGATTTATTCCTGTTGTTTATTTATATTTTTAACCATCTTCCGGGTCAGCTGTCAAGGAAGCGGTATTCCTCGCCGGAGGCGTCCTTGACAGCTGTCCCAGAAGACGGTGGAGGGTTGACAAGAGGTGCTGCCGCACCTCCTGCCTCCAAGGAGGCCAGAAGTCATTATGATGACAGAAATCCTTTAGGTATAGTGACTGTCAGAAGACTTCAGAGGCGTGAGGTCATCACAATAACAGAAATGCATCAACTGTGATGACAGTCAAAGACTGCAAGAGGCTGGGAAGTCATTACACTAACGGAAATTCATCAGCTGTGATGACAGTCAAAGACTGCAAGAGGCTGGGAAGTCATTACACTAACGGAATTTCATCAGCTGTGATGACAGTCAGAGACTGCAAGAGGCTGGGAAGTCATTACAACTACAGAAACTCACCGACTGGAGTGACTTTCAGCAACTGGAGGAGGTGCGGACGTCATTACAGCCACAGAAAATCTCCAGCTGGCGTGACTTTCTGGGTCTGGAGGAGGCTCCTACATCATCTCAAAGAGCAGGATGATCTGCAGTATCTCAAAAGAGACCAGAATAAAGCTCGTTTTGCCTTGCGAAGGAACAGATAAAACAGGCTTTGGCCTCATTAGGGGCAGAGGCGCGTGAGCGCCTCTTGTCTACCCGTTACTGTATTGCATGGCAGCTGTCAAGGACGCCTCTGGCGAGGTATACCGGTTCCTTGACAGCTGCCATGGAATACGGTAATCAAGCCAATATATATATCATGAGTTATGCATTTATACCATTGTTAGGACTTGACAACTTGAAATAGATGGACCGCTTTTTAAGCTTGATAACAGAATATTAGATCAAGCTTGAAAAGCCTTATAGAAAACAGAGGCTGCCGTATCTGCGGCAACCTCTTTTTAATGTCTGATGAAGGCTTGTTAACAGTGATAAAACGCCTTATTTGGGCAGTTTGAAGGAGCTCTTCAGGCCCACGATCCGGTTGAATACGGGAGCGCCCGGCACGGAATCCTTGCAGTCCACACAGAAATAGCCGTTGCGGACGAACTGGAAGCGGTCAAAGGCTCTGGCCTCTGCGAGAGCAGGCTCCACATAGGCGGTGACTTCCTCCAGGGAGTTGGGATTCAGGTTCAGGGAGCCGTCCTCGTTGTAGACGCCCTTCTCCT
>CAMOJW010000079.1 GCA_946617225.1 uncultured Lachnospiraceae bacterium
TGGAGCGGACATCGCTGGGCTCCATGTCGGAGTTGATGTAGTTGGAGAAATAAGGGGTGCCGTATTTGGCGGTCATCTCGAAGAGGAGCTTGTTGTTCTCGGTCTCGCTCCAGTCGAAGTTGCGGGTGATGGAGTAGGTCGGGATAGGGTACTGGAAGCCGCGGCCGTTGGCGTCGCCCTCGATCATGATCTCGATGAACGCCTTGTTGACCATGTCCATCTCGCGCTGGCAGTCGCCGTAGGTGAAGTCCATCTCCCTGCCGCCGATGATGGCCGGCTGATCCTTCAGGTCGTTAGGGACCACCCAGTCCAGCGTGATGTTGGAGAAGGGCGCCTGTGTGCCCCAGCGGCTCGGCGTGTTCACGCCGTAAACGAAGGACTGCACACACTGTTTGACTTCCTTCTGGCTCAGGTCATCGACCTTGACAAAAGGTGCCAGGTAGGTATCGAAGGAGGAGAAAGCCTGCGCGCCTGCCCACTCGTTCTGCATGATGCCCAGGAAGTTGACCATCTGGTTGCAGAGGGTGGAGAGGTGGTTGGCCGGGGAGGAAGTGATCTTGCCGGGGACGCCGCCGAGACCCTCCTGGATCAGCTGCTTCAGGCTCCAGCCCGCGCAGTAGCCGGTCAGCATGGACAGGTCGTGCAGATGGATCTGCGCGGTCCTGTGGGCCTCCGCGATCTCGTCGTCATAGACCTCGCTCAGCCAGTAGTTGGCGGTGATGGCACCGGAGTTGGAGAGGATCAGGCCGCCCACGGAATAGGTGACGGTGGAGTTCTCTTTGACGCGCCAGTCGTTGATCTTCAGGTAGTTGTTGACCAGCTCTTTGTAGTTGAGGAGGGTGGAGTTGATGTTCCTGACCTTCTCGCGCTGCCGGCGGTACAGGATGTAGGCCTTGGCGACATCGGCGTAGCCGGACTCGGACAGGACCTTCTCCACGCTGTCCTGGATCTCCTCGACAGTGATCTTGCCGTCTTTGATCTTGCTCTCAAAGTCGGAGGAAACATGCAGGGAGATCAGTTCGATCACGCTGGGATGGTACTGCTTGTCCAGCGCCTCGAAGGCCTTGGTGATGGCTGCACTGATCTTGCGGATATTGAACTCTGCGATCTTGCCGTCTCTTTTTACTACCTGATACATGATAAAAAGCCCCCTTGTTCATTTGAAATTAGGTCGTTCTCCTGACCTGCGGGCCTCCTTGCGGACAGCAAAGCAGCCACGGAAGAAGCCGTGAACGAACAGTATTACCTTAACACGATGCAGGGGATTCGTCAACATCTTGTATTTGTAATAATTTGTAAAAACTATATCTTGTGTTTTGTTTTTTTGTACCCGCCTTACAGCCTGTTTAGAAACACGAGATGCGTCCGACGGTTGTGTGGCGATGGAGGCCTGTCGATGACCGTTAAACCGGCAGATTTGACAGAAATAAAGGAATTTGACGGTTTGATGGTTGTGGAAGGGTCTCCATGACCACTTAACCGGCAGATTTGACAGAAATACAAGATTTTGACGGTTTGATGGCGATGGAGGTGCCTCCACGACCATTCAACCGGCGAATCGGACCGCACTGGCCTGATCTGACGGTTAAACTGCGAATCTTCCCCGGTGCTGTATTATTACCCGACTTGCGCTATACTCATTACATCACACCGCGGAGGAACTTCCATGAAAGAACAGAGATATGCCCCGCAGCACATGGTGGTGCGGGGTGCGCGCGTACACAATCTGAAAAACATCGACGTCGACATCCCCCTGGGGCAGCTGGTGGCTGTGGCCGGCGTATCCGGTTCCGGCAAGTCCTCGCTGGCCCTGGGGACGCTGTACGCGGAGGGGTCCAGGCGCTACCTGGAGGCTCTCTCCACCTATACCCGGCGTCGGATCACCCAGGCGGGCAGGGCGGACGTGGAGGAGATCCGCCACGTGCCGGCTGCGCTGGCCCTGCACCAGCGGCCGGGAATCCCGGGGATCCGGAGCACTTTCGGTACCGCGTCTGAGCTGCTGAACAGCCTGCGGCTGATGTTTTCGCGTCTGGGCAGTCACTGCTGCCCGAACGGTCATCCCTGCCCGCCCGGGATGGAAGTGGCGCTGATGCAGCCCATCCGCTGCCCGGTCTGCGGCGTGGAGTTCTACGGGCCCGGCGCGGAGGCTATGGCCTTCAATTCCGAGGGCGCCTGCCCCACGTGTGCCGGCACGGGCATCGTGCGCACCGTGGACGAGAGCACCCTGGTGCCTGACGAGTCCCTGACCATAGAGGAAGGCGCTGTGGCGCCTTGGCAGAGCCTGATGTGGTCCCTGATGAAGGACCTCGCCCGGGAGATGGGCGTGCGCACCGACGTGCCTTTCCGCGATCTGACGCCGGAGGAGCGGGAGATCGTGTTCCACGGCCCCGCGGAAAAAAAGCACATCTTCTATGTCAACGAAAAGAGCCATATCGCGACGGAGATGGATTTTACCTATTACAGTGCCGTCTATACCGTGGAAAACGCCCTGTCCAAGGTGAAGGACGAGAAGGGCATGAAACGGGTGGAGAAGTTCCTGCGGGAGTCGCCCTGCCCGGACTGCGGCGGCACCAGGCTGTCGGCGGCAGTCAGGTCCACCACCCTGGCGGGCCTGGATCTGGCGGAAGCGACAGCCATGACCCTGTCGGAACTGATCCCCTGGGTCAGGGCCGTGCCGGGGACCCTGCCGGAGGAGATGCGGCCCATGGCGGAGAGCATCCTGCAGTCTTTTCTCGACAATGCCCGCCGCCTGATGGACCTGGGGCTGGGCTACCTGTCCCTGGACCGCGCCAGCAGCACGCTGTCCACGGGCGAGCGCCAGCGAGTCCAGCTGGCCCGCGCAGTCCGCAATGAGACGACCGGCGTCCTGTATGTGCTGGATGAGCCCAGCATCGGCCTGCATCCGTCCAACGTGGACGGTCTGATGGAGGTGATCGACAGCCTGATCGCGGACGGCAATTCGGTGGTCCTGGTAGACCACGACGTCCGGGTCCTGAAGCAGGCGGACCACATGATCGAACTGGGCCCCGGCGCCGGCAGCAGCGGCGGGACCGTCATTGCACAGGGGACCATTCCGGAGATCCTCGCGAGCCCGGCGTCCCGGATTGCACCTTACCTTGCCGGAACGGGCAACATGCGGGTGCGTACACGCGTCGGAGCCGGGGAAATATTTGCCCTCGGGACCATCCGCATGGAGACAGATCCCATCCACACCGTGCAGAGTCTCCGCGTGGAGATCCCCAGGGGCCGTCTCACCGCCGTCACCGGCGTCAGCGGCTCCGGCAAGACCACCCTGGTGCTGGAGAGCCTGATCCCCGGTATAAACGCCTGGTGCGCCGGTCAGAAGCTTCCTGCCCACGTCAGGCATATCGAGGCGGAGGGGATCCGGCGGGCCAGTCTGATCGATGCCTCCCCCATAGGCATCAACATCCGCTCCACGGTGGCCACCTACAGCGGTGTCCTGGATGACCTGCGGCGGCTCTACGCCCGCACGGAGGCAGCCGTACATAAAAAAATGAAGGCCGGTGCCTTCTCCTACAATACGGGCAGTCTGCGCTGCCCCACCTGCGACGGCACCGGCCAGATCTCGCTGGACGTCCAGTTCCTGCCGGACGTGACCATCGCCTGCCCCGACTGCCGGGGAGGACGTTATGCCCCGGAGGCGGAGGAGATCCTGTGGAGCCCGAAAGGAAACGGAAAAGGCGCTGGGAAAGAAGCCGTACAAGGGGACGGGAATGAATCCGGAAAAGGGCCCGGAAAAGCCTGGTCCCTGCCCGCCCTCCTCGCCCTGACGGTGGACGACGCGCTGGAGGTGCTGAAGGGGGAGCGGAAGATCCGCGACAAACTGACCACCCTGCACGACCTGGGCCTGGGATATCTGACCCTGGGCGAGGACACGCCGGCCCTCTCCGGCGGCGAAGCCCAGCGCCTCAAGCTGGCCAGCGAGATGGGCAGGACGCAGGAGGATTCGGTGTTCGTTTTTGACGAGCCCACCATCGGCCTCCATCCGCTGGACGTGCAGGTCCTGCTGAAGGTCTTTGACCGCCTGGTGCAGGCGGGGGCCACCGTCATCGTTATCGAGCACGACCTGGACGTGATCGCGAATGCGGACTATGTCATCGACATGGGCCCCGGCGGCGGCCTGGAGGGCGGCCGGATCGTCGCCAGCGGGACGCCCGAGCAGATCCGCGAGGCAGCGGAGAGCGTCACGGGAAGGTATCTGTAGGAGAGGCGCAGGGACGCACCGGCTGTTGACACATTCTGAGTGCCTTTCATTTCATACTACTTTTATGACACGATAAAAAAGGAGGACAGGATGGATCATTTCACAGAACAGCTCCTGACAGGGATCTGTGCGGCGGCGCGGGAAGCCGGCGGGATCATGCTCCGCGCGGAGCGCGGGCTGGAAGGAGAAGGGAACGCGCTGGGCGTCGAGGATAAGGGCGGTCACGCCAATTTTGTGACGCGGTACGACAAGAAAGTGCAGGGTCTCCTGGAGAAGGAGCTGCATGTGCTGCTGCCGCAGGCCCGGTTCATCGGGGAGGAGGACGTGGCGGCCCCGTCGCCGGAAGAGACGCCGGCTCCTCCGGCTCCGGAGAGCGCATCCACAGACGATGCCGGAAAGTGCGGGGACAGCTATACGTTCGTCATCGATCCGATCGACGGAACGAGCAATTTCATGAAAGACCTGCAGGCGAGCGTGGTGTCGATCGCGCTGCTGAAGAACGGGACGCCGTATATAGGCGTGGTGTATCAGCCTTATGCGGACATGCTGTACCATGCCGCCCGAGGATGCGGGGCTTTCGTACAGGAAGGCGGGAACAGTTCCCGCCATGCGGACGATCCGGGCGGCCCGGACGGCGGGAATGATCCGGCGGGCAGGATCGTGACCAGGCCCCTCCACAGCAGCCGGGATCCTCTTGCGCGCAGTTTTGTGATGATCGGGACCAGCCCCTACTATCCGGAGTTCATGGACGCGACGTTCCGCCTCTACGCCCACTACCTGCCCAAATGTATCGACCTGCGCAGATTCGGCGCAGCGGCCTGGGAACTGTGCCTCGCGGCGTCGGGCCGCGTCGGTCTCTTCCTGGAGCTGCATCTGCAGCTGTGGGATTTTGCGGCCGGGGCGCTCATCGCCGAGGAGGCCGGCTGCAGAGTGACCGACATAGACGGCAGGCCGCTGCGGTTCGACGGCCCCTCCTCCGTGGCAGTCGCCTCAGAAGGCGTCGCGCGGGAACCGTATCTGGACGGCACGGAGGAGATCCTGGCCGGGCTCAGGGGGAGAGGGCTGTAAACATCCAGTCGGTTGCGGAAGAATCGCTCTCCCGAAGAAGCTATTGTGACGTACCGTCAGGTGTTCAGCTCTTCCACATCTCCCCGCAGGAACAGAAACCCGCTCGAAAGTTCCATGACCGGCTGCAGCCGCCCGCGTTTCACAAGGTCCTGGATATTCTGCCGCGTACAGCGCAGCAGATCGGCAGCTTCCGCTGTGCCGAGCAGATTCTGCCTGTCCGGCGGTACGATCCGCAGCCTCACCCACAGAAGGCTGTCCTCCGCTCCGACGCTGTACAGTCCCCTCTTCACATACGACGAGAGCAGCAGCGGCGCCTCCCATTCATCAGCCGAAGATTCTCCATCGTGCTGCCGGATCCCACAAAGCACTGTACGCGCCGGTCCCTCATCGGGTCCTCTTCCTTCAGATCCTCCTGTACGGCTCTTCTCTTCCGGCTCTGTTATTGCATATGTCTTGTCGTTCGACAAGATATATGCAAATTGTTCTCTTCTGGTAATTTTGCTGTTATATCAGCGTATCCTCAGGAGCCGTTAAGAACACCCCCGCGGAGCTTTCGCGGGGGTGTTCTATGTGGTGGTCATTGGCCGGACCGCCCTTTCGAAGGCGGCCATTGCGTTGTAGTATCCCGATGCTCAGAACAGGGCCGGGAAGAAGAAAGCGGGGATCGCCAGCCAGACGTCCGGCAGCAGGATCATCAGCAGCAGGACGGCCAGAGAGGACAGGAAGTAGGGAAGCGTCCCCCAGAAGCCCTCTTCGATGCTGATCCCGCTGATGCTGGAGGCCAGCAGCAGGCAGAGACCGTAAGGCGGTGTCACCAGTCCCAGTGCCAGTGTCACGATGATGATCAGTCCCAGGATGATCGGGCTGATGTTCAGTGCAGCCGCGGAGGGGAGGATGATCGGAACGAACAGGATCATCGCCGGGACCGCGTCCATAAAAGTGCCTACGAACATGAAGAACAGAACGACGACGACGAGGAACAGCAGTCTTCCACCGGGCAGCGCGGTGAAGAAGTTGCGCACGATCACGTTCAGCTGGTAGTAGCTGAGCAGCTCTCCGAGCGCATTGGCCGTTGCAAGGGCAAAGAGGGAGAGCGACGCCATCTTCATGGTCTCGATCAGGATCGCAGGCAGCCTGCTGATCTTGATCGTCCGGTAGAAGAAGATCCCGACGATCAGTGCATAGATACAGGCAAACGCAGCGGACTCGGTAGGTGTGAACAGGCCGGATACGATACCGCCGATCAGGATGATGGGCGTCATCAGCGCAGGCATGGACTGCAGCGTATGCTTCAGCGCTGTTTTGATCGGTACGCGCTCGCTCTGTGGGAAATTCTTTCTGTTCCGGAAGGCGAATACCACGAGCATCTGGGCGACGCCAAGCAGGATGCCGGGCACGATCCCGGTCATGAACAGCGCGCCGGTGGAGACATTTGAGATGCCGGCA
Organism: uncultured Lachnospiraceae bacterium; assembly: GCA_946617225.1. Classification (GTDB taxonomy): domain Bacteria; phylum Bacillota; class Clostridia; order Lachnospirales; family Lachnospiraceae; genus CAG-791. The sequence goes on from CAMOJW010000079.1 coordinate 6,740, forward strand.
AAGACGACCATCGTGATGCTGGGCGGGATGATGGATCCCAGGGTGGAGGAAGCCGCAGTCACACCGACGGCTGTTCCCTTGTCGTAGCCCTGTTTTTCCATCGCCGGAATGAAGATCTTGCCGACACCGGAGGTATCCGCTTGCGAAGAACCGGAGATGCCCGCGAAGACCATGGAGACCAGCACATTGGCGTAAGCCAGGCCGCCCTTCAGATGACCGACCAGATCACACATGCACTCGATCAGCTTCTCGGTAATGCCGCCTTCGTTCATCAGGTTCGCCGCCAGGATGAAGAGCGGCACCGCCAGCAGCGTGAAGCTGTTCATGCCGTTGAACATCTTGGTGAACACGACCGTATTCGGGATGTCGGGCATCATGGCGATCCCCGTAAAGGAGATAAAACCGAGCGCGAAGGAGATCGGCACACCGATCGCCACAAAAACGACGAACATCACAACAAGTACTGCTCCTAACATGACGCCTCCTCTCCTCTGACAAGGATCCCGATGTCCTCCACGATGTGCTGCACGAGATAGAATGCGGAGGTCAGTCCGCAGAGCGGCATGCAGATCCAGGTCGGCCCTCGGTCAAACTGGGGAATATTGATCCATTTGTAGTGCCAGAACTGCCGGGTCACCTGGGCCCCGTACCAGCACATCAGCACCGAGAAGACCAGCATGATGAGACTGATCACGATGTGCAGGATCCGCTTGGCCCTGCGGTCTTTGATCATGTCGCTGACCGATGTGAATGCGAAATGTGCATCCGCGTGGACCATCGCACCGGCACCCATGAACACTGCCCAGATAAAGGAATACATCGATACGTCTTCCGTCCACATGGCGGCGATCCCGAGATAGCGGCAGACCATCTGGATCACGACCGCCAGCAGGAAGATACTCAGGAACAGGCCGCCCACGGCGATCTGCACCTTCTGCAGGCTGTCTGCAAATTTCTTCATTGTGTTTCCCCCTTGTTTCTGCGGGAGGGGACCGGCCCCTCCCGCTGTCCGTTCAATTCTCTTTCAGATCGCCGGGCCGGCTTCTTTCTGCCCGTTCATTCACTCCGCCGCCTCACGGATGGTCTGCAGGAGATCTTCCATGCCGTACTTCGCGGCGAACTCGTCCTGGATCGGAACAGCGATCGCCTTGAAGGCATCGATATCGATATCCGCGTGCTCCGTCACCACGGCGCCGTCCGCGATCGCCTTCTGCTTGGACTCCTCGAACATGCGGTAGGTCACTTCCCGCTCCTCGGCTGTCGCTGCGGCTGCGGCCTCTTCGATCCAGCCTTTCTGCTCCTCCGTCAGTCTGTCGTAGCGCGTGCCGTCCATCAGGAACAGTCTGGTGGTGTAATCGTGGTGGGTCTCCGAGATATACTTGCCGTTCGGGGTCTTGTGGTGCTCTTTCAGGGACATGCTGGTGTAATCATTCTCCGCGCCGTCGACCACGCCCTGCTGAAGGGCCTGATACAGCTCGCCCCAGGCGACGGTGGTCGGGATGGCGCCGCAGCCCTTGAAGAAATCCTGCTGCACCTGCGCGGACTGCGTGCGAATCGAGAGACCCTTCAGATCGGCCGGTGACTGCACGGCCTGCTTGGCATAGACATCCCGGACAGAGGAGCTCCAGTACCCCATGATCCGGAACTGATTGCCTGTCTTCTCCGAGATGGTCTGCTTCATTGCTTCGCCGAAAGGACCGTCCACACATTTCTCCCAGTGATCAAAGCTGTCGAACAGGTACTCCAGTGAGAAAATGTCGATCTCCGGAACGCCGATCGCCGTCATAAAGCCGGGCGAGGTCACGATCATATCGGCGGCACCCATGGTCAGCTTCTCGACGAGTTCGGATTCGCTCTCTCCGAGCGTGCCCTTGTGCACCGTCACAGCGATCTTACCGCCGGAGACCTCTTCCGCGACCTCCTTGAACTTGTCGAGGCCGTAGCTGTACATGTGCGTCGGGTCTGTGGAGTTGGAGGCGATGATCAGTGTCAGCTCCGGGGCAGCGCCGCCTGCGCTGTCGGATGCCTGGGTGCCTGCGCTGCCCTGCTGCTGTGCACTACCGCCGCCGCAGCCCGTCAGGGCGCTGAGCCCGAGTGCCGCTGCCATGAGGAGGGAAAGGATCTTTGCTTTTTTCATGTTTTTCTCCTTTTCTGCGAATCCGTTCGCTTTATTTGCTCCTGATCAGGTCCCAGACTTCTTCGTTGACCGGGATCCCGTTCTCTCTGTTGTCCCTGCGGTTGTTCATCTCCATCTCGCCGGGATAGAAGATCTGTCCGCCTTCCCGGATCGGTACGGACGACTGGATGTCGGCGACCAGTTCCTGCACGATCCTGTCTGTCGTCTCCGTGTCATTGAATCGGGACGGATCGATCGCGATCATGATCTGCGAGAGGCCGATCTCATCGCCGAAGGTCCCGATCTTCCGCACGGAATTGGCATCCGTCAGGACGGTGGCGATCAGATCCAGCAGGATCGAAAGGCCGCTCCCTTTCCAGTAGCCCATCGGCAGAACGCGCCAGGTCTTCTCGATCGCGGCCGGGTCTGTAGTGAGGTTTCCGTTCTCGTCATAGCCTCCTGGCACGGGAAGCTGTCTGCCGGCAAGCCTTGCCTCTTCGATCTTCCCGTAGGAGAACTGGCTGACGGCACAATCGACCACCACGTGCTCTCCGTTCGATCTCGGCACAGCGAAGATGATGGGATTGTTGCCGATCTTCCGGTCCCTGCCTCCCCAGGCCGGCATGTTCGGCATCGTGTTGGACCAGCAGATCCCGATCATGCCGCGGTCCGCAGCCTGCCAACCGTAGGTCCCGCCGCGCATCCAGTGGTTGTTGTTCCCGAGCGCCACCAGTCCGATCCCGAACTGTCCTGCCAGTTCACAGGCCCTGTCCATGGCCTGCCTCGCGTTCAGCGGACCGAATCCCCGGTGGCCGTCCCACCGCTCCAGGGCTCCGAATGCCTGCACGCACTCTGCGGTCACGGAAGGGTCGATCTCTCCCTTGTCGAGATATTCCACGACACGCGGGAACCGGATATACCCGTGGCTGTAGATCCCGTCCAGACTGTTCTGCGCGAAAACTGTCGCCGCATCCAGCGCATTCTTTTCCGAAAAACCTCTTGCGGCAAGTACGCGCCGGAATTCCTCCAGCAGCTCCTCATACCTGATCCTCTTCATCACGTTCCTCTCTTTCTGCGGCTGTTCCTATCTGCCCTGTCCTTTTTCTGCAGTCCCTGTTTTTGCATGTTTGCGCAATCGATTGCGCTTTCGATGTAATTAAGATACCACAGGTCAGAACGCTTTACAATTACAATGTTGTTAACTTAAGATCAATCCGATGTAGTGAGAAAAACTCGATATGTATT
>CAMOJW010000080.1 GCA_946617225.1 uncultured Lachnospiraceae bacterium
CGATCTGCGGCACACCGCGCATTGCGGGCGGGATGCCGTCCAGACGGAACTGGCCGAGGGACTTGTTGTCGCGGGCAAATTTTCTCTCGCCCTGCAGGACATTGATGTCCACCGCGCTCTGGTTGTCCGCCGCCGTGGAGAAGATCTGGCTCTTCTTGGTGGGGATGGTGGTGTTGCGCTCGATCAGAGGAGTCGCGATACCGCCCATGGTCTCGATGGACAGGGTCAGCGGGGTGACATCCAGCAGCAGGACGTCGCCTGTGCCGCTCTCGCCGGAGAGCTTGCCGCCCTGGATGCCGGCGCCGATGGCCACGCACTCATCGGGGTTCAGAGTCTTGGAAGGCTCCTGGCCGGTCAGCTGACGGACCTTCTCCTGCACGCAGGGGACACGGGTGCTGCCGCCGACCAGCAGGACCTTGGACAGATCCGCGTTGGTGAGTCCGGCATCGCGCATGGCGTTCCTGACCGGGATGGCGGTCTTCTCGACGAGATCGCTGATCAGCTCCTCGAACTTGGCTCTGGTCAGGTTCATATCAAAGTGCTTGGGGCCATCCGCCGTAGCGGTGATGAAGGGCAGGTTGATGTTGGTGGTGGTGGCGCTGGAGAGCTCTTTCTTGGCCTTCTCGGCGGCCTCTTTCAGCCTCTGCATGGCCATCTTGTCGCCGGAGAGGTCGACGCCTTCTTTGTTCTTGAACTCTCTGACCATCCAGTCGATGATCCTCTGGTCAAAATCGTCGCCGCCCAGGTGGGTGTCGCCGTTGGTGGATTTGACCTCGATGACGCCGTCGCCGATCTCGATGATGGAGACATCGAAGGTGCCGCCGCCGAGATCGTAGACCATGATGGTCTGCTCGTTTTCATTGTCCAGGCCGTAGGCCAGGGCTGCCGCCGTGGGCTCATTGATGATACGCATGACCTCGAGGCCCGCGATCTTGCCGGCATCCTTGGTGGCCTGTCTCTGCGCGTCGTTGAAGTACGCGGGGACAGTGATGACCGCCTTGTCGACCTTCTCGCCCAGATAGCTCTCTGCGTCCGCCTTCAGTTTCTGAAGGATCATAGCGGAGATCTGCTGCGGGGAATATCTCTTGCCGTCGATGGTGCGGCCCCTGTCGGTGCCCATGTCTCTCTTGATGGAGGCAATGGTATTGTCAGCGTTGGTCACGGCCTGTCTCTTGGCGGGCTCGCCGACCAGTCTCTCTCCTGTCTTGGTGAATGCGACCACACTGGGCGTGGTCCTGGCGCCTTCTGTATTGGCGATAACTGTGGGCTTGCCGCCCTCCATGACTGCTACGCAGCTGTTGGTGGTTCCCAGATCGATTCCGATAATCTTGCTCATCTTTTCCTCCTTGTGTCAAAGGCGATCCCGCCTGTGATTCTCTTTATAATACTGTGCCGTCGTTCATCTATATGATCGGACCCGCAGGTCCGCTGCGGCTTATGCCACCACGCCCACCATGCTGTAGCGGACGACTGTGTCGTGGTACAGGTAGCCCTTCTGGAACTCCTGAGCGACCATCCCCGACTCGTACTCCTCACTCTCCACCTGCATCACGGCATTGTGGAAGTTGGGATCGAAGGGCTGTCCCACCGCTTCGATGGGCTTCACGCCCAGATCCTCGAGCTGTTTCATCAGCTGTTTGTAGATCATCTCCATCCCGCTGGCAAAAGCGCTGCCGCGCTCCTCCTCCGGCATGGATGCAAGGCCTCTCTCGAAGTTGTCCACCACCGGGAGGATCTTCTCGATGACGTTCTTCTCTCCCATGGAGAAGCGCTGTTCCTTCTCCTTCTCGGTGCGCCTGCGGAAATTCTCGAACTCCGCCAGCTGGCGCAGGGACCGGTCCTCGAGTTCGGCTACCTTGTCCTTGAGGGCGGCTTTCTCCTTGTCTTCCTTCTTGCGGCGCCGGAAAAATCCCCTGGGCTCCTCCTCTTCGGGATCGCCCTCCTCCGGGGTCTCTCCGGAAGTCTCCTCCGCGGTCTCTTCCTCTGCGGAAGCCTCTTCTGCGGAGGTCTCTTCTGCGGAAGCCTCTTCTGCGGAGGTCTCTTCTGCGGCCGCCGCCTCTCCGGCGGGCTCCTCAGCTCCCTCAGCGGTCCCGGGCTCTTCGGTCTCCGGCGTTTCCTCCGCAGTCACCGGCTCCTCCGGGATATCGTTCTTCTGAAGCTCTTCCGCTTCGAATCTGTCCTGTTCTGCCATATCGCGAACCTCTCATCCTTCTACTTTTTATACAGATCATCGAGCTGCTGCATGATAGTCTGCAGTGCGCCTACCGCGCGCTCGTAATCCATCCGTTTCGGACCGATGATACCGATGGTCCCTTTCATTCCCTCACCCAGCTCATAGGTGGCTGTGACGACACTGCAGTCCCGCATGCCGGCCACCGGGTTCTCATCCCCGATGTACACCTGGATCCCGGTCTCGCTCTCTCCCTCCAGCGTCTCCCTGACGATGCTGCTCAGGGCCTGCTTCTCTTCAAAATTGCTGATGAGCTCGCTGGCCTTCTGGTGGTCAGCCAGTTCCGGATACCGGAAGATATTGGTGGCCCCGCTGGTGTAGATCTTCAGGTCCTCCTCCGCGTGGACGATCTCCGCCGCGGCGTCGAAGACATCTCCGACGATCTCCGTGTGGATGCCCGCGCTCTTCTTGATGGTCTCGATCAGTCCCAGGGTGATGCTCTCCACCGGCAGCCCGCAGAGATTGGTGTTCAGGAGCATGTTCAGCTTGAGCAGGCTCTCATTGTCCAGCGGTTTCTCCACGGGGATCACCTTGTTGCGGATCAGATTGCCTTCGATCACGATGACCGCCAGGATGTTGTCCTGGTCCAGCTGCGACAGCTGGATGAACTTGATCTTGTTCTGCCGCACCGAAGGCGAAGAGATCATGGAGGCGTAATTCGTGCCCGCTGCCAGGACCCTGGCCGCCTGCTGCAGCAGGTTCTCCAGCTTGTCCTGCTTCTCGAGGAGCATAGTGCGCATCTCCTCGACTTCTCTGCGCTCGCCCGCCAGCAGGTTGTCCACGTAGATCCGGTAGCCCGCATCCGTAGGGATCCTGCCTGCGGAGGTGTGGGGCTGTTTGATCAGGCCCATCTCCTCCAGATCCGCCATCTCGTTCCGGATCGTCGCCGAGCTAAGGTTCAGATCCGTGTATTTCGAGATCGTTCTGCTGCCGACCGGCTCGCCGGTCTCCAGATAGTTCCGGATGATGGCCTGCAGAATCTTTAATTTTCTACCTTGCAGTTCCATATAAGCCCCTGTTCGATCGGCTCACTCTCTTTCCGGCTGTTAGCACTCACTTAGGTCGAGTGCTAACATCTTTCCTGTTTAAAATAGCACTGCGCGGGGGCGGTGTCAACGGACTGAAGGATAAAATTTGTGAAGAAAATATGAAATAACAGAGGCTGCCGCCCCGGAAAACCGGAGCGGCAGCCTCCTGCCGTGTCTGATATGAGTTCTGATCGTCAGATCGCAAAACCGCCGGTCACATCGCCGTTGATCACATAATAGGCTCTGGACTCCTCGGGCTTGACATAGAGATCGATGCTGGTGATGTCCTTCACATCCCTGCCGAGATCATACTGCCACACGTCCCTGGCGGACTGGAGCAGATCGGCCGGTGCGTAATCCTTGTCGGCGAACTGGATGCGGACGTTCTCCGCGACAGCTGCCTTCTTGGCGGCCTTGGGGGCTGCCTTCTTCACGGTCTTGGCGGCGGGCTTGACCTCTGCCTTGACGGCTGCCTTCTCCTCGGCCTTGACGGCGGGTTTGGCTTCTGCCTTGGCGACGGGTTTCCTGGCGGTGGGCTTTTTGGCCGGTGCCTTCTTCTCCGCTGCTGCCTTCTCTGTCTGGACTTCAGCCGCCTTCACGACTGCTTTAGCTTTCTTCTCTGCCATTTGGGTACTCCTTTCGAAACATTGCGTACGTTCAGCTTACCCCACCAAACACGCCTGTTGTCCCCAAAAAGACTATTCTGCTTAAAAAATCCCCAATCCAAAGCGTTATACTAGCACGGTGTCCCCGGAAGGTCAAGCCTTCAGACGAAAAAGTGTGCAGGATCACACGCCTCGGACCACCAGAAAGTAGATGATCACCAGGGTGCCCAGTACGATGCGGTACCAGCCAAAGACCCTGAAATCGTGCTTCCGGATGTAATCCATCAGGAAATTGATCACCAGAAGAGAGACGACAAAAGCCACCACCATGCCTACGGCCAGGATGGCGATCTCCATCCCCGACACGCTGACGCCGCTGAGGATGAATTTGAGGATCTTGAGGAGACTTGCGCCCGCCATCACGGGGATGGCGAGGATGAAGGTAAAACGCGCCGCGACGGTCCTGGAGAGACCGATCATCATGCCGCCCAGGATCGTGGCGCCGGAACGGGACGTCCCGGGAAATACCGCTGCCACCAGCTGGAAGAGCCCGACGATGAAGGCATCCTTAAAACTCAGGTCCTTCAGTTTGCGGACCCGCGGACGCACGCCTCTGTTCCTCTTCTCTATCACAAGAAAAGCGATACCCACGAGGATCAGCATCACGGAGACGCAGATCCAGCTGTAGAGATGCTCGTCCAGCCAGTCGTCGAACAGGACGCCGACGATGCCCGCGGGGATACAGGCTACGAGAGCTTTGGCCCACAGGAGGAGAGAGTTTCTCTTCCAGGCGATGCGGGTGTTCCCTGCCTTGTCCGTCACGCGGTGCAGGGGCCAGATGACGCCCCAGTTCATCACGACGACAGCCAGGATCGCTCCCAGCTGGATGACGACCAGGAACATGTTCCAGAATTCTTCGGAAACGTTCAGTTTGATGAATTCGTCCAGAAGGATCATATGTCCGGTGCTGCTGATGGGCAGCCATTCCGTGATGCCCTCCACGACTCCGTAGAGTATGGCCTTAAGGATTTCGACCATGACGGGGCTCCTTTCTCATCGCTGCAGTCCTCACCGCAGCTCCTGCCGCGGACCGGTCCGCGTCTCAACGTGTGCCGTAGGTCTCCCGTACGAACCTCCGGATAGCGTCCAGAGAACGCTCCACCTTCTCCGTCGCCAGGCAGTACGCGGCGCGGAAATAGCCGGGCGCCTCGAAACTGTCCGCAGGGACGAAGACAAGGTCGTATTTCAGCGCTTTCCGGCAGAAAGCGATGGAATCCTCCTCGAGCGCCTGGGGCATGATGTAGAACGTGCCGCCCGGGCGCACGACCCGCAGGCCGAGCTCCGTGAACGTGTCGTACAGCAGGTTCATGTTGGTCTCATACACGCGCAGATCCGAGGTGTCGTCCACCGTCTCCGCCATGGCCTGCTGGATCAGGGAGGAGGGGCAGTTGTGACCGATACCGCGGGAGATCTGTGCCATCATGGGGACCAGGACGTCGCTCCCTTCGCAGTCGGGATGCACCGCCACATAGCCGATGCGCTCCCCGGGGATCGAGAGGGACTTGGAGAAGGAATAGCAGGTCAGCGTGTGCGGGTAGAAGGACGCCGGATAGGCCTGCTTCTTCCCGTCGAAGACGATCTCCCTGTAGGGCTCATCGGAGATCAGGAAGATGGTGCGGCCGTACTGGGCCGACTTGCGGCGCAGCAGCTCCGCCAGCCTGCGCAGCGTCTCCTCCGTGTAGACAGCTCCGGAGGGATTGTTCGGCGTATTGATCAGGACCGCGGCGACTCTCTCCGTCAGCGCCTGCTCCGCGGCGTCGAAGTTGATCTGGAAGTTCTCCGTATCCGCGGGGACGGAGCGCATCACCGCGCCGGTCGTATTGATGTAGGGGATATATTCGGGAAAATAAGGCGCGAACACAAGCACTTCATCGCCCGTTTCCGTCACCGCGCGGAGCGCGTGGGCGATGGCGCCGGCGGCTCCCGAAGTGGGGAAGATGTGTTCTTTCTGATAGGGGATGCCGAACCGTCTCTCCAGGGAGCGGGCGACCTTCTCCTTGACGTCCGGGTCTCCGACACTGGGGCTGTAGCCATGCAGCCGCATCGGGTCCTCGTTCCGCAGCAGGCGCACCGCCGCCTCCGCGAAGCTCGCCGGCGCGGGCACCGAAGGGTTGCCCAGGCTGAAGTCGAAGACGTTCTCATAGCCGATCTCTTTGCCTCTCGCCGTCGCGTACTCCGAGAGTTCCCGGATCACGGACTTGCGGGACAGCATCGCTCTGTAAACAGGATTGATCATGTTGCTTTCCTTTCCCGTATAAATGCACAGTTTCTGACGAGTATTATAAAGCGTTTCTCTCTGTTTGAAAAGTCAGCGGGACCAGTTGTATACACCGGATTCCGTCAGCTCATGGGTGTCGAAATTGATGCTGTCGCTGATCGCGCCGTCGGCGTTGCGGTAGAGGATGATGTTCAGGCCGCGCTTGTCCCTGGACTTGTTGTTCCCGTTGATCAGCATCCTGGCGGTATCTCCCAGTTCTGTCCCGCCGCTGTAGACCGTGACGCTCTTCCCGTCGGGCAGCGTCCCGACATAGCTGACCTTCCCGTCTGCACTGGACTGCTCGGTCACCTGCTCACTGTTGATCACCGCGCAGTAACTGCAGCCGCTCTGAATATCCTCCCTGAGTCCCAGCGCGTGCAGCTCTTCCTGTGTCTGCGGCGCAAGCGCGTCGGCGGCATCTCCGCGGACGCTCAGGAGCATCGTATATTCGCCGCTCTCCACCAGTTCCCGGCAGGTCTGCAGGTAGAGATCGATGTCCGAAATGCAGAAGCGAAGGTCATTGCTGACCCTGACGACGGCCTTCTCCCCGGTCTTCGTCACGATCGATGCCCTTGCGGACAGGCTGCCGAGATCATAGTCCGCGACGGGGATGTCCGCGGAGTAGACGCGCTCGGAGACCCTGTCCATCGCGACGGAGACGAGCGGATCCGGGATGTCTCCTCCGCTCTCCGCCGTCCCGGCCTCCACGCTGTCCGTCTCATAGAGTTCCAGCGTCGCCTTCTCGATGAAGACATTCAGGTTGCTGATGTCGAACAGCCGGAACGTCGCCGTGCCGTCCCCGTCGATCGCGCGGATCGAGATCTTGCCCGTGGGGCTGATCCCGCTCTGGCTGTCCGTCTTGCTGTACACATCGATGCCGGAGAGGTTCTCCATGAAGGAGCTGCGCCTCCGGAGCTCGCTCTTGACGGTGTCGGCCCCCAGCTCCTCGATCAGCGTGTCCCTGCCGGAGAAAAGGTCCGTGCCGAGCCCCAGCCGATCGCCTTCGATCTTCGCGCCCATCGCCGCGATCGTCGTGGGGAAGATGTCCAGTGTGGAGTACTCTCTCCTTCTGCCGGGGTCCGCATTCTCCGCCGCGGGATTCACAAAGGCCGTATACGTGAGCCTCTGGTAGTCGGAGGGCACGTCCGCGCAGAAATCGTGGTCCATCGTCGTGTGGTCGCCGGTGATCACGATGGCTGTGTCCTCATAGAAATCCTGTTCTTTGCACCAGTCAACGAATGCCGCGACCTGCCGGCTCGAGCACGCCATCACGTTCGCGTACTGGTTGCCCTCAAACTCGTTCTCACACAGCCGGCAGATATAGCCGTCCTCAAAATGAGTGTCGACCGTGAGCAGCGTCAGGTTGAAGGGCTGGTCCGACTCCTGCAGTTCCAGGAGCGTGTTCCGGGCATATTCGAAGAGCTTCTCGTCCTCATATCCCCAGAAGACATGGTAGTCCTCCGGGATCCACCCCTGCTCCTGCGCGTAGAGATAGTCCTCGATCTCATAGCTGCCGTGAATATCGAAGAACAGGCGGCGGCCGCCGAAAGTCGCGTCGGACCCGAGCAGGAAGATCTGCCGGTAGCCCTGCTCCTCCAGAATGTCGCCGATCGCGGCGGCACCGTCGTAGAAGTGCTCCTGCGTGGCCATGTCATTGCCTTCGAACAGGTCGCCGTCGTTGGCGAATCCCTTGATATCGGTCTTCAGCGGCAGGCCTGTGGAGATCCCGAACATCGCGCCCATGGTGAAGCCGGTGCCCGGCATGACGCGGCCGCCGTTGAGCGTGTCCCCGCTGCCGGAGAAGTCCTCGCTCTCCCTGGCCAGCTGTGTCAGCTCGGGAATGAGGTTCTGCGGGAAGCTGCCGCCGCTGTCCGGATCCGCGAAGGTCACCTCCATGGATTCCAGGTAGATCATGATGAGGTTGCGCTTCTTCTCCGGAAATGTGATCTGTGTCCGCGCGGGATCCGCGTAGTGCTCCTCGATAAAGGCGGACGTATTCCGCTGGTCCCGGATGTACCCGCTGACATCCAGCTTGTTCCAGAATCCCCGGAAAGAATGCGCGAAGAGCGCGAGCCCGAGGACCGGCGCCATGACGCGGAGGACCTTATACCACAGCTTCCCCTCTCCCCGGAACCACTTCCGCAGCGCGTACATCCCGAAGGAGACGGCCGCAGCGATCGCGATCGCGGGGACCAGCGCGCTCATGAGGAAGCTGCCGATCATCCCGTTTCCGGTGCCTTCCAGCGGCGCGTTCAGGTGAAAGAGGACCTCGTTGACGTCCAGCTCCGACCACAGGGAGAAGACCCAGCGCTTGGTGAGCCACAGAAACCACCCGATCGCCACCGGGAAGGGTAGTGTGAAGAACCATTTCAGGAACCCCGTCACGGGATTCTTTCTTGTCTTTTTTGTATCAGTAAGACCGGTGCTGCTGTTTTTATTCAAAATATCCTGCTCCTTCCTGCAGATCCTTCCGCGCTCAGCCGAGGATGTAGGTCCGTTCGCCCCGTGCGTTCTCCGGGATGGGAAGTTCCCTGAATCCCAGTTTCAGGAGGAATCGCCTGGAGACCGCATTGTCCCGGTGCACCTCCGCGGCGATCCGCGCGAAGCCGATCTCCTCCAGGCCGTAGCGGATGAGGGCCCGGCACACTTCCTCTGCCAGTCCCTGCCCGCGCCACCGCGCGCCGAGAAGGTATCCAAGGACTCCGTCCTCCTCCGTGATGCCGTCCGTCTCCTCTCCGCCTTTCAGGGCCTCCCCGGCCGCCTGCCTGGGGACACCATAGCCCATCCGGCCGATCAGATCGCCTGTCTCTTTCAGGATCACCGCCCAGTGGCCATACCCGTAGAGCCGGTAGATCCTGTCGATATAGGCGCGCAGGATCGCTCTCTCCCTCTCCAGGTGGTCCGACGGCGCCTCCAGCCAGCGGCGGGCCTCCCCGTCGTAGAGCGCGCAGACCGCCTCCATGTCGTCCGGCGTGAATTCCCGCACGACGCAGCGCTCCGTCTCCAGGATCGTCCAGGGCAGCCCCCTGCCCCGCTGGAAGATCTTCTCGTAGGAATCGGCGTCCACCTCCGCGGGCTCCTCGAGCACAGAGGGGATCCCGGAAAAAAACCGCCCCCTGCTGCCCGCATGGCTGTAGCCCGCCGTCGCATAGCCTCTGCCCAGCAGCGCTGCGGCCGTCCCGGGACCGTCCGTGACCGCCAGCGTCTCCTCTTTGAGGCATCCCGCCAGCTGCGGCGGAAGCATGACACCGTGCGCGGTGCACACAAAGGACCGGTAGCCCTGCGCCGTCAGCGCCGCGGCCGCCTCGGAAGTCTCCCGCTCCGCGGCAGGGGACGGAGGTTCCGCCCCGTCCAGTATAAAAACGATCGTTGTCAGCATATATTGCTCCGTGTTCACAAACTGTTCATAATTTATTTAAGGTTTCTTCAACTCCCTCGCGATTTTCGTACATGTTTATTCCCTATAATCAAACCATCGAAAGGAGATACACAGATCCGGACGATCCCAGAAATGCCCTTAAACGTTTGACGTTTTGCTTATACACTTTTTCATAACTATGCCAGGTACCCGCGAGGTACCTGGCATCCTCCCTTTTTATGGGGAACTCCGCCCTCGGAAACGTTTTCAAAAAGAGAGCGCCGCAACGGTCTGTGCGTTGCGGCGCCTTTTTTATAAGGGTACTGTTCTGATCCGATCAGGCCCTGCCGGACGCGATCCTGTGCAGCAGGAAGTCTTCGATCTCCTGCATCGCCGCCGTCTCATCGCCGCCGTCGGCCTGGACCGTCACTTCCTGTCCGTTCTCGACCTGCAGTGACATCATTCCCATGATGCTCTTAGCGTTAACTCTCTTTGTCTCCGTGTCCAGATAGATGCGGCTTTCGTATTTGCTGGC
>CAMOJW010000081.1 GCA_946617225.1 uncultured Lachnospiraceae bacterium
GGACGTTCACGCCGTTCCTCTTCAGGCGGTCGCAGAAGTTCCAGTAGGTGTGGGGAAAATTGGGGGAGATGAAGATGAAATTCATTGTCCGTTCCTCTCTTTCAGCAGAATCGGCAGGAAATAGTGCATCTGCCTGAACCACCAGGGCCAGTCGTGGTTGACGTCGTAACCCCAGAAATCGCACCAGGCGTGGATGCCTTTTTCCGCGAACACGCTCTGGAGATACTTCAGAGTGCGGACGCCGTCCTCCTCCCAGGCGCCTTGCCCTACGCAGAGGATGATCCGCTTCTGATTATACAGGTCAACGTAAGGGTGATCCGCCGGCATGTTCGGGAGGAACCGCTCCGGCGAGTTCATGTACAGGGTCTCGTTCATCCACCCGCCGAAAAAGACGTCGCTGTCATAGACGCCCGACAGGGACAGGCAGCCCGCGAACAGATCGGGGCGGCGCAGTAGCACGAGCAGGGCGTGGTTGGCGCCCATGGACATGCCGGTCGTCATGGGCAGCTCCCCGCCGGTCCACTCCAGGATGAGGGGCATCAGCTCCTCCGCGATATAATGGAAGTACAGTTCCTGCTTCCATGCGCGGCGCCCGTTGTCGGGGTCGCCCTGGGACCAGCTCTCCCTGTCGATGGTGTCCACCACGAAGAGCCGGATCTCCCCGTTCTCCAGGTAGTCCCGGAGGCAGTCGATCATGCCGAACTCCTCATAGTTCGTGCACGGCGAGTCCTGCGTCGGGAACGCCAGGAACGGGAGGCCTCCGTGTCCGTAAACAAGGACGTGCATGTCCCTGTTCAGGTTCTGACTGTATTGTGTGATCATTTCTCTGTACATGTGTTTTCCTCTGTCGATAATGTCGCGCAGTCACGCAGGGACCGCGCAGGGGACGGTCCTCTGCGCAGCCTCCTGCGCGGCTGTCCTGCCGTATTGCTCCCGGATGACCCGGCTCAGTTTTTGCCGGAACACGCCCTGCAGACCTCGATGAAAGCCTTCCCGTAGGACGGCAGATCCGGCGGCCTGCGCCCGGACACGATGTTCCCGTCTATCACGGTCTCCTCGTCGACCCACTCCGCGCCGGCGTTGCGCATGTCGTCGCGGATGCCGGGCGTGCTGGTCACTTTTCTCCCCTTCAGGATGTCCGCTGAGATCAGCACCCAGCCGGCGTGGCAGATCTCGCCGATGGCCTTGCCGTCCGCGTTCATCCGGCGCACGATCTCCAGCACCTCGGGATAGCGGCGCAGCTTGTCCGGCGCCCATCCTCCGGGCACCAGCAGCCCGTCATAGTCATCGGGATCGATATCTTTGAACGAAATGTCAGCCTCACAGGGCACGCCGTACTTGCCGTGATAGAGGCCGGGCTTCTCAGCAGCCAGGTCCACCTGCCAGCCCTCCTCGCGGCAGCGGTGCACCGGATACCACAACTCCAGGTCTTCAAAATCTTCACTGACCAACTGCAGGATCTTCATACCCTTCCTCCTTTGCTCCTTGTACCCTTTTCCAGTCACTGTGCTATTCCGGGGTGACATTGGGTACAATTCACCCTCTTTGTAGTATACCTCCCAGTATTATACCAGTCTTTCTGCTTCCCTGCACCCCTCTGCACTGTATCTCCGCGGTGCTATTCCTGTCTGTCCTTCCCGATGGAAAAAGAGTATGATGGGATATATACATCTCCCATCCACCGCCACAAGGGAAGGCCGCCATGAAAGACTACTCATTCCGCTTCTTTCTGCCTATACAGCTCCTGTCTGTCCTCTGCGCACTCGTCCTCCTGAACACCGGCTGCAGCAGTTCTGTTCCCTCTGCCTCCGGCGATCCTGCGGCGGAGAGTTCCGCCGCCGAAAGCGCCGCCGGATCTGCAAAAGATACCGCACAGACCCCCTCCGAGGGCGGCACCTCAGAGAAAAACGCCGCTGAAGGCGCCGCCGGATCTGCCCGGGAGCCCTACCCCTTCGTGGACGCCGGCAAGGCCCCGGACTCGGCCACGGTGATGGTCTACCTCACCGGATCCGACCTGGAGGCGGGCTCGGAGGCGGCCACGCAGGATCTGCGGGAGATGATGGAGAGCGGGATCGATCTCGGGACCACGACGCTGCTGGTCTACACGGGTGGCGCGCCGGTGTGGCACAGCGAAGATCCCGTGATCCCCACCGACGCCAACGTAGTCTACCTCCTGACGGAAGACGGGTTTATGGAAGTCAAGCGCTTTGAGCCCCTCTCCATGGGCGAGCCGGAGAACCTCTCCCGTTTCCTCAACTTCTGTCATGACGAATACCCCTCAGCATGCTACGACCTGATCCTGTGGGACCACGGCAACGGTCCGGTCATGGGCTACGGGAGCGACAAGCAGTACAGCGGGGACTCCCTGACACTGCCCGAGATGCGGACGGCTCTGGAGGCCTCCCCCTTCGGCGGGGAGGAAAGGCTGGCACTGGTGGGTTTTGACGCCTGCCTGATGTCCTCGGCGGAGCTCCTCTGCGTCTGGGAGGACTACGCGGACCTGCTGGTGGCCTCCCAGGAACTGGAGCCGTCCATGGGCTGGCGGTACAGCTTCCTGAAGGACGTCTGCAGGGTCTCCCCGCGTGCCCTCGGCAAGGAGATCGTCGACGTCTATATGGAGGGGTGCGGGGAGTTTTTTGCCGAGCACCCGCTGTTCCAGAGCGACCTGACGCTGGCGGTCCTCGACCTGCGCAGGGCCCGCGACCTGGAGGCTTCTCTGAATACTCTGTTCGGAGCTGCAGCTGAAGACGTGAGCGGCGACTTCAACAAGCTGGCCGTGGCGCGCGTGCGGTCGCACGGTTTTGCCCGCGCGGGCACCGGCTCCGAGTACGATCTGGTGGACCTGGAGAGCCTCCTGACCGGCATGGAGGAGAAGTATCCCGACCAGACGGCCGCCGCCAGACAGATCCTCTCCGAGACCGTGGTCTACCGGGACTCCAACATCGCCGAGAGCTGCGGCCTGAGTCTCTTCTATCCCTACTACAACAAAAAATACTACCAGAACCAATGGAAGGACCAGTACAGGGCGCTGGGGTGTCTGCCGGACTACGCCGCCTTCCTGCAGCGCTACGACCAGGTCTGGCTGGGAACGGACCTCAAAGAGCTGTTCGAGGGCGAACTGCGCCCGAAGGAGAGCGGCGCTGAGACCTACACCATGGAGCTGTCGGAGCAGCAGCTGGCCCAGTACGCCAAGGGCGGCTACTACATCCTGCGCCGGACCGGGGAGGGGAGCTACGCCATCGTCTATGTCTCCAACGACGTGGAGGAGAAAAACGGCGTCCTCTCCACCGTCTTTGACGGCAGGATCCTCTATGTCAGCGACGATTACGGGGACAAAAACATCCCCATCGTCCGCGCCTGGGAGACCGTGGGCGACGAGACGGACTACACGATCCTCGGCGCAAGCGTACAGAGAGTCTCGGAAGAACAGGAGTCCTCGATGCTGGCAGGCCTGATCCCCGATGAGACCCAGCCCGTGGACATCCAGCTGGCTGTGAACGCAGGGGACGGCTCCGTAACTGTCAAAGGCATCTTTGAGCGGGATGACAGCCAGGAGATCGTCGCCGGCAAGCGCCGGCCCATCCTTCCGGAGGAGTGGAAGCTCTTCTCCTTCTACAATCTCCGCAGCCGGTACCTGATCCGCGGTGAGGACGGGCATATCCTGTCCTTCTGGGACTGGCCGGAGGGCGACTGGATCACCTGGACCGAGTACCCCGTGGTGAACGGCCTGCACTTCACCTACGAGCCTCTGTATGACGACGGGTATGAGTATTTTCTCATGTTCGAGATCACCGACGTGCAGGGCAACCGCTACGCCTCCGAGCTCCTCCCCATCACGCTGGCGGACGCGCCGGAGGAGGAGACCCGGGAAGTTCCCGCGAGGGAGATCCCCTGGGAGAGCGGGACTTCCGTCACGCTCTGCGACGAACAGAACGTGCGCGTCAGCCTGTCCCTCACCCGCAAGCATGACAGCGGCATGCCGGTCCTCGTCGCGGAAGTGATCAATGACAATGATTTCCCCGTGCACGTGAACCTCTGCGATGCCGTCCTGGACGGCCGCCTGGCCGGCTCTAACGGCGCCTGGATCCTGGCGGATCCGCACAGCACCGTGCGGAGGACGCTCAATGATATGACGGAGGCGCTCGCGCGCGAAGGCCGGACCTGTCCGGAGCGGCTCGACTGTGTCATGAAAGTAGAAAACCAGCGGACCGGCGGATACATGGTCTATAAGCAGCCCCTGTCCATCCTCTTCTCCGAAGGTCTGCAGCCTGAAGCTCTCGCCGTTCCCTGCTGCAGCGCACTGGCCGGGGAGCAGGAACTGACGCCCTCCCCTCTTCCCGGAGAGGAAGGGGAAAACACAGACAGTCCCGCCGGGATGCAGCACGCCGGGACGCAGCCTGAAGAATCGCAGCCCTCAGAGACACGGCCCTCAGAGACACAGCCCGTCCGCGTCGACCTCCTGGGACTGGGGCAGGGAGACCCCACCGCCAGCAGCGGCAGCCTGGTCCTGGACCTGCGGCTCCGCAACACCTCCGAGGAGGATGTGGACGTGAAGATCGCCGGTCTGGTCCTCAACGGGCTGTTCTATTCACTGGATCAGGGCAGCACGCTGGCTCCGGGCGAAACGCGCCTCAGCTCCGTATCCATCGGCGAGTACTCTTTCCTGAAGACGGACAGCGGATACACCTCCGACTACCTGGCCCGGCGCATCACGTCGGTCTCCTCCGTCTCTCTCCTGCTGGCCCAGAACGGTGCATACCGCCTGTATCCCGTCACGCTCTCCGAGCAGGGCAGTCAGCCCGGCCTCTCTCCGGAGGGGACGGTCCTGTTCGAGGACGGCAGCCTGCGGCTGAGGGTGGAAGCCCCTTCTCCGTGGGAGACCACGGACGGGAGCGATGCACAGACCTGGCCGGTCTGGATCGAAAACACTTCCAGCAGGCCGCTCAACGTCTACCTCTACCACAAGGGCGAGGATGCGGACGAAGGCGGATGGCTGAACTATACTTGCTATGCGAACACCGGCCCCGGTACGGTCTCGCTGAGGATCCTGCAGGCTGACAGTGCGGACGGCTGGACAGAGGAGGATCTCTCCTTCTATGCGGAGATCCGGGATGAGCGCGGCCAGACGCTGCTGATCACCGAACCTTTTGTCCTCCCGCGGCCATGACCGCTCAGCGCAGAAAGGAGCTGCCCATGCATAAAAGACTTATCGCTCTTCTCCTGTGCCTCCCGCTGCTGACGGCCTGCGCCGGGACGGCCGGTCCGCAGGAAGGAGCCGTCCCTTCCGCCGACGGGACCTCTGAGACAGAGGGTGCGGCTGACAGCGAAGCAGACCCGGCGGCGCAGGAAACGCCTGCTTCTTATACCGTCGTTCTGTTTGACCGGGACGGGATCCGCCTGGAACTGATGGATGTCCCCTCCTTCGAGACGGCCGAACCCGCCTACCTGCTGCGGATGACCAACGACACCGACCACGACCTGTACGTGGAGCTCCTCGACCCCCGGCTGGGAGACGGATCTTCCCTCGACGCGGAGACCTCGCTGAGCTGTGACGCCCGCAGCATCAGCACCACGGCCTGCACCTCCCTGCGTTCCGCCGTCGTCCTGGCGGAGCGGGCAGGGGTGGAGACCGATGCTTTTTCCTGCACCCTTCTGATCCATGACTGGAGCGAATCCCGGGACTATGAGGGGGAATATCCGGTCTCGGCGCCGCTTCCCGACAGCGGCGGCGTACCCGTCTTTGAAGCGCTGTGCGGCATGCGGGCGGACCGGCAGGTCCTGCTGGAGAACGATGTGATGAAAGTCACCCTCCTCGGCTGCGGCACGGTCCCTTCCTTCAGTACACAGCCCTCCCTGGAAGGCCTGCTCCTGGTGGAGAACAGGAGCTCCGTGCCGGTCCCCTTCATGGTCAACGGCATCCTCCTCAACGGCATGTCCCTGGAGGTCTACGACAACAGCGGCGAAAGCATCCCCGCCGGCATGTCCCGCTACGTCCGCTTCAACTGCTACCACGACAGGCTGGAGGACAGCGGGATCACGCAGATCTCTTCCCTGGAACTGCTGCTCCTCACGGACAGCAGCGAGAATACCGGCACTTTCCGCATGGCGGGCGGCAGCTGGTATCCCGTGGAGCTGGCGGAACACGCGGACGAGGCGCTCACCTTCGAGGAAGGCGATCTCCTCTATGAAGACGACTATGTCCGCATCGGTCTGCGCAGCGCCGAGGCGACCTGGCAGGAGCTGGAATACGCCGATTCCTACGGGAGCTGCGAGTGGGTCCTCGCCGTCACCAACAAGAGCGACCGAAACCTCGAGCTGGCCGTCTCCGACATGGAGCTGCACTTTGAAAACTATGACCCGGGGGACAGCAAGCCTTACCTGAGTGACGATGAGATCGGGGCCGGCGCCCGCAAATACGCCGTCCTGCGGATGTCGGTCCGAGAACAGACGCCGCTCCCTTCCCTCTCCTTCCGGGTGCAGGTCCGCACGGCCGGCGGCGGAAAACTCCTCCACTATTCCGACGAGAGCGTCTCGATCCCCGCGGAACAGTAAGCGAGAGATCTCTTTACTCGCTGAAAGATCGCGGCTTTTGTAGTATCATAGACACATATAAACAACCTATCTGACCAGGGAGGTACTCATGAAACACAAGGTTTGGACAGCTCTCTGCCTCACCGCGGCGATGACCGCCGCCCTTTTCACGGGCTGCGGCGGCAGTGCGCAGGCGGACCCGGGCAAAGAAACTCAGAAGAACGAAGCAGAAACAGAGGACGCGCTGGGAGAAGAGGTCTCCGACCAGGCCCAGGGGGTCTCGGCGGAGGATGCCGAGGGCAAGAAGCAGACCTCCCCCCTCTCCGTGGGAACAGCCGAAAACGGCGGCTCTTCCGTCATCGAGGGCGTGGACTACGTCCTGATCTACAACCCCAACATCTACGATGAGCTGGACAGCTCCACTACCTATCTGACCTCGCTGACCACCGGCGATCTGGCCGGCAGGATCCTCACCGGCATCAACCGGGCCGGAGGGCTCGAGGGAGAAGGGACATCGCCTTCCACCGTCTCCCAGGCCGAGCTCGCAGGTGCCGTGGACATGGGCGGCATCGACCGGAGCGGCGCCAGGGCGGACGGTCTCACAGTGTCCCACAGTGTGGGCGAGCAGGCGGATTTCTTCACCCACAACCTGGAGATGAACGCCCGCGTTTCCCGCACCTTTACCTGTGTCTACGAAGGTGAGCACTGCTACATCTGGTCCTTCGAGGACTCCGTCAGCGATGCGCAGGCTGAGGATCTGGGCAAGGAATTCGACGGCACCATCTATCCCAAGGACACCGAGGCCTTCGGACAAGGCCGCTTCACCGAGAACGGCGGCAAAGTGAACATCCTGATGTACCCCCTGCGGGAGGGGCTGTGCGGTTTCTTCACCCCGATGGATATCTTCTCCTCCTCCGAATGCCCCGCTTTCTATGCCGAGGAAAAAGGCTTCAACACAGACCAGGCCATCATCAACATCAACTCGGACATGCTGGCCGTCAACCGCGAGATGACGCTGTCCACGCTGGCCCACGAGTACCAGCACCAGATCTGCGCCTCGGACGTCTTCAACTACAAGGACACCCCCTGGATGCGCACCTGGCTCAACGAGGCCATGTCCGCCTACGCCGAAGACATGATCTATCCCACCATCATGGACACCGGCTACTATAACCAGCTGATCTATCTCAGCGACAGCTTCCGCAAGGGCCAGTCCCTGTACAATTTTGGCGTCACGAACGAAGACATCGGCGCGTACGGCGCCGTCTGCCTCTTCGAGCGCTATCTCACCGCCCACAACGGGGACGACATCTTCAGCAAGATCCACGACTACTGGAGAAACTCCTACCGCGCCGACGTCACGGAGGCACAGACCCTGTATGAGAGCGTGTCCGATTCCTTCCGCAGCGAGATCGACGGTCGCTACACGTGGCCGGACGCCATCCAGAATTCCTTTGCGGACGAAGCGGACCGCTGGATGAGCAAGATGACGCTGGACTACTACCTCGAGATCATGGACATGGATCTCGCCCACCTGGTCGGCGCCGAAGACGCCGCCCGCCGCTACATGCTCTACACCGAGATCAACCGGCAGGAGATCGAGGGCGGCGGACGCATGCTGGTGGCCACCGAGAACGGCTCCTTCGCCATCCCGGACGACGCCGACGACGGGCTCGTGTATATCGGGTTTGACAAGGATTTCAACACCGTGACGGGGATCCTGACGGCGAAATGAGGACTTCCGCTGTTACAGCAAACTGTCGCACATAAACCATAGACATGCATAAACGATTCCCCGGAGACACGCTCTCGCTCCATCAAAAACGCAGCGGTACTAACATTTTTTCATCGCCTTCCGGCTCGAAAAAATGAAGTGCCGGCGTTTTTGAAGGGTCTCCGGGGAATGTTTATGCATTCTCCTGCCTGCTGCGGCAGGTGCTTTCAGTGGAATCCTCTGGATTTCATTACAGCTGCTGAATTTCTATTATCGTAATGACCTCCCAGCCTCTTCAAATCTCCGACTGTCATTACAGTTGATTTTTTTCTGTTACTAGAATGACTCCTCTGCCTCTTCAAGTCTCCAACTTTCACTACAGCTGAAAGATTCCTGTTGCTGGAATGGCCTTCCGGCCTCTTCAAGTCTCCAACTGTAATTACAGCTGGATTTTTTCTCTTACTGGAATGACTCCTCTGCCTCTCCAAGTCTCTGACTGTCACTACAACTGATAATATCCTGTTACTGGAATGACTTCCGCCCTCCACGAGGTCTCTAACCGTCACTACGGCTGAAAATTTCCTGTTGCTGGAATGACTTCTGCCCTCCACGGAATCTCTGGCTGTCACTACAGATGATGTAATTCCGGAAATGTGATGATTTCCCTGTCTCTGCACCTCTTCCCTTGCCAAGGCACCCATCAGAACAGCCTCCGGCCTCCTTGGAGGCAGAGGTGCGCCAGCACCTCTTGCCAATAAAACACCACCTTCCGGGGCAGCTGTCAAGGACGCCTCCGGCGAGGTTTACCGGTTCCTTGACTGCTGCCCCGGAAGATGGTTAACAAGACATCTGTTATCTCCTGCACTGCAGCTCATGATCTTTTAAGACGGGAGCGACTCCCTCTTTTCTGTGCAGTCTCTTAACCCGGATAACATCACTGCATAGCTTCTTAATCTCTGGATTTCATTACAGCTGCCGAATTTCTGTTATTGTAATGACCTCCCAGCCTCTTCAAATCTCCGACTGTCATTACAGCTGGAATTTTTCTGTTACTGGAATGACTTCCTGACCTCCTCATGTCTCTCGCCGTCATTACAGCTGATATTTTCCAGTTTCTGGAATGACACCTCGGCCTCTTCATGTCTCCGACTTTCACTACAGCTGAAAATATCCTGTTTCTGGAATGACTTCCTGACCTCCTCATGTCTCTGACTGTCATTACAGCTGATGATTTCCTGTTTCTGGAGTGACTTCCCTGCCTCTTCAAGCCTCTGACTGTCACTACGGCTGATGATTTCCTGTTTCTGGAATGACTTCTGCCCTCCACGGGGTCTCTGGCTGTCACTACAGATGATGAAATTCCGGAAGTGTGATGACTTCCCTGTCTCTGTGTCTTTCTCCTTGCCAGGGCATCCAACAAAACAGCCTCCGGAGAGGGATCCCGGTTCCTTGACTGCTGCCCCGGTAGACGGTAACAAGACATCTGTTTTCAGACCATACATCCGGGTAATAGATTTACTATTGAAAAGACATTCCCCTGCATTCTGTTATTTTCACATATGTGAAGAGATGATAGGGCCGGGAAGCACGCTGTAAATGAGCGATTAGTCTTACTTGGTTTTTATAGCAGTGAGAGAGAGGGTGAGGGCGGCAGTTCCTGCCGCCCGAAAGCCATGCCGTGTCTGAGGCGGCCGTTCTTCAGAACGGCCGACGAGTTGGCTGGCGTCCCTCACTCGAACAATATAAAAACCTTAGTAAGACTTCGCGA
>CAMOJW010000082.1 GCA_946617225.1 uncultured Lachnospiraceae bacterium
ATCCTGGTCATGATCATCAGCGGGATATGCGGGTTTATCTATGAAGAGATCTTCTACCTGATCGATCTGGGCGAGCTGGTCAAGAGAGGCTCCAGTTACGGTCCCTGGATCCCGATCTATATGTTCGGAGGTCTCCTGATCGTGGTCACTACGCTGAGGCTCAGGAAGTGGCCGTGGGCGGTCTTTCTCGCGGGCGTCGTCGGTTCCGGCGTCCTGGAATATGCCACCGGCTGGGTGCTCTACGAGTTCTTTCATGTGAGACTGTGGGACTACAACACGGAGATCTGGAACTGGGGCAATGTGAACGGATATATCTGCGCGCGCTCGGTGCTCCTGTTCGGAGCCGCGGGCGTCATGCTGGTCTACGGGATCGTGCCGTTTCTGATCCGTTTTCTGGAAACGCACCGCAGCAGGAAAGTCGATCTGCTCTGCACGGGGCTGATCGTGCTCTGGCTGGCCGACATCCTGGTCTACCGGCTGCTGCACTGACGACATAGTGCAGGTATGCTGATGACATGACGATACAGGGCGAGAGATCTACAGGGGGTAACGGATGAGCAGATGGGAGAAAACGCTGTTCCCTTCCGCTGACGGAAGGACGAGCATCCACGTGGAGAAGTGGATCCCGGACGACGGTCAGTACGTAGGGATCCTGCAGCTCGTACACGGCATGGTGGAGTATATCCACCGCTATGATGATTTTGCCCGCTATATGGCGGACCACGGGTGGCTGGTCGTGGGCCACGACCACCTGGGGCACGGAGAATCGGTCGTCTCCGAGAGGGAGTGGGGATATTTCGGAAAGAATCCCAGCGACCTGCTGGTGGAGGACATGCACACCCTCCGCACCATGACGCAGGAGGAGGGGAGGCCGTATTTCATCCTGGGCCACAGCATGGGTTCGTTCCTGCTGAGAAAATACCTCGCCCGCTACGGCAAGGGCCTTACCGGCGCGATCGTGATGGGCACCGGCTACATCGACAGCAAGACCACCGGGCTGGCCATGACCATCGCCCGCATGGAGGGGCGGCTGCGCGGCTGGCACCACAGGAGCGGTCTGCTGGAACAGCTGTCCTACGGGGCGCCTTACCGGCAGTATGACCTGTCCGGCAGGGATCTCTCCCGGAGCTGGCTGACCAAGGATCTGAGGATCGTCAAGAAGTACTATTCAGATCCCAAGTGCACCTTCACCTTCACGGACAACGGCTATCTGGGGCTGTTTGAAGCCGTCAGGGAGAGCTGCAGTCCGGAGGGGGCGGCCGCCATCCCGGTGGAACTCCCGATCCTGATGAATTCCGGCCAGGAGGACCCGGTGGGCGACCTGGGCAGGGGCGTCCGCAAGGTCGAGGAACTGTACCGGAAGGCAGGTATCCGGGACCTGACCGTCATGCTCTATGAGAACGACCGGCACGAGATCCTCAACGAGACGGACAGAGAGACCGTCTACGCGGATATTGAGAAGTGGATGAGGGATCGTCTGTGAGGAAACTGCTTGCACGAACAGCCGCCTTTCTGGCGGCTGTACTGCTTACATGTGGGCTGTCGCTGGTCCCGGTCCTTGTCACCGGCGAGCCCGGCGGTACCATTCGCGCGGATGATGTCAGCAGTGTACCCGATTACAGCGGCGAGACCTGCGTGGTGATCAACGGGGATGTGCCTTTTTTCACTGAGGAGGAAATGCGCAGAGGGGAGAAGGGGACTTTTTTCTCCTATGCGGAGCTGGATGACCTCGGCAGGGCGGGTACAGCGACAGCCTGTGTCGACGGGGATACCGTCGATACTTCAGAGAGGGAACCGCTGACAGAACTGCATCCCAGCGGGTGGAAGCAGCAGGCCTATCCGGACCTGATCACTGATAACAACGGGTACGTGCTGCACCGCAGCCACCTGATCATGCGCTATCTGGGCGGCAGCGACCGCATCGAGAACCTGCTGACGATGACGAGTTCCTGCAATCTGTCCATGGAGGACCATGAAAAAAAGATCCTCCGCTACGTCAGCCGCACCAATGATAAGGTCCTCTACCGCGTGACCCCGGTCTACCGGGGCGATGAGCTGATGGCCAGGGGCATCCTGCTGGAAGCCGTCTCCCTGGACAGCCGCACTGCACCGGATCTGCGTTTCTGTGTCTATTACTACAACGCCCAGCCGGGCATCGTTTTTGAGTACCGCACCGGTGACAGCCGGGCGGAGGAATGAGCGAAAGGATATAAACTACAGCATGAAAGTCAGCACGAGAGTCAGGATATACAGCGCATTGGCGGTGCGGGTCGCAGTGATCTGTGCCGTCTTCCTTTCAGGCATTCTGATGCATCCCACATCTGTATCTGCGGTGCAGTCTGAGGAGACGCAGACAGAGGAAGTGCAGACACCGGAGACGCAGGAGATGCCTGCGGAAGATACGCAGACAGAGCAGACAGGGGAAAACGCACCGGAGCACTCCCCCATCCGCGCTGCAGTAAAGTGCGCGGGACTGCCGGCTGCCGATGCGACCCATGCGGGGGAGACCTGCGCCGAGGCCGTCAGAGCGGAGCAGGAGAGGATCTATCTGGCCACCCATCCGGGGATCGGTCGGACAGTGGTGCTCGATCCCGGGCATTCCGCCGTCGTCGCCGGAGGCTCAGTGCCGCTCGGACCCGGCAGCGGGGAGAGAAAAGCAGCCGACACTTCCGGCACCACCGGCAGATCTTCCGGGACCACGGAATATCAGCTGACCATGGCCATCTGTCAGCTGCTGCGGGAGGATCTGGAAGCGGAGGGATACACAGTCCTGCTCACCCATGAGACCAATGACGTCGCCATCGACTGTGTGGAGAGGGCGCGTGTGGCCAATGATGCCAAGGCGGATATCTTTGTCCGCATCCACGCCAACGGCTCGGTGAACAGCGGGGCCAACGGGGCCATGACCATCTGCATCACGCCGGGCAATCCTTACCACCCCGAACTCTACGCGGAGTCGAAAAAACTGTCCGAGATCCTTCTCGACACCTACTGCAGCGAGACCGGGATCCGGAAGGAATATGTCTGGGAGACGGATTCCATGACCGGAAACAACTGGTCGGAAGTCCCCTGCACGCTGCTGGAGATGGGCTATATGACGAACAGGGATGAGGACCTGAAGATGGCGGACCAGGAGTTTCGAAAGAAGATGGCCGCCGCTATAGTCAAGGGTATCGACTTATATTTTGAACAGAAAAAATGACAGGCTATTTCAAAGACAGAGATTTTTATAAGAAGACATTGATGATCGCTGTGCCGATCATGGTGCAGAATTTCGTCACCAACTTCGTGAACATGCTCGACAACATCATGGTCGGAAGGGTGGGCACCGATCCCATGAGCGGGGTCGCCATCGTCAACCAGCTGCTGTTCGTATGGAACCTGTGCCTGTTCGGAGGACTCTCCGGGATCGGCATCTTCACCTCCCAGTTCTGCGGCAAAGGCGACGAAGAGGGCATCCGCTACACGGTGCGGCTGCAGTTCATCCTGACCATGATCCTGCTGGCGGCCGGCTGCCTGATCTTCCTGACCATGGATACCCGGCTGATCTCCCTGTACCTGCATGAAGACGGCGGTATAGGCAATGCGGCGCAGACGCTCTACTACGCCAGATCCTATCTGATGGTGATGCTGGTCGGGACGATCCCCTTCGGCCTGACGCAGATCTATTCCACGACTCTCAAAGCGACCGGGGAGACCATGTCCTCCATGACGGCCAGCCTGATGGCTGTGGCCGTCAACCTGGCGGGCAACTATATCCTGATCTACGGCAAATTCGGAGCCCCGGCTCTGGGCGTCGTCGGAGCAGCTGTCGCGACCACCCTCTCCAGACTGGTGGAACTGGCCTATATGGCTCTTTTCGTCTGCCGGAACAGGGAGAGGTACCCCTTCCTTCACGGAGCTCTGAAGAGCCTGTATGTACCCGGACAGCTGGTCATCAACTGCATCCGCAAAGGAACGCCCCTGCTCATGAATGAGTTCCTGTGGTCCGCGGGACAGGCCGTCCTCACGCAGTGCTATTCCTTCCGCGGGCTCAGCGTGGTCGCAGCCTTCAACATCTCGCAGACGATCACGAACCTGTTCAATGTGGCTTTTATCGCCATGGGAAGCGCCATTGCGATCATCATAGGCCAGGAGCTGGGCACGGGAGACACGGAACAGGTGCGCGTGGATGCAGACAGGCTGACAGTGTTTTCTGTCATACTGTGTGTCATTTCCGGACTGATGCTGCTTGCCGTCTCGGGACTGTTCCCGCGGATGTACAACACATCGGAGGAGATCCGCGCCATTGCCGCGGGCCTCACGCGGATCGCAGCCGTCTTCATGCCGCTGCACGCGTATCTGAATGCGTCCTATTTCATCCTGCGCAGCGGCGGCAAGACCCTGATCACCTTCCTGTTCGATTCCGTGTTCATCTGGGTCTGCACCATTCCCGTAGCGTGGTCCCTGGCCCACCTGACCTCTCTGCCCATCCTGCCCCTCTACGCGGCAGTTCTGGCCTCCGACCTCATCAAATGCGTCATCGGTTTCGTGCTGGTGAAGAGAGGCGTGTGGATCAACAACATCACAGAATACACCTGAAGAGTTTCCTCGATGATCGGTATTAATTATTCTTTGGAAAAAGCATCGCTCCGGCGGTGCTTTTTTTGCAGCCAAAACGACTTGAAATGTCTGCAAACTGCAGACACTTCGACCTGAGGATGAAAATATAATCAGAATCAGATAATCACAAAATAATGATCAGCAGGAGAGAACAGAGAGATGAAAAAGAGATCAGACGCAAAATACCGGAGGAAAATGAAATTATGAAAAACAAAACACATGGAAGAAAAGTCCTCATGCTCCTGATCGTGGCTGCTGCCTTATTCCTCACGGCATGCGCAGGAGGTTCGTCGGGACCCCAAAAGTATAAATGGGACGATGCCGAGTTTACAGTGAAAAATATCACGGATGATGAGAGTGCAGTCGGAAAAGAGGCAGGAAATATGTCCGGGAAATGCGTGGCCGTGATCATCGATTTCGGAGACGGTACCATCTCCCAGAGCAAGTTCGAGAAGAGGGTGGCCAACGGACAGTTCCTCCTCTCCGGCAAAAAGCCCTCCACTTACGACTACCATATGGCCAACATGACTTTCAGCGCAGGCGGTTTTGAAACACAGATCACAGGCGAAACGACGATCTATTTTGACATGGATCCGGACTATGAGATCAAGGATGAAGACCTTGTCATTACGGAATAAGAGGAGAGGTCAAACCAAACACACAACAAACATAGATCAAGGAGGAAAATTATGAAAAGAATGGTAGCGATCCTGCTCTCTGCAGCACTTCTTGTGTCTCTGTGCGCATGCTCAGGCGGACAGTCGTCTTCGGCGAAACCTTCCGCTGGAGAAAAAGAAGAGACAGCAGAAGCCGAAGCACCTGAAGAGAAAGCGCAGGAGGAGGCATCTTCCGCCGAAGAGGCTCCTGCGGAAGAACCTGCCGAAGAGCCCGTGGAAGAGCCTGCAGAGCCTGAAATGAAGTTCTTCAAGGCAGAAGGATATACCATTTACTATGAAGTGGTAACTACGGACAGAGTCGGCGAAGTGATCGGTGACCTGGTAGAATTTATAGATACCGATGACGTCGATATGGAACAGAACAGACTGTTCTATATCCACTACACGGCAGCGGAAAAGGACGGCCAGGCAGTAGAACTGTCCACGATCTGGCGCAGCATCTCGTGGGGCAAGATCCTCTTTACCGTGGACGGGATCGATTACAGGCAACCTACGATCCTGATGAGCTCCGGCACCCAGACCTACATCACCTACCTGTTCGTGCCCGCCGACACGCCGGAAGATGCCGATGTATCGATCAAATACTGAAACTAAGGCTCAGCTGATCATCTATCCATGACTTCTGCGGGACATCATGGATCTTGTCCCCGTCCCTGTAGTTTCCGATCAAAAACGGCGACTTGGGGTCGTGGAGCCGGCTCTGAGCCAGCACTTTAGCAGGTTCAGCGTTTGCGTAGCAATACTTACAGAGGTGTTTACATGTGTTGTATGCACCTATATCACAGGCCAGATAGCAGGCACATTCTGCTCTCGCACCCTTTCTTTTAGGGGCGTTCAGGTGCCTGCCGATGGCCTTTTCATAATCACTGATCCGCATACAGCCGCCGCAGTCCGCCCCAAAGGCGGCAAGTTCGTCGCCCTCCGCACAGGGCTTGACGGTCATGCCATGGGACGAGGCGATCTTTATGATCTCTTTTCCCAGCGCCAGACGCTGTTCCTTTGAGACCTCCTGTGCTTCCGGGAAATTCCTTCTGACCTTGGGATAGAGGTCGATGAAGCTGATCACTGCGGTTTCTGTGTATCCGTCCAGTGCGGTAGCGATCTGCTCGAATGCACGGAGATGGTAATCAGCGGTATACCTTTCCGAAAGGAAGATCGGATCATAGCGCCAGCCGATGGAATGAACGCCGACCATATCGGAGAGCCTCTGAAAGTCCTCCAGCAGCCGGTGCTTATCCGGAACGTTCGGCTCGATGTCCCGCCCGTAGGGCGTGATCGTGACGAACCAGTACTGGCCGTAATCCTTCAGCAGATCCATGTAACGGAACATCGGGGAGGGGTTCTTGGTACAGAAGCCGATGACATCGACGACGGAGGGATCCAGGCGGTACCTGCTGACCTGATTCGGGTTATATGGATTGCGGACACAGACAGAGCCTTCTTTCAGTCTGTTCGCGAACCACTCGGCATAGAATGCCGGGATATCGGTTCTCTGGCCTGTGTTGATGATCATGCCGCCTCACCTCCTTATCTTCCTGCTCTTATTATAAGGAGGATGTCAATGCCTGCAGGCTATTAAGCAGGCCTTGGCGAATGCGGAATAATTCAGCGGTATTGGATCACTTTATAACAGACGGAAAGACTCAGCCTTGGGAAGCTATCAAGTTTTGCCATTCAAAGGCCTGATCTGATCACTGGAAAAACTGCTCCCTGTATACCTTCCTGTACTGGGAGGGGGACAGTCCCTTGGCCTTGCGGAAGAGACGGCTGAAATACAGGGGGTTGTCATAGCCGATGACGGAGGCGATATCGCTGATGCTGTAGTCAGTCGTCTCCAGGAGGACCTGGGCATTCCGGATCCGGACCTCCAGGATGTACTTCATGGGGGAAGTGCCCACAGCGCTGCGGAAGCTGCGGTTGAACCAGCTGGTGGACATGCTGCGTGAGGCTGCATACTGCTCGATGCTGATATCCTCGTTGTAGTGGTCCTCGAACCAGTTCCTGGCCCGGTCCATCTCATCCTGGACAAAGCCGGAGATCCGGGGGACGCTCTCCGTCATCCGGCGGTGCATGGTCAGCAGCAGCTCCCGGAAGAGGTGGGTCAGCATCTCCTCGTAGCCCCAGGGGCAGTTGACCAGTTCGTCCCGCATCCTGCGGAAGAGATCCTCATATTCGCGGGAGATGCCCGTGTGGAGGATGTATCCGTCCATGGGGATCTCGTAGTGGTTCAGAATGCTGCGGACTTCCCGGCCGGTGAAGTGGACGAACCAGACCTGGGTCCTGTCCTTGCCGAGATAGTGGTATTTCTGCTGCTGTTTCGGCTGGTAGAGGACCATATTGCCGGCGGGCACGATGACCTCATGCCCGTCAAAAAAGAAGTGCCCCTCCCCGGCGGCGATATAGATGATCTGCCAGTCGATCCTCCCCTTAGGCCTCCAGGTGGGGAGCTTGGGCCAGGTATAGAGCTGATATGTCCCTGCGCTTAAGATGCGCAGGGGCATTTTCTTTTCTTTAAAGGGAACTCTGGAGTTGAACAGATAGCCGGAGTTCACATACAGGTCCCGTCCCAGGACCTCCGCTTCTTTATTTCTTTCTTCCATATCCGTGTTTCCTGGATCTCTTCTGAACTGTATTTTCTGATCTGTCTTTTTACCGCCCGGGCTTTCCATCGGATACTCAGGGCAGTTTATCATCCACTCCTCATTTTATAAGATAGCCCTGCTTCTTTTCCATACCCGCCGTGCGTCTTTACCGGCTTGTGCAGATTTCATATCGTTTCGTTCATATGGCCCCGGTCCCTTTTTCGATATGCTTTCATCAGGGAAGTATTGTTTTTTATATGCAGGAAAGGGGGAAGCAATCTTGATCGTACCCAGGCTCTATGAAGACCTCTCTGTGCTCCATCAGAATACCATGCCGGACAGGGCCTACTACATTCCGTCGTCCGCCCGCAACGATATGATCGTCTGGGAGAGGGAGAGCTCAGACCGCCTGCAGATGCTGAGCGGATGCGAATGGCGTTTTGCCTGGTATCCCAGCATCCATGAGCTGCAGGATCCTTTTTACCTGCCGGACTATGAGTCCGGCAAGTGGTGGAGGAAGGAGAGGGTTCCGTTCTGCTGGCAGATGCGGGGCTATGACAGTCCCCAGTACACCAACATCCGGTATCCTTTTCCCTTTGATCCTCCGTATGTCCCACAGGATGATCCCTGCGGGGCTTACCTTCATTCCTTTGTGTGGCACAGGAGACCCGACGCTCCCTGCGTCTTCCTGAACTTCGAGGGAGTGGACTCCTGTTACTACGTGTGGCTCAACGGGCAATACGTTGGCTACAGCCAGGTATCCCACAACACGGCTGAATTCGACGTGACGGAGTTCCTGCGGGACGGGGATAACCTGCTGGCCGTCCTGGTCCTGAAATGGTGCGACGGCAGCTATCTGGAGGACCAGGACAAGTTCCGGTTCTCCGGGATCTTCCGGGACGTCTACCTCCTTTACAGGCCCAAGGACAGGATCGTGGATTACGTCATCGACACAGATCTGTCCGAAGACTGCCTGCAGGCAGAGCTGAAGATCCGCTTCTCCTTCAGCAGGGCACCTGTACCGGTCAGCCTGACCCTGGTGGGACCTGACGGAAAGGAGATCTGCGCTGCGGGAGCCGCTGTTCCCGGACCGGACGGCCTGTCCATTAAGGTGGAGAAGCCCCTCCTCTGGAGCGCGGAAGATCCGGCCCTCTACACCCTGGTCATGGATACCGGACGGGAAGTGATCACGGAAAAAGTCGGCTTCCGAAGGGTCCGTGTGGAGAACTGTGTCCTGACCCTGAACGGGGCTCCGATCACCTTCCGGGGCGTCAACCGCCACGAATCGGATCCGGTGACCGGTGCCGTCTGCAGCCCGGACCAGGCCCTGAAGGACCTCCGCATGATCAAAGCCCATAATTTCAACGCGGTGAGGACCAGCCATTATCCCAATGCACCGTGGTTCTATGCCTTCTGCGACGCACTGGGACTTTACGTCATAGACGAAGCCGACAACGAGAGCCACGGGACGGGCCCCCTGAACTATCGGGAGCAGGACTACTCAGAGCGGATGCGGCTGGCTCATGTCCGGATCGCGGACAATCCCGATTTTATCGAACCTACTCTGGACAGGGTCAGGTCCATGGTCATCCGGAACCGCAACCGCCCCTGCATCCTGGTCTGGTCCATGGGCAACGAATGCGGGTACGGCTGTACCTTTGAGCGTGCCCTCCGCTGGACCAAAAAGACGGATCCCTCCAGGCTGACTCACTATGAGAGCGCCTTCTACCTGAGCCGGGACCGTGTCTTCGATGTCTCGGATATCGACCTCGTAGGCCGCATGTATCCTGCCTTCTCCGAAGTCACGGACTATCTGGACAACTCGCCGGACAAGCCCCTTCTGTTGGTGGAATACTGCCACTCCATGGGCAACAGTCCGGGTGATCTCAAGGAATACCTGGACCTGACGGAGAAATATCCCGCCCTCTGCGGAGGTTTCGTCTGGGAGTGGAACGATCACGCGATCTATAAGGGGCAGGCGGAGAACGGTAAGGCGATGTACGCCTACGGCGGCGACCACGGGGAGCTCCAGCACGACGGGAACTTCTGCCTGGAC
>CAMOJW010000083.1 GCA_946617225.1 uncultured Lachnospiraceae bacterium
CCCCCGCCTCTATGGCCTCGTCCGCTATATCGTCCCAGTTGAAGGAGGTCAGGATGATGATGGGGGTGCCGTGTCCCGAGATGGACCGGATCCGGCGCGTCGTCTCCAGGCCGTCCATGCCGGGCATGCGCCAGTCGATCAGGATCAGGTCATAGTCATCCCTGCGGGCGTGGTGGAGTCTCACCATCTCGATGCCCTCATGACCGGACTGCGCGCAGTCACAGGCGATACCGATCTGGCCCAGGATGATCCGGGCGTGTTCAAGGGCGATCTCATCGTCGTCGATGACCAGCACGTGCATCTCATGGGGATCCAGGTCGTTCTCATCCGCCCCGGGATCTCGGTGGTCCGCTTCGCCCAGGGTCACCGTGACGGTGAAGGTAGTCCCGACGCCCTTCTCGCTCTCGACCTCGATGTGACCGTTCATCAGCTCCACGATGCTCCGGGTGATCGGCATGCCGAGCCCGGTGCTGCCGAACCTGTTGGTCGAGGAGGAGTCCTCCTGGCTGAAGGGATCGAAGAGATGCGGCAGGTATTCCCTGCTCATGCCGATCCCGGTATCCGAGATGACCATGCGGAGAACGGCCTGTCCGTCAAACCGCGGTCCCTCCTCGATGAGAAAACGGACCTCCCCGCCTTCCGGCGTGAACTTGACGGCATTGCCGAGAATATTGATCATGACCTGCTTCAGCTTCATGGCGTCGCCGATATAATAGTCGTCGATCCTGCCGCGGGTGACGCAGTCATAGTGGAGGCCCTTGTCGGCGCACTGGCCGCTGACGATCGTGTTGACCTGTTCCAGGCTCTTGGCCAGGGAGAACTCCTCCCTCTTGATCGTCATCCGGCCCGATTCGATGCGGGACATATCCAGAATATCGTTGATGATCCCCAGCAGATGCTGGGCAGAGGCCCCGATCTTGGTCAGGTATCCCCGGATGGCATCCGAAGCCGTCGGATCGTTCAGGGCGATATTGTTCAGCCCGATGATGGCGTTCATGGGCGTGCGGATCTCATGGCTCATATTGGAGAGGAAGGCCGTCTTGGCCCTGTTGGCCTGCTCCGCCCCGGCCAGCGCCTCGCTCAGGGCGCGGCTGCGCTCCATGGACTCCCGCATCTCCCGGTCAATGTTGGAGAAACCCATGCCCACGGCATGAACGATGTTGTCCTCTCTCTCTCCCGCATGGCGGACGCCCGCCATACGCAGCATCTCATAATACTCGGCCTCGCCCCGCCTGGCCAGATAGCGGACAGCGATGATATTCTGTGTGCTGAGAGCCTCGCGGACATTGTCGGGATCGACGAACCGGAGGAATTCCTCCTGCCAGGCCTCGTCCACATAGAGACGGCAGTATTCCCGGATCCTCGCGGAATACGGGAAGTGGACGCCCTCCGGCGTCTGGGCCGGGTCCGACGGATCCGCCCGATAACAGACTGCGTCGTCCGCGTCGATGTCCACATGATACACGCTCCGGTAATCCGAAGCCATGGCGGTGATCATGCTGTCCAGTTCCTTCTGCTTCTTCTCTCTCTCCAGCAGCTCTTCCTGCAGGGCGATCCTCTTCTCCAGCTCCTGCTGTTTAGCCCGGCTCTCGGCCTCCGCCGTCTTGATCCTGGTCAGCTCGGTCACGTCCACGCACATGCCGAGAAGGCACAGCCGCCCACTGTTTTCGCGGAATTTCAGCTTGGTCGTCTGGAGACTGCGCAGCTGTGTTCCCGTGGCGTCCGGCACGTCCTCGAAGAAGATATAGGCGCCCTCCATGGCCAGGGCCTTCTGATCGTCCTCCACAAAATGCGCCGCGGTCTCCTGGTCGAAGATCTCGTGATCCGTCAGGCCGACTACCTCCTCCGGCGACTTCTTGCCCGCATATTCGGCAAAAGCCTGGTTGCACGCCAGGTACCTGTGCGTCCCGGCGTCCTTGGAGAAGCTCATGGCAGGCATGTTCGACAGAAGGGAGGACACCGAGCCCATGAGCTCCGCCAGCCTGGCGGCGTTCTCCATCTCCTCCATGAGCCGGCTGCTCTCTTTCCTGGCCTCCTCCGCTTCCTGCAGCGCCCGCTCCATCGCGTGCTCCTGGCGGACCTCGTCATCCACGTCGATAAAGCCCATCATGACGCCGAGCCTTCCGCCCGGCATAAAGACCTTGCCGAAGTGGATCCGGTAATACCTGGGTCCGTCCTCGAGCGCGCGCAGAAAGGTGACGGAGAACCTGTTCCTGGTCTCGAACTGCTTCAGGATATAGGGCAGGCCGATCTGCTCCTGCATCCGTTCCCGGTCCTCCGGCGCCACCATCGTGTTGACATATTCTGTCTTGGTATCTGTATATCTGGCGTGGCTCAGGGCATTTCTGATCGCCGTCGAGTGCGCGTCGTCCATATCCGTATGGAAGAGGGAACACGCCTCCGTCACGACGTCATTGATGAGCCATACCGTGTTGTAATTATTGGTCAGCGTGGCGATGACCGCGTCGCGCACGGCCGTACCCTCCTCGCGCTTCTCTCTCTTCTCCGTGATGTCCGAAATGAATACGACATAGATCCCGCCGTAGGCCCTGGTCTCCGAATAATGGCCGTAATCATCCACCCAGCGGACAGCGCCGTCCCTGCGGATGATCCGGTACTCGGCATAGTCCATCTTGTCGTCGCTGGCCTCGATCTGCTCCTCGATCGAGGCCGTGATCCGGTCATAATCCTCCGGATGCACCATGCCCCGGAAGGTGCCGCCCGTCAGCTGCCTGAACTCCTCCATGTCCGCGCATCCGTAGATCTGGAACACGGGCGTGTTCGCGTAGATCACCTCTTCGGGCTCCGCCGCCTTGTAGATGAAGAAGCCCCCGGGCATATGGCCCCCGATCTCTTCGATTACCTGCATCGTCGATTCATTCAGTTCGAATCCCTGTTCTGACATATAACTCTCCTTCCTGATGATTCTCCGTAAGGAGCACGATCAGCTGCGGTGTACATGTGGTCCGTCTGCCTGGCTTATTCCAACCGGTCACTGATACAGGATCTCCCCGTCAATCAGAGTGAATTCCGTTCTGTTCTCAAAATCAAAGCCTCCTGTACATACAAAGCCTATTCCTGCCGCTTCTACTCCCTGCATCTTCTGAAGCTGATACTTCTCCTGCTCACACTCCCGGAACGTCATCGGCCTCTTAAAGTATTTACACTCATAGAAGTCGTACAGATCACCGGTACGCTTGATCACACAATCAAATTCACCGTTTCTCTTATTTACCGGATCATCATACCAATAAGAGCCATAATCCCCGATATCCGGATATTTCCCCTGTACTGCCATTCTGTGGAAGTATTGCAAGGTGATTCCTTCCAATCTTCTGCTGATGAATTGCTCAAGAGTCTCCTCAATGTTCCTGGTGTAGTATTGCTTTTCGCCTATCCTGGCAATGGTGCCGGCACGCCCGAAGATATATGAAAAATAGAAGCGCATCAAGTTATCCGTGATCTCATAAAACTGCTTTTTCTTGTCATTCCGGCGATTGATCGGCTCGGCTTTCTGTATTGTCTCCATGCCCAGAAGTATCTTCAGCTGTTTATCTAAAAGCCCTGTCTCACTGCCTCCTAACTGATCCCTTATCTCCGTATATCTCTTCTTTCCATTTCCAAGAGCCTCCAGTATCCTGGCATCAAAGGATTTTTGAATCTCCCTCAACATAATGTTTTCGATGTGGGACCTGATGAGCCCCGTTTCCGGAAGGAGCAGACGGATGATATTGTCCTTTATGGGCTTGTCTGTTTCAAGATTCTCAAGTACGTAAGGACATCCTCCAAACACGCCATAGAAGGCAGCCTTCTCCCGCACCGGCAGGTCAGGATAGAATTTAGCAGCGTCGTAGTAATCAAAATCGTGGATATGCTGGATCAGGGAGAATCTGCCGAACAGCGGATTATCTTCCGTCAATAATTCCTTCATGATCGTAATGTAGGAACCGCACAGAATCAGAAAGATCGGCTAAAAGGGCTTTTAGCTCTGATTCCCGTCCAATAAACATATGTCTTCATCTCCGTATTTTCTGAATTCGTTTTCTCTGAACTATTATTCAGAATAATACTATTGCAGCCCGTCCGGTCATCATTGTCAAGTTACTTCTTTACCTTCCACTTCGCATACACCGTCTTGTTACCGCTGCTGCCTGCCGGGATCTCGGTGATCTTACTGGACGCCTTGAACTTGCTGTCCGTGTACCAACCCTGGAAGGTGTAGCCTTTCCGCGTGGGCACCGGAAGCTCCTTTGCATCCGCATCGAAGTGTGTGTAGGTCTTCGGATACTCGCCGGACAGTGCACCGCCGTTCTTGACGTAGTTGATCTTGTAGTTCGTCGGTGCCCACTGCGCATACAGTGTCACTTCACCGCCGTCCTCCGTCGTCACGTTGGCCCTGGCCATCTGGTTCGTGAAGGACTGCCCGCTCCCGTCCGGCTCCGTGTTCCAGCCGGTCATGGTGTAGTAGGTCTTTTTGAAAGCATTGGCAGTCAGCTTGGCGGAGCTGCCGTAAGTCAGCGTCTGGATCTTCATGGTGCCGGTGGAGACCTCCGTATCAGGATAGGACGCATCGTTGTTCACAAAGGTCACCTTGTACGTGTGTGCTTTCCACTTTGGATAGAAGGTCCTGACCCCGGTACTGCCCGAAACGATCGTCAGGCCCGCCTTCTTCTTAAACTTGGCGTCCGCATACCATCCGACAAAATCGTACCCCGGACGGACAGGCACCTGGATCTCGATGTCCGGGTCTTCCATGGTATATGTCGCGGGATTCATGGAGTTGTCCACGTCCGCCGTAACGTTGTAATTGATCTTATAATTGGTCAGTTTCCACTGAGCGTACAGAGTGACTTTCGCGCCCTGCTCTCCTGCCAGATTTCTGACTTTGGCCTTGTTGGCATATGTGGTTCCCGGCTCTACCTCCGTGGGGACAGCCACCGTGTTCCAACCGACAAAAGTATATCCCTTCTTTGTGAAGCCGTTGGCCGTCAGTGTTTTGGTGGTGTTCCACGCGACACCGGTCATGCTCTTCATGCTGCCTGAGGCCGCAGGCGTGTCGGGATAAGACTCGTTGTTCTTGCTGAAAGTGATGCTGTACTTGATCGGCGTCCACTTGGCGTAAAGGGTCCGGTTACCGGTGGAGCCTGCCGCGATCGTGGTGACTCTCTTCTTGAACTTCCTGTCGGCATACCAGCCGGCAAAAACATAGTGCTCCCTGGTCGGTTTGGCCAGGACGACCCTGTCCTTCACGGTGTACGTGGCAGGATTGGTCTCCGCATTCAAGGCCGGCCAGGCGTCCGAGCCGTTCAGCGTATAGGTGATCTTGTAATTGACGATCTTCCACTGGGCGTAGAGAGTGACCGTAGCCTTATTCTTTGCACTCAGGCTCTTGACCTTGGCCTTGTTTGAATAGTTGTCGCCGGAGCCGTCTTTCTTCGTATTCCAGCTGGTGAAGGAGTAACCCTTTTTCTTGAAAGCATTGGCTGTCAGGGTTTTAGTAGTCGTGTAGGCAATACCTGACAGTTTCTTCATCCTGCCGGAAGTGGATCCGTTGCCGCTGAAGGCTATGTTGTATTTGTTCACGGTCCACTTGGCATAAACAGTCTTGTTGCCGCCGGAGACGGCGGTGACCTTCTTTTTGGCGCTGAACTTCTTGTCCGTGTACCAGCCGGCAAAAGTGTAGCCCGTGCGGGTGGGCGCTTTGAGGGACAGTTTGGTCCCCTTGTCGTAACAGGCCGGATTCTGGCTGTTGTCTTCAGCCCCGTTCAGGACATAGGTCACGCGGTACACGGACCGGATCCGGAAGGGGACCTCCAGAGTGCCGGCGTACAGGCCTGTCCCCGTGATCAGGGCGCGGGCGGTGCCGATCTCTGTGTTGTCCAAGTATGTGACGCGGTAGTCCACGTCCTGCTCCAGGACCTGTCCCTGCGTATCTTCCACAACGATCTCCGGTGTCATCGGCGCACCGGTATACTCCACCAGGTCATCCCTGACGCGGGCACTTGCACACAGGGACAGGTCTTTCAGGCTGTCATAGACCGCTGTCCCGTCCGCGCTGATCAGCGCCACGTTCCGGTCGTCCGGGATCTGATAGTCCTGCTGCCCGTCCTCTGTCTCCAGGGTCACGGTCTCAAGACCCTGTCCGCTGACAAGGTATCCGCCGTCGTATTGTGAGACGCTTACCTGCCCGTCCGTGCTGCCGAAGACAGAGCAGGTGTCCACACCGGTGTCCTCACTGTTCGTGTCCGTGAAAGTCACGGAGAAATCGCCCCCCGCAGGCGCCGTAATAGTCACCGCATTGTCGATCTCCTCGCCCACGCGGACCCGGGCTTCACTGTCTGCGGGCAGTGTGAATGCCACCCCACTGTTGGGACTCGCGATCTCATAAGCGCACTCCGAGTCGGCTGATTCGATCGTATAGCCGTCCTGCAGGTTGAGCCAGTACATCTGCGCCGCATCTTCACTTTCACTTCCATTGCTCTGTGTGATCGGGATCAGAACTATCGGATCAGAGGTATTGCGGGGCGTCAATCGGATCGCATTGCCTTCTTTGGTCCGGATCGTCGAGCCGTCCCCGGAGACCGAGATGAGCTGATGACCTTCTGACATGTCCTGCTCATTGTCAAAATCATCAATGAAATCCTGATAACAGTCCGCCCACTGGATCACTCCGTCTTCCTGTGAGAGATACCAGACCAGCCAATCACCACTTGCATTCCAGGGAAAGTAAGACCACGACGTGTACTTCCCCTTCTTTTTGTTCAGCTTCAGTTCCTTCTTTTTTCCAGGGTGATTGCAGTCATATACCACAAGCTTCGTGCAGCTGTCGGTGTTGGAGGAGATCCCTCTCACCAGCAGAGCATGCTCGCCGCTGTTTTTATCCTTGACGGTAATGCAGACCGGAGGTACCGAGTCATCCGAAGACTGCAGGTAGTCTACGACCTTTTGGTACAGTTTTTCCAGCGGTTCCTTAGAAGACAGGATCTTCTGCTTCTGGACCGGGACCGAATATTGATAGGCCTGTCCATACTTGATATACTGGGAGGCCGTCATCTCAGTCACGCTGCTCCTGGTGAACTTCCCTATCTTGTACAGACTGCTGTTCTCCCCTGAATAGGAGGAGACGGGCGGATGATCGAAACAGACAGTAGCTGCGGCCGTGTAGACCATGCCGAAACACTGGCCCCCTGTTCCGTTGTCATCCTTAAGGAAAATACCGGACTGAACACGGCCGAAATACTTCAAATAGTGTTTCAGCTCCATGGCATCTGTCAGGTTCCCGAACTGATAGGTGTCCTCCAGAGAATACTTGATGCTGTCGCTGATCTCATCCGGATCATCCTCCTGTGCGGAGCCCTCTATGATCGTGATCGTGGTGCTGATCTCCATCGGATCGCGATCGACAGGTGTATAGCCGGTCATTGTGAGCGTTGTCTGACCGGCATTTCTACCTGTCACCGTAATGATGATGACGCTCTCATATTCATGGCGCCTGTCCATCTTGTAGTCATAGAGGTCCGTGGAGGGAGGATAGATCACTCCGCTGAACAGGGGCAGAGTCCTGGAAGAATAGACCGCAGTGACGTAGGATGTCTCCCCGACATGAACGGTGTACTCATCCTCTGAAAACTCAAACAGGACATCCTCGTCCCAGGTCTCCCAGGTGATACTGGCTGCGCCATAATTCTTCTTGTTGCTGTCGTTCCAGTATCCGGCCCTCTCCTCCGCATAGAGACCCGACAGGTCCCCGCAGGATGAGAAGGTATCCTCCGCCATGTGACCGGGCGTGCCCATGAAGCAGACGGCCAGCAGCGCGCCGCAGGAGCCAAAACACCCCTCCTCTATTCGGTCAACGCGTTCTCCGATGGTGACATACTTCAGGCTCCCGCACTGATAGAAAGCATGGTCTCCGATAGTCTCCACCTTTTCGGGGATCCAGATCTTCCATATATCTGTCTCTGTGAATGCGCGGTAGCCGATGGTGAGAAGCGTGTCAGGGAGCTCGATCTCTGTCGCCGGACAGGCCGCAAAGGCAAAATTCCCGATCCTTGTGATCCCCTCTCTGACAACGATCTTTTTGATACTGCCCGCGTCAGCGTGCCACGGGCGCTCCTCATAATTGGGATAGTCGTCGATCGGGCCTCCGCCGGAGATCGTCAGAGTCCCCTTCTCATCCAGCTCCCACCACGCATTGCGTCCGCACATTCCCTGCTTGACGATGGTCTCCCCGGAGGGCTTAGGGGTCAGATATCCCCCGAGACTGGCCGCTCTGGCCATGGAAGCATGGGTACTGTTTGCGTCATAATGCACAACAGTATCGCCATACGATCCGGTCAGGGAAGTGCAGGCGTAAAACATATACGACCCTTCCCGGCTGCTCCAGTCCGTCGCGGCATCTTTGCAGTAGATCGTCTGCAGCGCGGTGCACCGCCCGAACATGCTTGCCATCTTCACTGTATCGGACGGCTCAAATGCGCTCAGGTCCAGGCTCTCCAGGCCGGTGCAGCCCGCGAACATACCTGTGCAGTCCTCATCCTGAGGCAGACTCCAGTCGCTGAGATCCAGCTCGGACAGACTCACGCAGCCGCTGAACATAGTAGCGGTGGAAGTGACCTGGGACGTATCCAGGCCGTTCACTGTCACCCGTTTCAGGCCGGAACAGCTCATGAACATACGCTCCATGCTCGTCACATGGGAGGTGTCCCAGGTATGGATATCCAGCTCCTCCAGACCGTTGCAGCACGCGAACATCTCCTTCATGCTCGTCACCGCGGAGGTGTCAAAACCGCTCACATCCAGATCCTCGAGCACTTCGCAGTACGCGAACATATTGTCCATACACGTCACAGCGGAGGTGTCAAGCGCGTCCAGATCTGCACTCTCCAGGATACAGCAGGTGTCGAACCATTTGCAGGTACTGGTCGGCTTCACTGCCGCAAAACTGCTGTCGACCCGGACCTTTCTCACCTTATAGCGAATGACCTGGTTCCACAGAGGCCCCGCCTCTCCCGTCGCCGTCACGTCCGTACCGCTCCATACGTTCGTGATCGTCACACCGCCATAGAAATCTCCCACAGTCACCTGTGGCTCACAGCTGAAAGTGAGCGTCCCGTCCGCTTCCGTCCATATCGCCTGCGGGACATCCTGCGGCGTGGAATCAGCGTCTGCCGCCTCGGAGGAAACAGATTGCTCCGCGGCCGTCTCCTCGATCAGCTCCGCTCCGTCGGAATCCTCCGCTCCCTCTGCACTCTCTCCGGAGACCGCGTCCGCACTTCCCTCTGGAACTGTCTGCGAAGGATCCTCCTCGTCGCCGTCTCCTGCCTCTGTCACCTCTTCCGCAGGAAGATCCTCTGCAGGTTCTTGCACTACAGACTCTTCCACTGCAGTTTCTTCTTCTGCAGCTTCTTCCACTGCAGACTCTTCTGAGGCAGGGCCTGTTTCGGCCGCATACAGACAGGTGATGTTGCTGATCACCATACTGAGCACAAGCAGTATCGCCAATGAGATCCTTTTCATAGTGGAGTCCTTTCATAACCGCCGGATCATCGACCTCGCTGGTCAAAGCATACCACAAATCCACCTCTATTTCGACAGTCCCCCCGGGTTAATGGTATAATTCTGTCAGTGGACCCATCACACGTTATCGCTCCGACCGACCGGAGAGAGAGGCAGAAACATGAGCGAGAGACCCAAAGAGAACCTGTCTGATATGGATAGGGCAGAGATACTTGAAGATATTAAAAAAGAGTTGGATGAATACATAAAAATCCACATCGCTTTCATGTTGTTAGCGTCGGGAGATTTTGACCATTCAGCGTCAGGCTAAAATAGCCAATCTCA
>CAMOJW010000084.1 GCA_946617225.1 uncultured Lachnospiraceae bacterium
CCGGATGTTCTCGCTGACCCCGGGGATGCCCACTTTCAGGCAGCAGATGCCGCGGACGATCAGGTCGATCTGGACGCCTGCGGCAGAGGCCTCGTAGAGGGCCCGGATGACATCCGGCTCGCAGAGAGCGTTCATCTTGGCTTTGATGATGGCTGTCTCGCCTCGCTGGGCGAGCTGCCTCTCTCTGTTGATCAGGTAGAGGAAACGGTCCTTCATCCAAAGCGGCGCCAGGGACAGGCTGTTCCATCTCCTGGGCTCGGAGTAACCGGACAGCATATTGAAGAATGCGGTGGCATCCTCTCCGATGCCCTCCCTGCAGGTCAGCATGCCGATATCCGTGTACAGTTTGGCTGTGGAGTCGTTGTAGTTGCCG
Source organism: uncultured Lachnospiraceae bacterium (assembly GCA_946617225.1). Lineage (GTDB taxonomy): Bacteria > Bacillota > Clostridia > Lachnospirales > Lachnospiraceae > CAG-791. The sequence continues at coordinate 374 of CAMOJW010000084.1, forward strand.
GTGGCCAGATGGACATAGCGGCGGATGCCGTCCTCCTCTCTGCGCACCACCAGTGTGATCTTGCTGTGCGTCTTGAGACCCACCAGGCCGTAGATCACGTGACAGCCCGCTTTTTCCAGCTGTCTCGCCCAGACGATGTTGTTCTCCTCGTCAAAACGGGCTTTCAGTTCCACGAGCACCGTGACCTGCTTGCCGTTCTCCGCGGCCCTGGACAGGGCTGCCACGATCGGGGAATTGCCGCTCACTCTGTACAGCGTCTGCTTGATGGCCAGGACCTCGGGATCCACGGCCGACCGGGCGACAAAATCCACCACCGGCTGGAACGTCTGGTAGGGATGGTGCAGGAAGATATCGCCCTTACGGATCTGCTCGAACATGTCACAGCCCGCGGGGAGCTCCGGTACGGGCTGCGGCGGCGCGTAGCGGTGTTCGCGCAGTTCGTCAAATCCCTCCAGGCCCCAGACTTTCATCAGGAACGTCAGGTCCAGAGGGCCGTCGATCTCGTAGACTTTCTCCTTTTCGACCGAGAGTTCCTCCTCCAGGATCTGGAGCAGTCTCTCGTCCATCCCCTTCTCCACTTCCAGGCGGATGGCATAGCCTCTCTGACGTTTCTTCAGCTGCTTCTCGATCTCCTCCAGCAGATCCTCCGCCTCCTCCTCGTCGATGGAGAGGTCCGCATTGCGGGTGATCCTGTAGGGGCAGATGGTCAGCACTTCATAGCTCTGGAAGAGCTGGCTCATGTTCATGCGGATGATATCTTCCAGCAGGAACAGTCTCACTACACCGTCAGCGCGATCCGGCAGACGGACAAAACGGGGCAGGACGGAAGGGACCTGTACGGTAGCGAACTCGTAGCGGATCTTTTCCTGTTTTTTGGCGCTCTTTTTGCCTTTGCGGGTGTGGCCCAGGATGCTCGGACCGGCGTCCTCTCTGTGCGCCACCAGGGCGCCCAGGTTCAGGCTCTTGTTGCGGATCAGCGGGAAAGGTCTGGAATTGTCCACGGCCATGGGCGTCAGTACCGGGAAGACTTCCGTCTCAAAGAATTCCGTGAGCATCTTCCGGTCCGCGCCGGTGAGATCGTCGGTATCCTTCACGATGACGATCCCGTTGTCACGGAGCTCGGGGATCAGCTGGCGGTTGTATGTCCAGTACTGCTGTCCGACAAAAGCATGCGTATCCTCCAGGATGGCGGTCAGCTGCTGCGCAGCGGTCATCCCGGCGATGTCCTTCTTTTTATAGCCGGCATTCTTCTGGTCCTGCAGAGAGGCGACGCGCACCATGAAGAATTCATCCAGGTTGGAAGCGGTGATGCTGAGGAATTTCAGCCTCTCCAGAAGGGGATTCTCCCTCGTCCTGGCCTCCGCCAGGCACCTTCTCTCGAACTGCAGCCAGCTGAGTTCACGGTTCTCGAACAGAACGGTATCTGTGTTTTTGTTCTTGGGATCAGCCATTTCGCACCTCCTCAGCGTGCCGATGTGCGTGCCGCGTCAGCGGGATCTGTTTTCTGCCGGATCACGGGAGTCAGACCGATGGCCTCCTCGAAGAAATCGGCCCTGCGTCCAAACAGTCCCTTCTCCAGGGTGATGTCCTTTTTCGCGTCCACGGTGATCTGCAGTTCTCCTTCGCGCACGCGGATCTTGAGACCGCTGAACTTCTTTTTGTGAGAGCGGTCGAGCCCGTTGGCCACCCGCAGGATGGCAGTGAGCCGGGTGATGACCATGTAGGCCTCGGGTGTCAGTTCCGTGTGATTCTCAGGAGATTCATAATACACGAATTCACTGTGATTGAACTTGACCACATTGGCGATGATCTCCTGCTCCGTCCTGGAGATGCCTATGATCTCCGTGGACATCAGGATGTGGTAGGAGCAGTCAGCCAGCTGCGTCATGCTGATGTATTTCCCGCAGTCGTGCAGGATCACGGCGATCTGGAGCAGGAGCTTCTCCCTGTCGCCCATCCCGTGGTAGCGCCTTGTGGCGTCATAGATCCTGGCGGCGATCTCCCAGAGAGTGGTGCTGCGGTCGACACTGCACTTGTACCGCTTGCCTGTCTCCTGCGCGCAGGCGATGATATCGCCGGCAAAATCGTGCGAGGGGCTCAGATACTTCCGGCTCTCCGCGTATTCATAGACTATACCGTCGCAGAGCGTGACACCGGGCACCCAGATGAGGGAGGAGTGCAGGACCTTGGCGATACAGCGCAGCGTGACTGCGGAGATCTGCAGCAGCGGGATATTGTCGTCCGCTATGCTCAGGGCTCTCGACAGTTCCTGCCGGTTCACGGAGGAGATCCGGGTGATGAAATCATTGAAGCTGCTCACTTCGATGAACTCGGACGGATCCCTGTCGCCGGCCTGCGTGATGCCGGTCTGCCGGAGCAGGGGACCGTTTTTCCTGGCGACTTCAGAGATATAATCATCCACCATGATGATGTTGTCGATCTCTCTGTTTTTCAGGTAGAGTTTGCGGAAGATGGCCAGCTGGGAGTTGACCAGTTCTTCGATCAGACCCTCCGCCTTGGCCTGCGTGGAGCGGATCCTGGCAAGGCGCTCCTGGATGATCAGGATCCCCAGGCGGATGTTCTGTGTGGCCACCAGTCTGTCCTTCTCAAACAGGGAGATCTGCAGGCTTCCGCCGCCGATGTCGACGATGGCGGTGGGCTTCTCCAGGAGACGGTTGAAATCCTCGCCCTTGGAGGCGATGGATTTGTAGTCCAGGAACCGCTGTTCGGCATTGGCCAGGATCTCGATCCGGATCCCTGTCTCCTGCTCGATCTGGCTGCAGATCAGGGAGGAGTTGTACATCTCCCTGAAGGCGCTGGTGCCGCAGGCGCGGTAAGCTTCCACGCGGTAATTCTTCATGATGGCGGCAAATTCTCGCAGACACCGTTTCAGCTGCGACACATGGGCGCTCGAGAGTCTGCCTCTGGCATAGGTATCCGAGCCCAGGTCGATCCTGTGCATCACGTCGTCGATCTGGCGGATCCCGTTCTTTCTGGAGAGTTCGTAGATCTTCATCTCCAGTTCATAACTGCCGACATCGATCGCGGCAAAAGTATGTACTGCCATGTTAACGTTGGTCCTCCCTGTCCCGTTCCTTGTCAGTAAAAAAGCAGCCGGGATCATACAGATCCCGACTGCAGTATACCATATTCTGTGTCATCCCCGAAAGATTCTGAAGACTGTTTTCCAAAGGCAAGTATCTGTCAGTCCTCCACCCTGTGCACGACCACCTGGGGGAAGGGGATCTCCACGTTCCGGTCCGCAAACAGGACGCGGATATCCCTGGTCAGTTGTCTCTGTGCGCTGAAGACGTTCTCTTCTCTGGTCTCCACCACGAACTTGAGGTTCACGCCGCTGTCCGCCAGTTCCGTGACACCCAGATACCGGGGCTCGCTGAGATAGAGATCCCTGTGCTCCTCCAGCATGGGCGGCAGGCTTTCCGCAAGGAGCTTCTCCAGAGCGCGCAGGTCTGTCTCATAGGAAACACTGACCTCACAGGCAGCTCTGGAAGTGTTGCGGGATCTATTCTGGAAATTCCGGATATCGGAGTTGTTGACCACCTTGAGATTGCCCCCCGCATCCTCTATCGTGGTCGTCCTGACGCCGATCTCCCTCACGGTCCCCCTGAAATCGTCGAGAATAATGATATCTCCGATCACATACTTGGCTTCAAAGATGATGAAGATCCCGGTGAGGATATCCTCGATCAGGCTCTGGGCGCCGAATCCCAGGATCAGTCCGATGATACCGATGCCCGCCATCACAGCGACAGCATTGACTCCCAGGATACTCAGGCTCCAGACGATCCCGATGACGACCAGGAAATACCGCAGCGCACCGATCATCAGATGGGTGATCGTTTCCGCTCTGCTGCCTTTCTTCCCTATGCCGGTGAGGAGGAGCCTCGCGACCGTGTAGAACAGCCACAGCAGGCAGATGGCGAGCAGGACGGTCAGGAAGTGGGCAAAAGTGATCTGACCGCTGCGTTCGATGAGGAACCACGTCTTCCTGAGCTCGTTCATGTGTTCTCTCGTCGCTGAGGAAACGGGCAGCAGGCCCGGATTCAGCAGCAGCAGGGTCAGGATCAGTACGATCACTGTGAGGAGGACTGTACGGCTGTTTTTTCTGTTTTTCATACTCTGCTCCCTTCTTTCTGGTGGGTGACATGATATATGGCTTATGGCAGATCCAGATAATCCCAATCCCAGGAGGTCAGTTCCAGAGAACTGTCGTAGGTATCCGCGCCTCTGTCCTCCGCGTTGAAGGAGAACCGAAAGCAAGTGGCTTCTCCGGATGGCGGAGTGACGTCGATCGGACCGCTCCGGAACGTGTACTCCATATATCTGTCGTCGCCTGCCGTATGGGTCCCGTTCCCGGTAAATGGGCTGTCCCCTCCTCCGCTCCAGATGCTCCTGGGGGAACCCACCTGGTTGTGGTATTCGTCATACCAGATGATCTCCGCTCCGGTAAAAGACGGGTTATATTCATGCGTGTCGGACGCAGAACATGTGACCCGGACCCTGTATTCCGCGGAGACCCTGCCGTCCGCTTCCGTTTCGGCCGAGATCAACTCCGCTTCCATATGGCAGCTGTAGAGGTCCGGTCTCCCCTGCACAGAGACTGTTTTGGTCCTGGCTTCCCCATTGAGAGTGTACTCCAGGGTCACTTCCGTGAGCCACTCGCTGACACTGTTCGGGAACAGTCCCGTGCCCGCGCAGTTCACGTTAGCCTGTATCGTCCCGTCCCCAGCAACAGCCGACCAGCTCGCACTGCCCGTGGATCCGGTCACCATACTGACGGAGCCGTAAGAGGACAGGCTCCCGTCATCCGCATCATTCGGTGTGATGGTATATTCCACCTGCAGGTGCTGCAGACCGTACCAGGAGTTGAACTCTCCCCAGTAGCGGACATTGTCGATCGCGATCTCCGGATCCTTCAGGTCCGGGGTGGGATCATCCGCCTCCGTCGTTGTGGTCGATGTCGACTCTGTGGTAGTGGTCCTGGTCGTAGTCCTGGTCGTGGCCTTTCTGGTCGTCTTCGGTGTCTCGGGGGCTGCGGTGACAGTGACAGGTGCCTCCGTAGTAGGTGTCGTGACAGGTTCCGTCTCCGTTTCCGTGGGCTCCGCCGTCTCGTCCTCCGGAGGGACCTCCGTAGGGTCTCCCTGTGTCTGCTCCTCCGAAGGTACCTCCGGCAGTTCCTCCTGCGTCTCCTCCTCCGGTGTAGGGGTCGGATCCTCCGGATCGGGTTTTGGCTCCAGAGCGATCTGTATGGGCTGGTCCGGCCCTTCCGGAACGGGCTGGCCGGGATCTGTGCTCTGCCGGCCCAGGACAGCGGTCAGCAGCAGCAGGACGGCCCCGACGGCAAAAGACATTTTCAGAGAACTTCTCCTGCGCGTATTCTTAAGAGCAGGATAGAGTCCCTTGTGATGCCTGGCTCCGCGTACCGGTTCATAGGGCTCTGCATATTCAGGATATCGATCGTCTATCTCTCGCATTCCCCGGGGCTCCGTTTCTGGCAAGTGCGCATAACATTACATAATAAACCTGGCAGAGATCCCAATGGGATTCAAGCCAGGTTCAGGTCAGTTTTTATGGATCGGGCAGGGTCAGGTCAGGGTCAGGACCAGTTCGGGTCCTTTTTCCTGCCTTCACGGTTCATTTTTCAGGTATGCGAGTCCTCCGCATAGGCGGACAGAAGGGTGACACGGTTGCTGCATCCCGTCTTGCGGAGCAGATTGTGGATGTGATATTTGACTGTGCTCTCCGTGACACACAGGATGTCTGCGATCTCGGTGTTGGTCTTCTCCTCAAGGAGCAGCCGCAGGACCTCCCGCTCCCTTGCGGAAAGGTCATGCCTGCCGGAAAAGCGGTCGAAACGATCCGGCTCGGAGTCCTCGCTGCGGCTTTCCTGCGCCTGCTGATCCTGCCGGGAATGGAAGAAAAGCAGCATAGACGCGGCATAAAGCACTGCGGCCAGGACCACGAGGACCGAGGTGTGCTCCGCAAGGAGCAGGTTCAGGCTCTCTCCGGCCGCGTCTCCGATGCGGCCGATCATCAGTCCGCATCCGGAGAGGAACAGGAGTCCCGTCTCTGCCGCAATATCCGAGAACAGGATGAGGCGGTAGGTGGTGTAGAAACCAAACGTGAAATAGTTCAGCGCCCAGAAGATCCCGGGATAGATCGACTCCCCCTGCAGGGAGAGCGTGACAAAGGGCACGACCAGGGCGATCACGGCACACAGGGCACCGGAGCGCCGGCTGCGGTCGTTCAACAGACCTGCAGCGAGCAGGCCGGCCGCATAAAACAGACGAGTGAACTCGAGATGGATCCCGTTCTGAAGATCCGCGGAAGGAAATCCAAAACCGATATTGTTGACAAGACTGAACAGCAGCACCAGACAGCCGGCTGTCACAAGATACTGCCTCAGATCCGTTCCGGGAGGGATCCTTCTGATATATCCGCTGCCGATCCTCTCCCCGTCGGTCTCCTCCGCTTCCGCAGCTCCTGCGTGTTCCGAATGGATCAGAAGGAGCAGGGCCCCGGTCAGGAGAACGCAGGTGATGATCAATACAGACACAGGACTGCCCGTCTGCCGTCCGATGAGAGACAGGAGCCAGGACCCGAGGATGGCGATACTGTACCCGCAGCTGACAGTGACCGCCCTGTCCTCTGCCCGGACGCGGTCGGTGAGAGCATAGAGATAGTCTCCCGCGATCCAGCCGCAGCACAGATTCAGCATCGCGCCGAAGAACAGGACAGCGGGGACCGCCCCGCCCAGCACGGCGGGAAACAGACAGATCAGATGTAAGACCGTCACAGCCCTGCTGTACACGGGCAGCAGGCTGTTCTCTCCCGCTCTTTCCTTACAGCGGCGGAGCAGGACCATGTGCAGGCCGTTCCCCATCGCCTGAAACAGGTAGCCGGCTATGAGTGTGACCGCTTCGGCCGCACGTGAAGGGAACAGATCCATGCAGTGATAGGTCCACGCGAGATACGCTGAGGAAGTCAGCAGAAAACACAGGCTGATCCTCGCCGCGGTCGCGGAAACAGATGGATGTATCCTTCTCATCAATAATGCTCTCATAGCACTCTCCGGCTCAATGTCTTTCCTCTTCCATCCTGAGAAGCTTGGCTGCCTGATCCGCCGCGGTGAGCGCGTCGATGATCCCGTCCAGGCTGCCGTCCAGGACGTCCGCGAGACTGTGGAGGGTCAGTTTGATCCTGTGGTCGGTCACGCGGCTCTGGGGAAAATTGTAGGTCCGGATCTTCTCGCTGCGGTCCCCCGTACCGATCTGCGAGCGCCTCAGATCCGCCTCCTCGTCGTGCCGCTTCTGCAGTTCCAGGTCGTAGAGCTTGGAGCGAAGCAGTTTCCAGGCCTTCTCCCTGTTCTGGAGCTGGGACTTCTCAGTCTGGCTGTAGATCACGATCCCCGTGGGATAGTGGGTCAGACGCACGGCGGAATCCGTCGTATTGACGCACTGTCCGCCGTTCCCCGATGCACGCATGACATCGATGCGGACGTCCTTGTCAGGGATCTCGATCCGGATGTCCTCGTCCACTTCGGGCATGACCGCTACGGTGACGGTGGAAGTGTGGATCCTGCCCCCCGACTCCGTCACGGGGACGCGCTGCACTCTGTGGACGCCGCTCTCGTATTTGAGCCGTCCGTAGGCGCCCCGGCCACTGACGGAGAAGTTGATGTATTTCATCCCGCCGATGCCGATCTCCTCGTAGTCCAGCGTCTCGACCTTCCACCGGTGCGTCTCGGCGTACCGGACATACATCCTGTAGATCTCCGCGGCAAAAAGCGCCGCCTCGTCTCCGCCGGCCCCCGCCCTGATCTCCACGATGACGTCGCGCTCATCGTCGGGATCTTTCGGGACGAGGAGCAGTTTCAGCTGCTTCTCCAGGGCCTGCACCTGTTCCGAAGCCTGGGCAAGCTCCTCCCTGGCCAGTTCCCGCATCTCCTCGTCCTTCTCCTCGGCCAGGAGCTCCGCGGCGTTGTCCCTGTCGCTGACAGCCTTTTTGTATTCCCTGTAGGCATCCGTCAGAGGTGCCAGCTCGCTCTGCTCCTTCATCAGGGTGCGGAGCCTCTTCGGGTCCTGACCGATGTCAGGGCTCATGAGTTCTCTGGATATGTCTTCGCTCCTGTAGAGCAGTGTTTCCAGTTTATCGAGCATCTTGCCTCCCCGTCTGTCCGGTCCGGAAACTCCGGACAGCGCTCACTACTCTGTCCAGTCCGCAGAGGTCCCTGTGTACCTCCACCTGATAGTATCCGCGCTCCTCAAAAAGCGCGGTTGCCGCCTCTCCCTGGTCACTGCCGATCTCCACGAAGATGCTGCCGCCCGGCGTCAGCAGGTCGGCTGCCCGGTCCGCGATCCTGCGGATCAGGTCCAGTCCGTCCGGTCCGCCGTCCAGGGCCTGGCGCGGCTCCGCGAGGGCGACCTCGGGCATCAGCGTGTCGATCACGGAAGTGGCGATATAGGGCGGGTTGGAGACGATCAGGTCAAAACCTCCCTCCGTCTCCGGAAGTGCCTCCCACAGGTCGCCCTGATAGAAACGTGCTCTGTCGGAGAGGTCCAGTTCCTGCGCGTTCTGTCCGGCCACCCGGAGCGCCTCCCCGGAGATGTCCGTCCCGACACCCTCGCAGTCCACGGAATAATGCAGCAGACTCAGCAGGATGCAGCCACTGCCGGTGCACAGATCCAGCACCCGGCTGCCCCCCGTCATATGGGGCATGGCCAGTTCCACCAGGGTCTCCGTGTCCTGCCGGGGGATCAGCACGGCTTCCGAAACGACAAAAGGCAGGCCCATGAACTCGGTCCCGCCTGTCAGATAGGCCAGCGGAACATGCCTGTTCCGCCGGTCGAGCAGTTCCCGGTATCGTTCCAGCTGCTCAGGTCCTACTTCCCGGTCAGGCTCCGTAAGGAGCGTCTCCAGCCGCGTGCCGCAGACGTGTTCCAGGAGCAGTCTGGCTTCCAGTTCTCTTTCCCTTTTTTCGGGAAGCACAGCCTCCAGCAGGCGGCATCCCTCGGAAAAAGCCTCTTTATACCTCGTCATTCTGTGTATCCTCATTCAGAACGAACGGCACACCATTGTCGGGCAAAGTGTCCCTGTCCGCGCCGAAATTGTCCGCCAGCCACGTTTTCCAGTCAAAAACGGCCTCCACCGAAGCGATCCCGACTTCGATCATGCTGTCATCCGGTTCGCGGGTGGTGAGATTCTGGAGCCACATGCCGGGGCGGCTGATCGCCCTCACGATGGGGCTGTTGCTTCTTCCTGCCAACTTGATGATCTCATAGGCAATGCCGGCGATCACCGGGACAAGGAGCAGGCGGATCCCTACGCGCTGCAGCGGCGAATCGACCCGGATGAAGAAAAACAGGATGATCGAGATCATCACCACATAGAGCAGGAAACTTGTCCCGCAGCGTCT
>CAMOJW010000085.1 GCA_946617225.1 uncultured Lachnospiraceae bacterium
GGATTTTATCGCCCAGGAGATGAACCGGGAGTCCAATACGATCCTCTCCAAGAGCGATGACCGCGAGATCTCCGACCACGCCATCGAACTCAAGACCGGTGTGGAGAAGATCCGCGAACAGATCCAGAACATCGAATGACCGGGTGAACTATGAACACAAATCTGATCAATATCGGGTTCGGCAACATTATCAGCGCTGACAAGATCGTCGCCATCATGGGGCCCGATTCCGCGCCCATCAAGCGCCTGGTCTCCCGCGCCAGGGAGTCCGGGACGGCTATCGACGCCACGCAGGGCAGGAGGACCAAATCGGTCATCATCATGGAGAACGACCGCATCGTGCTCTCAGCGCTGCTCCCGGAGACCATCCGCGGAAGGGCCCAGGGGACGCAGACGGACACACAGGACACAGAGACCCGAACGGACACAGCAGGCACAGAGGACAGTGAATGACAGCATGCCTGTCAGCACAGCGGAGGACTACAGGATGAAAAAAGGCAAACTTGTTGTGCTGTCCGGATTCTCCGGAGCAGGAAAAGGCACCATCGTGAAGATCCTGCAGCGGGACCATGACAGCTATGTGCTCTCCGTCTCCATGACGACCCGTGCCCCGCGGGCGGAGGACCAGGAGGGAGTGACCTATTTTTTCGTGACCCGTGAACAGTTCGAAGAGCGCATCCGCGAGGGCGGCATGATGGAATATGCCCAGTACGTGGACAATTATTACGGGACGCCCCGCTTCTTCGTGGAGGAGCAGCAGGCTGCGGGACGGGACGTGATCCTGGAGATCGAGGCGCAGGGAGCCATGCAGATCAAGGCGCAGGCCCCGGATGCCGTGATGGTCTACCTGGTGACGCCTTCCGCCGCGGAACTGGAGGCGAGGCTGATCGGACGCGGGACGGAGACAAGGGAGAAGATCGCCGGCAGGCTGCAGCAGGCGCTGACGGAGATCTCCGCAGTCAGGCATTACGACTACATGGTGATCAATGACGACAGGGAAGCCGCCGCCGCCCTGATGGACAGGCTGGTCCGGGAGGAACCGGACGAATGCAGGCCCGATCCCGTTTTTCTGGAACGATTCCGCCGGGAACTGGAGGAGGAGATCCTGCCCCGCTACAAAGAACTCTGTTCAGCGGAGTGAAAGTGTGCTACAATCAAGGATCGAACACAGAAAATACATGTCTTTTTTAAAGACACCGGAGAAGATGAGGTAAGAAAATGATACATCCCTCTTATGTGGATCTTATGGAAGTCGTCAACAAGGGAGTGGAAGAAGGCGAGACCCCTGTGATCAACAGCCGTTACTCCATCGTCATGGCCACCGCCAAACGCGCCAGACAGATCGTGGACGGCGACGAGCCGCTCATCAGTTCCATGGAGGGCGAGAAGCCCCTCTCCATCGCGGTAGAGGAACTGAATAACGAGAAGATCCGGATCCTGGCCGAGGATGAGCCGGACGAGGAGGAGATCGATTCTTCCATCGATGAGGCGAATGTCATCACCGACGGAAGCGAGTACGTGGAGATCGAAGAGTCCGCAGCAGAGGAATCTGTCGATTTTGACGGCGATGTCGACGGCGATGTCGAAGGCGACGTGCTCTGAAGCGGGACGGCAGACTGTATATGAACGGCATTAAAACACGCAGCGGGCAGGAGAAGATCCTCTTCATCTCCCTGGGCTGCGACAAGAACCTGGTGGACGCGGAGCGGATGCTGGGAAGCCTGGCGGACAGAGGCTGCACGTTCACGGACGATGAAGAGGAAGCAGACATCGCCGTGGTCAATACCTGCTGCTTCATCGACGCGGCCAAAGAGGAGAGCATCGGACAGATCCTCTCGCTGGCGCAGCGCAAGGAGAGCGGTCAGCTGAAGGCCCTGATCGTGACCGGCTGCATGGCGCAGCGATACAAGGAGGAACTCCTGCAGGAGATCCCGGAGGTCGACGCCATCGTGGGCACCACCGCCAAGGGGCAGCTTCCCGAGGTCCTGGAGGAGGTCCTGCGGGCAGCGGACGCAGCCGGGACTGATGCAGCTGACGAGACTGCCGGCGCTTTCGCTGAATGTCCGCCTGTCCACAGACAGCGATTCGAGGACAGGGACCTGCTGGAGGAGACCGGGAGACGGCTTCTCTCCACGGGCGGCCATTATGCCTATCTGAAGATCGCCGAGGGCTGTGACAAGCACTGCACTTACTGTGCCATTCCCGCCATCCGCGGCAGATACCGCAGCGTGCCGATGGAGGATCTCCTGGTAGAAGCGGCCGATCTGGCGCGTCAGGGCGTGAAGGAACTGATCCTGGTAGCCCAGGAGACCACGCGCTACGGTCTGGATCTCTACGGGGAGAAGAGACTGCCAGCCCTGCTCAGGGCCCTGTGCCGCATAGACGGCCTGGAGTGGATCAGAGTCCTGTACTGCTATCCGGAGGAGATCGACGACACGCTGATCGAAGTGCTCCGGGACGAGCCCCGCATCCTGCATTATCTGGACATCCCCATCCAGCACGCATCCGACAGCATCCTGAAGAGGATGGGCAGGCGGACCGACAAGGCGCAGCTGGAAGCCCTGCTGAAGAGGCTCCGCAGGGAGATCCCCGATATCTGTATCCGGACCACCCTGATCACCGGTTTCCCCGGGGAGACGGAGGAGGATCACAGAGAGCTGATGGATTTTGTCCGCGCGCAGCGTTTCGACCGCCTGGGCGTGTTCACCTACTCCCGTGAGGAGGGGACCGGAGCCGCCCGCATGAAACAGCAGGTCCCGAAGAGGACCAAAGAGCGCAGACAGCGCGAACTCATGCTCCTGCAGCAGGAGATCGCTTTTGAGAAGGAACGCTCCATGTGCGGGAAGACTTTCCGTGTCATGGTCGAGGGCAGGATCACGGGCGAGGATGTCTGTACTGCCAGGACTTACCGGGACGCCCCGGATGTGGACGGAACTGTTTTTATCGAGACAGGGGCGGATCTGATGACGGGGGATATGCCCTGTGTCCGGATCACCGATGCCAGAGAGTATGATCTGCTTGCCGTTCTCTGCGATGAGCCGGAAGAGATCGATCAGGTATGACAGAAGGAGGTAACGATCATGAATCTGCCTAACAAACTGACGATGCTGAGGATCCTGCTGGTCCCCGTTTTTGTGGCGTGTATGCTGATCCCGTTCAAGGGCAACAACTGGGTGGCCCTGGTGATCTTCATCATCGCGTCCCTGACGGATCTCGCGGACGGCAAGATCGCGCGCAAATACAACCTGGTGACCAACTTCGGCAAGTTTATGGACCCGCTGGCGGACAAACTGCTCGTCACAAGCGCCCTGATCTGCCTTGTCGGTCTCGGCAAGATCGCTTCCTGGATCGTCATCATCATCGTCGCCAGGGAGTTCGCGATCAGCGGTTTCCGTCTCCTGGCAGCCAATGACAATATCGTGATCGCAGCCAACTACTGGGGCAAGTTCAAGACCACCTTCCAGATGATCGCCATCATCCTGCTGATCATGGACGTCCCGCAGCTGCAGATCCTGACCACTCTGATGGTCTATGTGGCGCTGGCCCTCACGATCATCTCCCTGGTCACTTATATCTGGCAGAACAAACAGATCCTGGGGGATTTCAAGTGAGCTGTCAGCAGGGGTGAAGATCCCTCTTGTTATATTTCAATCATTTTTTCGGGACAAAACGGGCTGTCGCAGTTTGCGGCAGCCCGCTCTAGGTGTTGTATTATCAGCAAACAGATGACTTTCTGACCATCTTGCGGGGCAACTGTCAGGGAACCGTCTCAGATCTCGCTGAACAGCAGGTCGGAGTACACGGGGAACGGCCAGGCATCCCTGGCGGTGATGGTCTCCAACTGGTCCGCGTAGCTGCGGCACTCCTGCATGTCGGGGACGATCACGTTGTGACAGTAGAGCATGGCCTCTTCGGGATCCTCCGGCACGTGGCGCAGGTCCTTCTCCAGCTTGCCGCAGGCGTCGCTGAGGCTGTCGGTGAGGAGGCTGTTGTTGCGGGCGTAGTTTTCCTCATGGCGGTGGGGGAGTCCCAGTGCCTTCTTGCGCTCATAGGCTTCACAGAGCGTGATGCCGTAGCAGGAGACTGCGGGCAGGATCTCCTTGCGCAGCATGTCGATCATGGTACGCGCCTCGATCTCCATGGTGGCGGTGTAGTTCTCCACGTGGATGTTGTAGCGCGCGTAGACTTCTTCCCGGGTGTAGATGTTGTGCCCGGTGAAGAGGTCTATATTTTTTTCACGGATGTAGGCGGGCAGGGCGTCGACAGCGGTGGGATAGTTATCCAGTCCGCGCAGCCTGGCCTCCGCGAGCCAGGACTCGTCGTAGCCGTTACCGTCAAAGATGATCCGGCGGTGGGCGGAGAGCTCCCGCCTGATCACGGCGGAGAGGTCGGCGTCAAAATCGGCCGATCCCTCGAGTTCGTCTGCGAACTGTTTCAGCTCCTCGGCCATCATGGTGTTCAGGACGATGTTGGGCCCGGAGATGGACATGGAGGAACCGAGCATGCGGAACTCGAACTTGTTGCCGGTGAAAGCCATCGGCGAGGTGCGGTTCCGGTCCGTGTTGTCCATGGGGATGGGCGGCAGGACGTCCACACCGATCTGCAGCGTCCTCTTGCGGGTGCTGTGATAATCGGTGTCGTTGATGATGGAATCCACCACGGCGCTGAGCTCCTCGCCCAGGAAGATGGAGACCACGGCGGGAGGCGCTTCCTGCGCCCCGAGACGATGGTCGTTGCCGGGGATGGCCACGGTCGCGCGCAGCATATCCTGGTACTCATCGACGCCCTTGATGAAGGCGGTGAGGAACAGGAGAAAACGCGCATTCTGCCGCGGTGTGCTGCCGGGACGGAACAGGTTCTGGCCGTCGTCGGTCGCGAGGGACCAGTTGTCGTGCTTGCCGGACCCGTTGACGCCGGCAAAAGGCTTCTCATGCAGCAGACAGACCAGACCGTGGCGGTCGGCTACTTTTTTCATCATCTCCATGGTGATCTGGTTCTGGTCACACGCGGAGTTGCAGTCGGTATAGATGGGGGCCATCTCGTGCTGGGAGGGGGCCACTTCGTTGTGTTTGGTCTTGGACAATACGCCCAGTTTCCACAGCTCGTTGTCCAGATCGGCCATGTAGGCGGCGACGCGGGGACGGATGGAGCCGTAGTAGTGGTCCTCCAGCTCCTGGCCGCGGGGAGGCTTGGCGCCGAACAGCGTGCGGCCGGTCATGATCAGGTCTTCGCGCTGTTTGTAGAGCTCCTTGTCCAGGAGGAAATACTCCTGCTCGGGACCCACCTGCGGGATGACGCCGCGGGTCTCGCTGTCTCCGAACAGGCGCAGGATCCGGACAGACTGCCTGCTGACGGCCTCCATGGAGCGCAGCAGAGGCGTCTTCTTGTCCAGCGCGTGCCCGGAATAGGAACAGAAGACGGTGGGGATGCACAGAGAACCTTCTTTAATAAATGCAAAAGAAGTGGGATCCCAGGCCGTGTAGCCCCTGGCTTCGAAAGTGGCCCGGAGACCACCGGAAGGGAAGGAGGAGGCGTCGGGCTCGCCGCGCACCAGCTCCTTGCCGGAGAAATCCATGATGACCCTGCCTCTGCCGGCAGGCGTGATGAAACTGTCGTGCTTCTCGGCCGTGACGCCGGTCATGGGCTGGAACCAGTGCGTGTAGTGGGTGGCACCCTTTTCGATCGCCCAGTTCTTCATGGCCTCCGCGATCTCGTCGGCTGTGTGCAGGTCCAGCTGCGTCCCGTCGGAGACGCTCTGTTTCCAGGCTTCATAACTTGCGCCGGACAGACGCTGCCTCATGGTCTCCTCGTTGAAGACCATGCAGCCGAAAAGTTCCGGTAAACGCAGTTCTTTACTGCTCATAAGACCTCCTGTCACTCGTGGTGCCGTACCCGCGGGGCAAAAAACTTCTAACTTTTTACTTATCATTCCTGCCCTGCCTTGTCAACAGATTTTGAATGCGCGGCAGCGGAACGATTTTCCGTTTGAACTATGCGGCGTGTGGTAGTATAGTGTTATGAACGGGATGAAGAGAAGAGAAAAGAGGAGAAAACTATGTCGAAGTTGAAATGGGGACTTGGGTTTTTGACGGTCCTGATATTAGCAGCTGCGGGGACGGGGGCCTATTTTGCCCGGGAGCAGATGCAGAGCACCGTCTACCTGCAGGGCACGACCATCAATGGTTCGAATGTGTCGGGCCTGACGGCCGCAGAAGTTGCGGATACCATGCTGGACGGCTATGACGGGTCCAGAGTGGGCCTGTGGGAGGACGGGAAACCGATCCTCTGGGGCGATCTGAAGGAGTTCGGATACGGTTTTGACAGAGATGCGCTGGAGCAGGAGCTGCAGGCGGCGCTGGACAGCCAGAAACAGGATCCCAAGGTGATCGTGAAGAGCCTGATCGACCGGGCCTCGGAGCGCTTTGACCTGGGAGTCTACTACCGCTCACGATATGAACTGGAGATCCCGCACAGATTTGACAGTGCGGTATTTGACGCCAAGGTGAACACGGAAGCGCTCGCCGTGGAGCGCGTCGACAGCGTGGACGCTGAGGTCGTCTATGATAAAAAAGAAGAGAAATTCGTCATCAGCCCGGAAGTGGTCGGAACGCACCTGGATGACACCACTCTGCGGAGCTTCATGAAGGAGAAGCTGGATGCGCTGACGGAGGGCGAGCCGGACGACGACGGCGTCTACAGGGCAGCCA
The DNA here is from genome assembly GCA_946617225.1 of uncultured Lachnospiraceae bacterium. GTDB lineage: Bacteria > Bacillota > Clostridia > Lachnospirales > Lachnospiraceae > CAG-791. The sequence goes on from CAMOJW010000085.1 coordinate 6,708, forward strand.
TAGTGCTGCCGGAGAGCCTGTACGTCGACCCGCCGCAGGCGACCAGGGACGACCAGGCCCTGAAGGACCTGTGCACTGCCAAGAACACCTTCATCGGAGCCAAGGTGACCTACGTGTTCGGTTCCAAGACGCAGGTACTTGACTACGACGGCATCATGAAGATGGTGGATATCGACGGTCCGAACGCCACCCTCAACGAGGACAAGCTGCGCGCCTATGTGGCGGAGCTGGGCAAGAAGTACGACACCCGCTACAAGGAGCGGAAGTTCAAAACGACCTACGGCAGTACCATCACCATCAGCGCTGGGCTCAACGAGTACGGCTACACTGTTCTGGAGGACCAGGAGCTGAAGCAGCTGATCAAGGACATCAAGAGCTGCAAGCCCGTCAAGCGGGAACCCATCTACGAGAAGACCAACAGCTGGGGCAATCCCCACTATTACAGCCGCGACGGCGTGTCCGACATCACCGGCACCTATGTGGAGTGCAACCTCTCCGCGCAGCACCTCTGGTTCTACAAGAACGGCAAGCTGATCTGCGAGAGCGACTTCGTCTCCGGCGACGTCACCAAGAAGGACCGCGGGACCCAGACCGGATGCTTCCCGCTGGCCTACAAGGAATCGCCCTCCATCCTCCGGGGCGGACAGGGCAGCGGCGCGTACGAGACCAAGGTGCAGTTCTGGATGCCCTTCTACGAAGGGCAGGGCCTGCACGACGCCACCTGGCGGGGCGCTTTTGGAGGCAACATCTACAAGGGAGACGGCTCCCACGGCTGCATCAACCTGCCCTACTGGGCTGCCGAGACGATCTACAACAACATCACAGCGGGCGTGCCGTTGGTGATCTACTACTGAAAAAAGAACACTTTGAGCCAAAGCTGCTGACCGCGCAGGGGACGATCCCCTGCGCGGCCTTGTTTATGCCAGGGAGCGCGCAGAGGACCGTCTCGCTGCGCGGTCAGGTACTGTTCCCTGTGCACACCTGATCCTCATAATAAATGTTTCCTGACAGTGACATTTATTATACGAATATTACATCGATAATACGAATCTTACAATAACTGTTCGGTTTGATCTGGAATTGTAATATATGCACAATAAAACGGGCCAAAATAACCCCAAAGATGGAAAAAATTATGCAATTTGCTGTTTTCAACGGGGAGGCTTTGTTTTATCATAGTAGTTAAATTGGGTGTCCTGTGTTCGCTACACCGAATCACGGCAGCGGCGCAGGAGACCATGACAGCTGCAGAGGAGGATCATGGCGGGAGCCGCGGAGAAACTGAACCGAACACTGAGAAGAAATGCCGCCGGGCAGGGGTCTTCCCCGCACGGCGCGAAGCGCCGCAGGATGCGCAGGAGCCAGGGACACAGAAGTCTGAAGGGAAGACTGACCTCCTGGCTGTTCCTGCTACCGAGCCTGCTGGGCGTGGCCGTCTTCTTTGTGGTACCGTTCGGCCTGGTGGTGGACTACTCGCTGGTGAACAATCCCGTCCAACATGTTTACGTGGGCATGGACAATTTCGTGCGCACGTGGAACAACACCGCTTTCCGGCTGGCGGCTTTCAACACGCTGCGCTTTTCCCTGACCGCCGTGCCTCTGGCCGTGGCGCTGTCCCTTCTGCTGGCAGTGCTCATGGAAGGCAGTATTCCCGGCAAGAGTTTCTTCCGTTCCTTTTTCCTCAGCCCGATGATGGTGCCCATCGCCTCCGTGATCCTCATCTGGCAGGTGCTGTTCGATTACAACGGCCTGGTGAACGTATGGATCACCGGTCTGGGGCTGGAGCGGATCGACTGGCTCAAATCGGCGCACGCGCAGCTGGTCATCCTGCTGCTGTTCCTGTGGAAGAATCTGGGCTACAACATGATCCTGTTCATGGCAGGCCTGTCGGCCATCCCGCAGGACCAGGTGGAGGTGGCCAGGCTGGAGGGTGCGAGCGACCGCAGGATCTTCTGGACCATCAAGCTGCGCTATCTGTCCTCCACCCTCATGTTCGTGACGATCATGTCCCTCATCAATTCCTTCAAAGTCTTCAGGGAGGTCTATCTGCTCACGGGGGAATATCCCTTTGACGCACTGTATATGCTGCAGCATTTCATGAACAATACCTTCCTGTCGCTGGATTATCAGAAGCTTTCCTCGGCGGCGATCATCATGTCCGCAGCCATGGTCATCATCATCGGCATCCTGTTCATCACGGAGGATCTGATGGACCGCGATCTGGAGTGATACCGCATGTCGTTATTTAAGAAGAAACAAACCAATAACAAGGCCAGGCCTGTGCGCGTCAAGACGCCGGCCGGCGACCGCCGGAGGAGAAGAGCGTTCCGCAGCAGGGTCGCTGCCACGCTGTTTCTGGCATTCTCGGGGATCCTCTTCCTGATGCCGGTCATCCTGACTTTTACCAATTCCTTCATGACGCCGTCGGAGATCAGCGCCAATTACGGCGCGATCTTTGCCACTACGGAACAGGGCGGCAGACTTTTCGTAGGCGAGACCGTGAACCTGAAGTTCATCCCCGACTGGGTGACTCTCAGCCAGTACATCACCGTGCTGTTCAGGAGCCCCGAATACCTCCTGAAGTTCTGGAATTCCGTGATCTACGTGGTGCCGATCGTGGTCCTGCAGCTGTTCGTGGCGGCGCTGGCTTCGTTCGGTTTTGCCAGATATAAGGGGAGGATCAAACAGCTGATCTTTTTCCTGTACATCATCCTCATGCTCATGCCCTACCAGGTCACCCTGGTCCCGAACTATCTGGTAGCCGGGAGGCTCCACATCCTGGGCACGCGCTGGGCGATCTGGCTGCCGGGGATCTTCTCCCCCTTTGCCGTCTACATGCTGACCAAGTATATGCGCAGGATCCCGGACTCCCTCTACGAAGCCGCCTCCATCGACGGCGCCGGGGAGTGGGATATCTTCTCGAAGATCTGCATGCCGATCTGCCGGGGCGGCCTGATGTCCATCGGCATCCTGATCTTCATCGACTACTGGAACATGGTGGAGCAGCCGCTGGTCCT
>CAMOJW010000086.1 GCA_946617225.1 uncultured Lachnospiraceae bacterium
GCTCAAAAACGGCGGCAGGCTCATCGATACGGCCTATATGTATCACAATGAGGAAACCGTCGGGGAGGGCGTCCGCCAGGCCATGGAGGAGTACGGCATTCCCCGCGAAGAAATCTTTGTGATCACAAAGATATATCCAAGTCAGTTTAAATGGAAGTCCCCGTCCACAGGGCAATACCTGGAAAATGGTTACTGCGTTCCGGGAGAGTGCTGAAAAAGCCGGACATAAAGTAAACGTTGTGAATGTATGCCGGAAGAACATCAAGGGATGCCTCGCCTGTGAATACTGCCACGGAAAAGGCCAGGGGCAATGTATCCAAAAGGATGACATGCAGGAAGTATACGGATATCTGCGGGATGCAAACATGCTTATCCTGGCTTCTCCCATCTATTATCACGGAATCAGCGGCCAGCTTAAGTGTACGATCGACCGCTTCTATTCCGCGTTGTACCCGGCAGCGCCCATGTCTCTCGCAAAGACAGCCATGTTTTTAAGTTCCGGAGATCCGGAAATGTATGAAGGCGCAAAGTTCTCCTTTGAGGGAGATTTTCTGGGCTACCTCGGTCTTGAGAATAAGGGGATGTACACCTGTGCGGGAGACGTGAAAGAGTCAGTTCTGGAAGAGATCAGAACAATGGCAGCTGGCCTCTGAAATCAGCAACAATAGGCAAACAGAATACGATATACGTATATCAGGGCATGCGATTTTGCGAGCCCTTTTTCGTAGATATACTACTCATTTTTTCGATGGGATACTAAAAAGTCCTTGACAAGCGGTTGCAGGAGGAGCCTGTTTGACAATCGTTGTAAGCGGTGTTAAAAAAGATTCTATATTACACTGTCAAATATATTTATGAATGAGAACGTCATCGAAAGATTGAAGATGGACAAGGACCTTCAGACAAAGGTCATACAGACAAGGGCTTTATAAACAGTAACGTTGCTGCAAGAGAATAGTGACCGGCAGAGAGCATGATCAGTAAATAAGGAGATTTGGAAATGGCGGACATGAGCATCGACATGGAGGCGATCCGGGATCACAGGAACAGGACCAATGCTTTTGCGAGGCATCTGGGACTGGTCACGACGGAGCTCCGGGACGGCTATGCGCGGGTGGAGGGTGACACCGCCCCCTGGATGCTCAATCCTGTCGGTTCTCTGAACGGCGGTCTCCTGTATACAGCCGCTGACGCGGCTTCGGGCGGCGCTGCCAGTTCTCTGGGCAAGGCAGTGACGACTGTGGACGGTACCCTGCGCTACTTTCGCCCGGGAATCGGCATGAAGCGGATCATCGCCGAGGCGACGATCCGCAAGAGAGGTAAGACGCTGATCTATTTGGATGTTTCTGTCAGAGGCATCAAAGAGGACGGGACGGAAACGGAGCTCTGCGCGGGGATCTTCACTTTCATGATCATATCCCAGACAGCGCTCACGTGAGAGACCTGTTTTCACACAGCCAGTAACGTTATGGCAAGAGAACGTTATGAGCCGAGTGAAATGTCACTACATGAGCCGAGATTCAGTAGCTGTAATGATGCCTGAGCCTCAACAAGTCTCTAGATGTCACTACACGAGCCGAGATTCAGTAGCTGTAATGACGCCTGAGCCTCAACAAGTCTCATGATGTCACTACATGAGCCGAGATTCAGTAGCTGTAATGATGCCTGAGCCTCAACAAGTCTCATGATGTCACTACATGAGCTGAGTTTCTATAGCTGTAATGACAACCCAGCCTCTTCATGTCGCTGATAGTCATTCCAGGAGGTGAGATTCTGTTGCTGTAGTGACATCCCGGCTTCTTCATGTCACAGATCGTCATTACAGCTGATGAATTCCTGTTATTGGAGTGATTTTCCGGCCGGTGCAGGCTTCTGACCATCATTACAGCCGCTTCATTTCCGCGATCATGATGATTACCGGCCTCCTTGGAGGCAGGAGGTGCGGCAGCACCTCTTGTCTACCAGTTACTGTATTCCAGGGCAGCTGTCAAGGACGCCTCCGGCGAGGGATACCGGTTCCTTGACAGCTGTTCTGGAATACGGTAATCAAGTCGATACATAGCAGGACTTAAAAAGTCACCTGCATGAGATATCTAAAACCCAAAAAGGTGCAGCAGCAGAGAAATAATGCCGCTGCAGCTATCATTACAAGTACCCCTACACCCGTCGGTCATGACCGGCGGCTTCTTTTTTGCCGCGAGAGGCTCTGCGCATATACAGCACCGCCAGCACCAGCCCCAACACCGACAGGATCGCGGCGGGCAGCAGGATCCGGTTCCGGTAGTTGAAGACGATGTCGTGGGGACCGGCCGGCACGGAGATGCCGATGAGGCCGCCGCCGACGGGGAGGATCTCCGCCGGCTCCCCGTCCACGGAGGCTTCCCAGCCGCTGTTCAGGGGGATGGAGGTCATCAGGACGCCGCCGGCGCCGTCCACGGTGCCTTCGACGCGGGTATCCGTGAAGGAAGTGAGTTCCAGAGGCTCTTCAGAGAGCGTCTCGAAAGCTTCCGCAAAAACGTCGTCGTCGTAGGAAGCGCAGAGCAGGAGGACGCTGCCGGTGCGGCGGTAGGTCTTCTCGAACTGGCCGCGGTCCGTCAGCGCGAACTCCACCTCCAGCGGCTCGCCCTCTGTCATCCACCCCACGTCAATCAGGCTCCGGCCGGCGGAGAGTTCGCGGTCCTCCCGGACGGAGGCGTTGGCGTAGAGGAAGCGGCCCGCGTTGGGAGCATTGACATAGAGATAGACGTACTGATCGCGGTCGGAGACATAGCGGGCGTGCACGGAGGGGATGTCCTCCAGGCTCTTCGGGAACATGAGCTCGTAGTCCAGGTCGTGCGGAGACCGCATCTGGGTGATGTTCAGGTTCTCGGTGTAGAATTCCTCCTCCGGCAGGAGCGTGAACATATCTTCCTGCAGGCCTGCTGCCCTGTGCAGCAGGTCATTTTGTACGGAGAAAGGATCGCTCTGCTCATATTCCCAGTCGAGGACCGCGGGATCCGTCACAAAACCCAGGGGCAGCACCCGGTCGTTCCGATAGACCAGGACGTTGCCGAATTCGCCAAAGAAGTCATACCGCTCCGCCTTCGGATGCGCCACGTCCCGATTGAGCACGTAGCGGACGTCGAACAGGGCGTCGATGAGCGGAGAAGGATCGTAGTAGCGAAAGCTGTTGCCCGTGGCGGCCAGGCCCAGGTGCTCCATGAGGGCGGAGATCCCGCCGGGCTGCAGGGAGGAGAACTGGGAAAAACCGTTGTAGTGGTAGAGCGACGCGTCATTGATGGAGGTAAAGCGGCGGAACTCCGCGCGGTAGAAGCCGCCGTCCTCCGCTTCGTCCATGGCCTGCATGGCTGCGTCAGTGCTGTCCATGTAGGCCGTGTAGGGATCCCTCTCGCCGGTGTCGTCCAGGTTGGTGATGGACGAGAACTGGCACTCGAACAGGACGGGGAGGAGCAGAAGCAGGGGCAGGGAGATCCGGGCGGAGAGCGATCTGCCGGGCTGTTCCTCCGCTTTCATCAGGTCCTTCTGCCCCACATAAAGCAGGACCAGGTACACCGCCATCAGCAGGGCATTCAGGAAGAGGTCTGTATCGGAAAGGACGCGGTCGATCTCGTCCGACAGGCGGAGCAGGACGAATTCGCTCAGCAGGATGCCTGCGGCGTAGACAAGGCAGGCAATGGCGGGAATGCGCAGCGAGACGCGTCCCCGGCGGACGGCCGTCAGGCCGGCATAGGCCAGGACCAGCAGGATGAAACTGTACACGAACGCAAAACGATGCGGCAGGTTGGCCGGGAAATGCAGGCCGTGGATGAGGTAATCCAGCGGCTGGATGCAGCAGGCCAGCAGCATGAAGCCAAGGAACAGGCTGTAGAGGATCTTGCGGCGGCGCGGGACCGCGCGGTCAGCATACCAGGCGGGGAGCAGGACCATTGTGAGCACGCCGCAGTAGATGTTGGGGAGGTCTTCATTCCTCGCCAGGACCGCGGCCCTGGCACCCAGAAAGTGGTCCGGGATGAACTGGAGGATGTTGGTGTAGATCTTCCAGTCGGGGAAGGACATATCGCTGGCCTCCGTCTCCCGCAGCGCGGATGCCACCGGTGCCAGGATGAACAGGGCAGTCATGGCCGCCAGGACGGAGAGCACCATGAAATCGACGGTGCGGCGGACCATTTTGTCCCTGTCTTCCTTCCAGGTCCAGACGGAAAAGAGCCGCACCAGCCAGTACAGCGTGATCAGGATACAGACCAGCACAGCCAGATAGAAATTGACGATCATGGTGAGGGTCAGGGAGGCGTAATAGAGGCCCCTCCGCTCCTGCCCCATCAGTTGTTCCGCACCCAGGGCGACAAGGGGGAACAGGACCAGTGTGTCGAGCCACATGATGTTCCAGTAATAGCAGGTCAGGTAGGCGCTGAAGGCGTAGAGCAGGCCGAACAGCATGACCGACAGATCGTTCACGCCGAAATGTCTGCGCAGGTACCAGGAGAAGGTCCCCGCGGAGAGACTGATCTTCAGGAGGATCAGGAGAGCGGCCAGCTCGGGAAGAGCCTGCCGGGGGAACAGGAAAGCCAGGAGATTCAGGGGACTGGTGGTATAGTAGGCCATCTGCGCCAGATGATCCTTGCCCAGGCCGCCCTCCCAGCTGTACAGGAGACTCTGCCCGTTCACCGCGCGGCTGCGCATCTCCTCGATGAAAGGGGCATATTGATGGAACAGATCCACCCGCAGGACCGTGTTGTCCCCGAAGGGACGGATCCCGCGGACTGCGTATGTGACCGTCACGATGACGGCGGCCAGGAAAAAGGCCGCGATACTGTATCTGTTCTCATAAAGCACGGAGGTAAGCGTGCGTTTTCCGGTCAGTCTGCCCATTTCAGCTCCAGATCCGGGTGTTATCCGGATATCTCTAACGATGTACTATTCAGCAGTATAAGACTTTCAGGCTCAGGCGTCCACTTTCCTCATGCTTTGTGATCCTCGGTCTTGTATCTGCCGGTCATTTCGTGTATGATAAGGAACAGACATTGTATTCTTGTATACGAAAGCGAGGTACCGATGAAAGCCTACACAGAGATGACCCGCGAAGAGCTGAAGGAAGAATTTGCCCTGATGACCAAAGCTTACAAGCGCTTCCAGGCCATGGATCTGAATCTGAACATGTCCAGGGGCAAGCCCTGCCGGGAGCAGCTTGATCTCTCCATGGGCCTGATGGATGCCCTCAATTCGGAGGAGGACCTGTCCTGTGAGGACGGAACGGACTGCCGCAACTACGGGGTGTTGGACGGCATCTCCGAGGTGAAGGAGCTGATGGGGGACATGATGGAGAACAACCCCAACAACATCATCATCTACGGCAACTCCTCCCTCAATATCATGTACGATACCGTCTCCCGGGCCATGACGCACGGCATCCTGGGCGGGACGCCCTGGTGCAAACTGGACAAGGTGAAGTTCCTGTGCCCTGTGCCTGGCTATGACCGGCATTTTGCCATCACCGAATATTTCGGCATCGAGATGATCCCCGTGCCCATGACGCCTGAAGGGCCCGACATGGACATGGTGGAGCGGCTGGTGTCGGAGGACGAGGCCATCAAGGGCATCTGGTGTGTGCCCAAATACTCCAACCCCCAGGGTTATTCCTATTCGGACGAGACCGTGAGGCGTTTTGCGAGGCTGCGGCCCGCCGCGACGGATTTCCGCATCTTCTGGGACAACGCCTACACGATCCACCACCTGTACGAGGACAGGCAGGATCACCTGATCGAGATCCTCGCGGAGTGCAAGAGGGCCGGTCATCCGGATATGGTCTATAAATTCGCCTCCACCTCCAAGATCACTTTCCCCGGCAGCGGCATCAGCGCTCTTGCGACCTCCCACAACAATCTGGAGGATATCCGCAAACAGCTGGCCGTGCAGACCATCGGGCACGACAAGGTGAACCAGCTGCGCCACGTCCGCTTCTTCGGCGACATCAGCGGCATGATCCGCCATATGACCAAACACGCCGCGATCCTCCGTCCCAAGTTCGAGGCGGTGGAGGAGATCTTCGAGCGGGATCTGGGCGGCCTGGGGATCGCGGAGTGGACCAAACCCGCCGGCGGCTATTTCATCAGCTTCGAGGGAATGCCCGGCACGGCACGCCGCATTGTGGACAAGGCCCGCAAAGCCGGCGTAGTCCTCACCAAAGCCGGCGCCACCTGGCCTTATGGCAAGGATCCGCTGGACAGCAACATCCGCATCGCACCCAGCTATCCGCCGCTGGAGGATCTCAGGACCGCTGCGGAGCTCTTCACCGTCTGCGTGCGCTACATCAGCATCAAGAAGATCCTGGAGAACATGGACGCGGAGGAGAAGGCAGCCGCACAGAACTGATCCGCGCAACCGGGTCTGACGGCAGGAGTTTTGAACGGATCGGAGCGGATTGCTCTTTACATGAACACCTTCAGAAGGGTATAATCTATTCGTTGCGGAGGGGACGCCTTTCCTTCCGCACGGAACGCCGGTGTGATGGAATTGGTAGACGTACCGCACTCAAAATGCGGCGGGGTGACCCGTGCCGGTTCGAGTCCGGCCACCGGCAGGCACCACAGAGCGGAGACCGCGCAGAGGACCGTCCCTTTGCGCGGTCTTTTTGCGTTAAATAAACTGGATTTCGCGCCACGGCCGGGGAGAGCGCGTTTATTTGTGATACAGTAAAACTGATCAACTGTTTTCTGAAGATAAGACCAAAAGCATCTATTGAGTACAGACAGATACGGACACCACAGGGCTGCCGGCCTCCCGGGGCAGGCAGCGGGCACAGGAAAGGAGACACAGTGAAAAAGATCGGTTTTAACACGGACTGGACATGCCGCTGCCTCACCAGGGAAGAGCCCGCGGTGCAGGTCACGATCCCGCACGACGCCATGATCAGCGAGCTGCGCTCCCCGGACAGCAGGGGCGAGGGCAATATAGGCTGGTACATCGGCGGGGACTATGAATATTCCAAGACCTTCGTGCCCCCTGCGGAGTGGGAGGGGCAGCATATCCTTATGGAGTTTGAAGGTGTCTACCACAACGCGGAAGTGTGGATGAACGGTGGGAAGCTGGCTTTCCGCCCCTACGGGTACACCAACTTCTACATGGATCTCACGGACGCGCTGCGCTTCGGCGAGGACAACGAGCTGAAGGTCATCGCCCGCAACGACGACCAGCCCAACAGCCGCTGGTATTCCGGCACCGGCATCTACCGGCCCGTCAGCGTATGGACCGGAGGGGACCACCGCATCCTCATCAACGGCGTCAAGATCAGGACGCTGGACTATCAGGCGGGCAGGATAGAAGTGCAGGTGCGCGTCTCCGAGCCGGGCCTGATCAGGGTGGAGATCCTGGACGGAGGCGACGTCGTGGTGACCTCGGAGTTCACCAGCACCAAGGAGATCGTCAACTTCCCCATCCGTGTGCCGGACGCGAAGCTCTGGGATACGGAGGATCCTCATCTCTACACGGCCCGCGTGACGTTCGGCGACGACGTCGTGGAGGAGCATTTCGGCATTCGCACACTGGCCTGGACGCCCGCGGAAGGCCTGACCATCAACGGCAGGAGGGTCATCCTGCGCGGCGCCTGCATCCATCACGACAACGGCCTGCTGGGCGCCTGCGCCTTCCCGGAGGCGGAGGAGAGAAAAGTGCGCCTTCATAAGGAGAACGGCTACAATGCCCTCCGCAGCGCCCACAACCCCTGCTCCAAGGCCCTGCTGGATGCCTGCGACAGGCTGGGCATGCTGATGATGGACGAGTTCGCCGACGCGTGGACCATGCACAAGACGCAGTACGACTACGTCACCTACCTGAAGGACTGGTGGAAAGAGGACCTGAAGGACATGGTAGACAAGGATTACAACCACCCCAGCGTCATCGCGTATTCCACCGGCAACGAAGTGGCCGAGACAGCCAGGCCGGAGGGCATCGCCTTCACCGGTGAGATGACAGAGTACCTGCACGGTCTGGACCCCACGCGCCCCGTTTCCTGCGGCATCAACATCTTCTTCAATTTCCTCAGCAGCATCGGTCTCGGTGTCTACAGCGACGAGAAGGCGCAGAAAGAGTCCGAAGCAGCGGCCAGCAAGGACGGAAAGAAGAAGAAAAAAGCAGCCGTAGGCAGCGAATTCTACAACAAGCTGGCCTGCGTCATGGGCGACAAGTTCATGAAGTTCGGCGCTACCCTGTATCCCTGCGACGTCAAGACCCGCGGCGCCTACGCCAACATGGACATCGCCGGATACAACTACGGGATCTGGCGCTATAAGAAGGATATGAAGAAATACCCCGACCGCCTGATCCTGGGTTCGGAAACTTTCTGCAAGGACGCCTGGCTGTTCTGGGATATCGCCAGGGACAACCCGCAGATCATCGGCGATTACGTCTGGTCCGGCATGGACTACATCGGTGAGACCGGCATGGGAGCGCCGGAGTACGGCGACTACCGCATGCAGGATGAAGAGACCCAGATGACCGGCGGCAACGGCCGGATCGACATCACCGGCAAGCGCCGCGCGGAAGCGGCCTATACACTCGTGGCCCTGGAACAGGTCACGGGCCCGCTGATCGGCGTACAGCCCGTGTACCGCAGCGATGACCCGAACCTGACCGGCTGGTCCCTGACCAAGGCTCTGGAGAGCTGGGCATGGCCCGGCTGCGAAGGGAAGAAAGCCACCGTCGAGGTCTATTCCCGCGGAGCGGAGGTGGAGCTGTTCCTCGGCGGTCAGAGCGTGGGCCGCAAAAAGACCTCCAAAACAGCGCGCACCCTTTTCACGGTCCCTTACCGCGCGGAAGATCTCACGGCGGTCTCCTATGATGCCGGGGGCAGAGAGACAGGACGTTACACACTGAAGCCTGCTGATTACGGCACGCAGCTGCAGATCCTTCCGGAGGAAGCGCCTCAGGCGGGCAGACTCTGCTTCGTGCGCCTGCGTTTCACGGACGATGAGGGCACATGGCTGCCGATGGAGCGCCAGCGCTTACAGGTGGCGGTGGAAGGCGGCCGCCTGATGGGACTGGGCAGCGCCAATTCCTATGTGCGGGGCAATTACACCTCCGACACGACGGATACCTATTACGGAGAAGCCCTGGCGATCATCCGTCCGGACGGGGACGGCGATCTGAAGATCTCCGTGACGGAGAAGGCGACAGACCGGGTGACCGAGCAGGTTTTTCCCGTGGAGAGATGATCCCGGGACAGCAGAGGTGATCGAAGCTATGCATGAAGGACAGGCGGGATGGCTCTGGTACCCGGGTGACCTGGAGCTGTATCATGCTTTGAAACAGAATTTTGTCCGCGTGGAGCGGGGGATGGGATGGCCCGCCTACTGGAAGAGCAGTTCTTTCAGGCAGAGAGTGGCGTTCTGGAAAGAGTACATCCTCAAGGAGAGGACCTCTTTCCGGGTGCTGGCGAGAGGGTGCGGTTTCGTCCGCGTCATTGAGGAACGGAGAGAATCCAAACGCGCTTTCGGGGAGGAGATCTCCTGCGGCCCCGGGAGGGTCACCGTGATCGTGCACGTGGGGAGGATCGAGGCTCTGCCCTGCGCTTATGTGGAGGGGCCGGTGGTCTGCTCGGATTCGGGCTGGCTTGCGGATGCCTACGTCCGCCCCGTGCC
>CAMOJW010000087.1 GCA_946617225.1 uncultured Lachnospiraceae bacterium
TCCGGGCATCCAAGCTTTTATTATTTCGCTTGTCTACCTGGAAGGGAGCATATCAAAGTGGTTCCGTGGGGGCTGTTTCATTTACATGTTCCGCAGGGCTGTCTGCGGGCGGAATGATCCTGCTCGATGCGTCTCCGGATCTTTACACTCCGGCCAGCACGTGCATGTTCCGGATGTCCGGATCGGAGATCCGGTCGTTCACGCTGTAGGCGTGCTTCTCCAGGTCGCCGCAGATCGCCTCGGTCAGGCCCTGGTCCTGGAGCACTTCGATGATGTCGGAAGCGATGCTCTCGATGACGTCGTATTTGGCCTCCGCCATCTCCGGCGAGTTGTCGGTGGTGAGGAGATATTCCAGCAGTTCGGCCAGGATCGTCAGGTCCGGCAGCGAGCGCAGCGCCCGGAAGGTCCACTTATAGTAGGGCCGGTACCTCCGGTTCAGCAGGAAGATCACCGAAATGGTGCTCTTCACGAACTCAACGACAGCCAGCTGTGCCGCCGCCGTCTCGCCGTGGGCGAGGCAGCGGTTGTAGTTGTACTGGCCTGACTGGGCCATCAGGAGGAGGCTGCCCGCGAGTTTCTTGAGGCGGATGTCCTCCGGATAGAAGGCCAGGCGCGCGCGGATGGCGGAGACAGTATCCGGAGCGGAGCCCGCGTCTCCATAAGTGAAGTCCATCCACAGCTCCCCGTTCACGGCTTCCGCCAGGGACTGCTCCGGCACGGAGAACCACTGCTGGACGGTGAGGATGCCGTCCGGAGTGCCGGTCTTGTCCCGGAACAGGTCCGCTGCCCGCAGGACGCCCGTGCGGTCCCCGCCCACCGGGGACATCAGCGGGCGGCGCAGACCCATGAATTCCCTGGGGAGTTTCGCGTAGGCGCGCTCCAGAAGGAAGGCCGTGCGGCGGTCCACGACGCTCTCGTCGGGCAGCAGCAGGCAGAACCCGGGGGCAAAATCGTGGTCCCGGGACACTTCGTCGTCGTAGCCGAAACACTCTGAGCCGCTGCCGAACAGGCCGGCGGCCAGATACGGAAGAAGCTCCGGGAACTGTTCCCGGAGCATAGGCAGACCGTAGGTCTCGTAATAAGCTTTACAGATCTCCAGACCTTTCATAAGAGGACATCTTCCCTTCTGCGGAGCCGCCCCACGGCTCTTTTTTACTGTTCCCTGTTCTCCCTATAGATCCGCTCCGCCCGCTGTGAGAAGTCCCTGGCCGCCAGGAACCAGCCGTAGTAGGAGAAGGTGGGGGCGCACTTCTCGCAGACAAAAGCGTAGTAGCCGTCGCGGGGGACGGAAGGCGTGTCCAGCAGGTCCGCTGCGCGGTCCAGGCAGGCGCTGATCTGAGGCTCAGCCTCCTCAGCACCAAGCATCTCTTCATAGATATTGGCCATGTTCAGCTGCGTGATGGCCTGTTCCAGTTCTCCGTTCCTGACCTGCCCCATCCGCTCCATGGCCAGGCCGTAGAGCTCCAGCGCTTCTTCATAGCGCTTCAGGGACGCGCAGGTGAGGGCCATGTTGTTGTAGAGACCGCCCAGCAGCTCAGGCCGGGTGTAGGCGCTGGCCTCATAGGCGGCGCGTGCCTTCTCGAAGAGCATGAGGGCCCTCTCGGGCTCGCCAAAAGCCTGGCAGGCGGTGGCGCAGTTGACCCACGTGGTGCCCGCGCTGATCGTCCCCTCGTAGTCCAGGGCCTGCAGGAGGTCCAGCGCCGCGTCGATGTTCTCAAAGGCCTGCGCACGCTGCCCCGTCTTGCGGTAGTGGCCCACCAGTTCCCCGCGCAGCATCAGCTGCCCGCGCAGGTCATGGCCCAGTCTGGCCTCCTCCAGCCAGTAGAGGAGGTGCCTCTCCGCCCCGGCGTAGTCTCGGCGGCTCATATAGTCGTCCATCTTCTCGATGATCCGCTGCTGCGGGACGCTGCGCACCTCCGGCTGCGCGCCGTAAGGCTCGTCGCAGAGGACGCAGCGGGGCTCGGCGTAGTCCTCCGGTCCCAGCGGGCCGGGGACGGGGCTCCCCTGTGAGGGAAGCGGGTCTTTGTACGATCGCCTGTCTTCAGTGTTCATCGTTCATGTTTCCTCGATCCTGTCCGAAAGCGTCTCAAACAGCAGCCACGCGCCGTCGTCCTTGGCGCGGTCCTCCGGGGACAGTTCTTCGTAGGGCACAAGCAGGTGGTGCAGGCGCTTCCGGTTGTCCCGCACGGGTGCGTACTGCCAGTTGTAGAGCAGGTGGAAGCGGCACCAGCGGGCGTGTTCCAAGGCGCGGCAGGCTTCCCTGTCCGCCGCGGACAGCGCTTCAAAGGCCTCCGCGGCGTCCCTGCAGAGAGAAGGGGTGAGTCTTTCCTCAGGCTGCATGGAGAACAGGAGGCCGGCTTTGATCAGCAGATGGTCGGCGGAAGCCAGATTGGACCGCCGGAGAAAAGTCCCCAGCTCGTCCCAGCAGGGGACCTGGGACGAGCCCGCCACCCTGCGGTAGCATTCGTGCAGTTCCATGGCTATGCGGCTCATCCGGCGGCGGAGCAGGAGCTCCGGATCGTACAGCTCGTTCAGATCGCCAAAGGTCTCCACGGAGCCGAAGGGGGATGAGAGCCTCGCGTGGACGCGGCCGGCGACCGGGCAGTAGCGGAAGAGTTCCGTCAGGCACTGCTGGGTCTCCGCCTCGTCCTCGCCTGCGAAGATGATCCGGTCCGCCTCCCGGAAGACGTTCCAGTCGGCATTCCAGGGGCCGCTCACCAGGCGGAGCCTGTCCGCAAAGGACGGGAGACTGTCGTCCGGGTTCCTGAACAGAGGCAGGTCATTCTCCTCCTCCGCGGGAGCGTTTCCGGATCCGCCGCTGATCCTGCACATCTGCGACAGGTACGGATGGTTCCGGAGAAAAGCTCCGCTGTCCCCGATCCAGGTGTAGGTGATCCGCTGCTCGCCCCGCAGGACGGCCAGATTGTTCTGCAGGCCCCATTCGAGAAGGGATTCCGCGGTGCTGCCGCTGCCCACGAGGACGATCTTCTCCGCCGGGTCCGTGACGGGAAAACGGTTCCAGTACTGCCTGGCGCAGACCGCGGCGGGATCGTAGAAGATCTGGCGGTCCGGGATCGTGTCCGGTTCATAGGCGCTGCGGCACAGGACGCCGCAGGCGCTGCTCTGCAGATTTGCGGCGGTGCGCACGTTTTCGGTGCTGTCGGGACCCAGGCAGAGGACATAGGCTGTGGAGGGGTCCTTTTTGGCGGCGGCGGCCTCCTCCGGGGAGAGGGCCGTGTGCATGCCGGGGAACGCGGGAGGGTCTGCCTCCCCCTCCGCACCGGTGCTCAGGAGGACGCAGGAGGGATCCTCCTTGCGGAGGGCCTGGGCCAGTCGGCAGGCTCCCGGTGTCACGTCCGTGAAGATATACCAGGTCCTGTTCTGGAGGAACATCAGCCGGAGACCGGAGAGCCGGCCCCGCAGCAGCTGCAGGAGCATGCCCACCAGAGCGGCCAGCACGCCCAGGCTCATGAGCTGGAACAGGAGACCGACCAGGCGGCCCGCGGCGGTCACCGGATACAGATCTCCGTAGCCGACGGTGGTCAGAGTGGTCACGGAATACCAGAAGGCGTCGGGGATCGTCAGGATCGTGGCGCCGTCGGCGCCGCCCTCCGCCGCAAGCAGGAGCAGCAGGAGCAGAAGATAGGCGCCAAAGGCACAGAGGGGGATCAGAAAACGGCGCAGTCCGGAACGTTTCATGCCTGGTTCCCTCCTTCCTGCTGTTCCCGGTAGAGGACGGGGATCATCAGGAGATTGTCCCGGTCCATCTGTTTATAGTCGGGATGACGGTCCGTCAGGGCGCCTTCGCGCTCGGAGAGCGCGTCCAGATCCTCCCAGGGGATCAGGCAGACGTGGAGACGGTTTTCGGTGTCCTTGCCGGGGCGGAGGGAGGAGCTGCCGGTCTCCGCCACCTGTCTGGCGCGTTCCCGGGCCCGCTGCTCGAACATCTCCGCCGGCATGGGGCGGTAGCCCATGGCGATGTGGAAGGCGCACCAGCGCAGGTGCTCCATCCGTGCCAGGTTCTCCATCAGCTCCTCATCGTCCGGCCACCCGTGTTCCCGCAGTTCCTCCTGCGAGATACCGGCAGCCTTCAGGAAGGCACAGGCGTAATCGGCACTGGCGCGGCAGCTCATGCGGCTGAAATAATCGCAGTCCGCCCAGTCCTCCTCCAGGGTGCGGCTCTGGGACAGGCAGTACTGGTGGTTGATCAGCATCGCCAGTCTGTCCTGACGCCCCACGCAGAGGACTTCCGGCCGGTAGGGATCGATGACTTCGGGCAGTCCGTCAGGCTTGGCAAAATAGGTGACGCCCGCGCCGGAACACTGCAGGACGATGGCGCGGCTGCCGCGCCTCCTCAGGAAATCGTCATATTCCCGGGCGATCTCGGCATTCTCGGAATCGTCGCCCGTGCAGATCACCACGTAATTGAGCTGCTTCACATAGTCTTTCAGATACCGGTAGACGGAGATGCTGCGGGCGTTCTCCTCCATGAAATCGAGTCGGTAACTGTCGGACAGGCCCGGATAAGCGGAGAAAAAGGCGCCCGACACCTGCGAGTATCGGCTGTCGATGATCAGGGCGTGGAAATCGCTCCCCTCGAACTGCCCGTTCATCACCAGGCTCCGCAGCACAGACTGGCCGGTGCGGCCGAACCCCACGATCATCGCCTCGAAATTCTCATCCGCGCGGCCCGCTTCTCCGAAACGCATGGTGTCACAGGGGGGATAAGCCCGGACCATGAGCCTCGCCGCCAGCTCGGAGGGTTCCAGGGCGAGGACTTCGCCGTATCCGTAGTCGCCGCTGCTGCTGTCCGTCTGCAGGCCCGAGCCCACGGCCGCGTCCTCGGTGAGGAGCGTCAGCGTGGTCTGGGAGGGATGGATGGCGGCTTTCTCTAAAGCGGAGCGCAGGCTCTCCGCGTAGCGGAGATTTTTGACCGTGTTCTCGTGCAGGCAGTAGACCTGCAGCGCCTTGCGGCCGGGGCGCATGCCGATCCTCTGCAGGAACGGGAGCCCGGGCTGGACAGCGCCGCCGTCGCTGAGAAGGAGGCCGCCCATGTGCATGATCCGGTTGTCATAGCCCGCGGCGTCCCCGGCGTCCACAAATACGAGTGTGCCCTCTTCCCTTTCCTTCAGGCGCTCGGCGAACAGGAGAGTGTTCTCGCTGACGCCGTAGAGGAGCAGGATCCTCTTATGATACAGGAGCAGGAGATTGAGCGTGCGCAGCAGCCGCGCGCCGACGCCCGCCACGACGGTGCTGGCGGTGGCGTACAGGGCCAGCAGGTGGACCAGGTAGATGCCGATCTGACAGACCGGCGTCTTCAGCTGTTCCACCTGGCTGATGGCGCTGATCTCGTTGCGCCCCAGGAACATGCAGAAGACGGAGAAGAGAGTCCGCATGACGCTCATGAGGGAGCCGCCATACAGACTGTAGTAGCCGAAGCCGTAGAAGCCTATGCCGCCCAGCGCCACAAAAAGAAGGATCCCTCCCAGGATCCGGGTCAGAAGCTGCGGCTGAAAGCCCAGGGAGATCAGAAGAAACAGAAATAAAAGGCCTGACAGAAGGTAAATGACGAACAGATCCATACCGGCTCCTTTCCTCGGAAAAAGCTGACTCCAGTATAGCAGAAAACAGCCGCCCTTTGATATAGGAAAGACTTTCTTATCCTCCCCTGAGCATATAAAATAGGGGTATGACAGCTTATGCCGATGCAGACGGAGAAACAGACCAAGAGAGGGACACAGTCATGAGATACCGCATCAACAAGAGCAATTACTGCGCTTTTCCGCTTTACGAAGTCAATAAACTTCCCGCCAGAAGCTATTTCATCCCCTATCCCGACAGAGAGAACGCCGATGCGGTGACTCTCAAGGAAAAAAGGTACAGCTCCCCCAAAGTCCTGTGCCTGAACGGGGAGTGGGACTTCCGTTTCTATCCCCGTCCCGCCGCTATCCCGGACGAGGCGGACACCGACACGATCCGCTTCGAGAAGCTGGACGTGCCCTCCTGCTGGCAGTTCCGGGGTTATGACAGACCGTTCTACGTGAATATCCGCTACCAGTTCCCCTACGATCCGCCCAGGATCCCGCAGGAGGATAAGGTGGGCCGCGTCTTCTCCTGGATGGGCGTGGACCAGAAGCTCAGCCCCCGCTTCAAACAGCCGGAGAGCGAGTATAATTTTGCGGGCCTGTACAGGCGCTTCGTGGAGATCAGGGACGCCTCCAAACGGTTCACCATCGGCTTCATGGGCGTCGCCAGCTGCATGGATCTGTATGTGAACGGGGAGTTCGTCGGCTACTCCGAGGGAGCCCACAATACGGCCGAGTTCGACCTCACCGGCAGGCTCCGCGAGGGCAGCAACGAACTGGTGGTGATGGTGCGCCGCTGGTGCACGGGCACTTACCTGGAGGACCAGGACATGTTCCGGAACAACGGTATCTTCCGGGACGTGCTCCTCAGGATCGACGAGCCGGAGGATCTCCTGGACATCGACGCGGAGACGGAGCAGACGGCTTCCGGCGGAGAGAGTGCCTGGCTCCTCCGGCTGAAGGCGCGGACCTATGCGGATACGGAGGTCACTTTCACCCTGCGGGGGCCTTCCGCGGACGGCGGGACCCTGGAGCGGTCGGTCAGGGTGCGGACCGAGGGGGGAAGAGCGTCGGCGGTCCTGACCGGGCTGCCGGTGATCCCGTGGAACGCCGAGGCGCCGGTGCTCTATGATCTCTACTACGAGACACCGACAGCCTGCGTGAAGGAGAGGATCGGTTTCCGCACCGTCACCATCCGCGGCGATGTCTTCCTGGTGAACGGCGCCAGGATCAAGTTCAAGGGCGTCAACCACCACGATTCGAGCCCCGTGAACGGGTATACGCTGACTCCCGACGAGATCGAGAGGGACCTGCGGGTCTGTAAGGAGTTCAACATCGACACCATCCGGACCTCCCACTATCCCCCGGACCCGCTCCTCCTGGAGCTGGCGGACGAGATGGGCCTCTATATCGTGGACGAGAACGATCTGGAGACGCACGGGACATTTGCCATGCAGCTCCCGCCCACCTACAACTCAATCAGCCACGACCCGAAGTGGGAGGAGTATTATGTGGACCGCATCACCCGGCTCTATCAGCGGGACAAGATCCACGGAAATACAGCCATCATCATGTGGAGCCTGGGCAACGAGGCGGGCGGATATCACAATACGGACGCCATGTACGACTACCTGAAGGCGCATTCCGCCCTGCCGGTCCACTACGAGAGCGCGGTCCACTGCAAGCGGATCGCCTACGACGTGGGCAGCGAGATGTACCCCAGCGTGGAGAACGTGCACAAGGTGGGCGAGAAGGCGCGCAAGGAGAAGAGACTCAACGACAGGCCCTATTTCCTCTGCGAATACGCCCACGCCATGGGCGTGGGCCCCGGCGACGCGGAAGCCTACTGGAAGGAGATCTATCAGTATGACAGCCTGATGGGCGGCTGCGTCTGGGAGATGACCGACCACGCCGTGCTGGAGCAGGACGGCACCTACACCTATGGCGGCGACCACGGCGAGTGGGAGCACGACGGCAACTTCTGCGTGGACGGCCTGTTCTATCCTGACCGCACCCCCTCCACCGGTGCACGGATCATGCGTTTCATCTACCGCCCGATCCGGGTCCGGCACCTCTCCGGGGACCGCTATGAGCTGTTCAATACCACGGCTTTCTCACAGGGAGACCGGTACAGGCTGCGTTTTGTCCGGAACGACGGGACGGAGACGGAGATCATTCCCTCCGCCGGCCCGCTGGCGCGGGAGACGGTCACGGTGGAGCCCGGCGCGGTGACAGACGGCCGGCAGGATATCACGGTGATCTGTACGGACACGGTGACCGGCAGGCAGGTCAGCGAGGAGCAGATCCTGCTGCAGCAGACGCTGCCGGCGCCCGCAGAGACGCGGGCCCTGCCGGAGGATTTCTCCGTGGTCAACGGCCGGATCATATTGACGGACGGCTCCAGGACCCTGATGCGCACGGCACCGGAGGCTACGCTCCTGTACAGGGCTGCCACGGACAACGACACGGACTATACTTTTGCGGACACCATGGCGCCGTACGCGGACCAGGTGGAGGACGTGCAGTCCGTGCAGCAGACGGAGAACGGCGTGCGGGTGGTCTCCACGCTGCGGAACAGAAAACACACCTTTACGGTGACGGACACCTATGAGGGGACGGAGCGGGGCGTCCTGGTCACCAGTACCCTTCACTGCGAGATGCCGGAAGGCAGGGTGAAGGGGAGCCTGGGCAGACTCCGCAGGGCTGTCCGGGGCGCC
This sequence comes from uncultured Lachnospiraceae bacterium, assembly GCA_946617225.1. Taxonomy (GTDB): domain Bacteria; phylum Bacillota; class Clostridia; order Lachnospirales; family Lachnospiraceae; genus CAG-791. The sequence goes on from CAMOJW010000087.1 coordinate 8,303, forward strand.
GGCATCGTGCCGCGGTTCGGCAAGAGCTTCCGCCTGGACGAGATCTTCGACCTGGTGCGCTACACCGGCCGGAGCGGCGAGTCCTACTGCGACATGAAGGACCAGTTCCCGGTGGAGGACGTCACCTGTACCGTGGCCGACATGACGGAGCCCAACATCCGGCCCCAGGAGAGCGGCAACCGCTGCGACTGCACCCGCGCCGAGATCTCCGACGGCAGGGTCCGCGTGATCTTCGAGGCGGTGGACAGGCCCTTCGAGCTGGGGATCAAACCCTACACAGACCGCGCCCTCACGGGCATGAAGCACCGCGGGGACGAGGTGCGGACGGGCACATACGTCACCATCCAGGCCTTCCAGATGGGCATCGGCACCGGTGCCTGCGGGCCTGTTACGGCGGAACCCTACCTGTACCCGGCGGACCGGGACTACACCTTCCGTTTCCTGATCCGGACGGAGCGGGTGTGATGTAATGATCGGAAACACAGACTGAGGGAGGTATCTCATGTCCAAGTTTATCTCGGCGGAACAAGCCGTCAGAAGGATCAAAGACGGTTCCACCGTGGCCCTGTCGGGCAGCGGCGGTCTGGTCCTGGAGCCATACGCCACCCTGAAGGCGCTCGAGGAGCGGTTCCTGAACGGGGAGGGGCCCCACGACCTGACGCTGGTGTCGGCTTCCGGGATCGGTGACCGCAAAGGAGGCGGCCATGCCCGGTTCGCCCATCCGGGAATGACCCGGCGTTTCATCGTCGGACACTGGGGCTGGTCGCCGGAGATGCAGCAGATGGCGATCAACTGCGAGGCGGAGGCCTACAATTTCTCCCAGGGCGTCATCTGTCAGCTGGCGAGGGAAATCGCGGCCCACAGGCCGGGCCTGATCACCAGGACCGGTATGTACACTTTTGTGGACCCCCGGAACGACGGCGGCAAGCTCAATGAGATCACCAAAGAGGACCTGGTCAAGCTGATCCGGATCGAGGGAGAGGACTACCTGTTCTACAAGGCTTTTCCCATCGATGTGGCCATCATCCGCGGCACCTGCGCGGACGAGGACGGCAATATCAGCATGGAGCAGGAGGCCGCTTATCTGGACGGATTTACGATGGCGCAGGCGGCGCACAACAGCGGCGGTATCGTCATCGCCCAGGTCAAGTACCGGGCGGCCAAGGGGAGCCTCAACTGCAAAAAAGTCCACATCCCCGGCGCCTACGTGGACATGGTGGTGGTGGACCCCCATCAGGTCCAGACGGCGGAAGGGGAATTCAACCCGGCGTTCAGCGGTGATATCACTGTCCCCAAGGATGC
>CAMOJW010000088.1 GCA_946617225.1 uncultured Lachnospiraceae bacterium
AGGCCGGACATGTCGGGAAAGCCCGGGAGATCTTTGAACGGGAATGTTTCGATCATGCCGACAGTGCGGCTGCCGGTTACCTCTCCATGATGTATTTTAAAGGGATCCTCCCCGCAGACAGGGATACAGCGATCGCTGCGGCCAGACTCCTGTGGGCGGCGACCCGGGACGAGCGCCCGTCGGCGGCTCACAGGCTGGGTACCCAGTACCTGTCCTCCCGCGATCTGCAGGTACGCGCGGAGGGGAGACGTCTGGTACAGAAGGCCCAGGAAGCGGACTACCCCTATGCCCACTGTGTCATGGGGATCCTTCACTGGCAGGAGAAAGCTTATAAACAGGCGGCGGATGACTTCAGGAGATATCCGCAGATCCGGCAGGACAGAAAAGCGCTGCCGATGTATGCAGACACCCTGGAGAAACTGGGCAGAGCCCTTGAGGCAGCTGATCTATACGGCGTGATGTGGGATTCTTTCCATCAGGACGGTGCTGCAGACAAGGCCCGCGATCTGTACCTGCAGGCGGGACGGCCCGATCAGGCGCTTGCCTATGCGGGGAGCGGAACCAAAGGGCTGGATGCGGAGCAGCTGTTGAAACTCGCCGCTGCCTGCCGCACGGCATCCGACCGGAAGCGGGCCCTGGATTACTACCGCCAGGCGCTGGACCGGGGGGTCCGATGCCGTTTCCAGATCGCATCGCTCCTGCGTGAACTGGGACAGCTGCGGGAGGCCTACGAGACTGACTGTGCAGGCGTGCAGGAGGGGGAGACCCGCTGCGGCGCCGGTGTCTTCCGCTATCTTCTGACTCATGCAGAGGATGCGGACGTGCAGCGGGAATGGCCGGAGGACAGGGTGGACAGCCTGGCCCTTCTGGTGGAAAATGGCTCCCTCCGGGAAGACATCGAGGATATACGCCCCGCTCTGGGAGTCAGACTGGCTGAGATCTACTTCGAGGGCAGAGGCGTCGCCAGGAGCCTCAGGGACAGCGCGCGCTGTGCTTCCTGGGCACCGAATGATCCGAAGAGTCTCTTCTACATGGGCTACGCGGCGGATCAGAACCAGTATCCGCTCCTGAGCCGGGAGGAGGGCGTTCAGTACATTCAGGAAGCCGCAGACCGCGGCGTACCGGAGGCGCTGGTGGATATCGGCGACCGCTGGGAGCGCAGCGACATGATCCCTCGGGCAATCGTCTGTTACCAGACAGCGTATGGCAAGGGCTACAAACCGGCGGCCATCAGGATAGGAGATCTCTACCGTGACGGCAAGGTCGGTCTGATCCTGGGGCGCATCCCGGACAGGAAGACAGCACAGGAGTGGTACGACAGGGGAAGATGACCTGAGCGGTCGGAAACGAAACAGGGGCTTTTCCGCGCGGCTCGAATAAGGTACAATAGAAAGCGGTTCGGAGATCCCGCCCGGTGCGGGACGAACAGGATCAGGAAAGGAAACTACACCCGGTATGAGCAGGATCATTTTAAAACTGAGCGGAGAAGCGCTCGCGGGACCGCAGAAGAGCGGCGGTAAGGCTTTCGGATTTCACGAGGAGACCGTGCGCGGCGTCGCGCGGCAGGTCCGGGAGATCCTGGACGCAGGCCACCAGGTGGGCATCGTCACCGGCGGCGGGAATTTCTGGAGAGGCAGGACCGGCAATGAGATCGACCGCGTCAAGGCGGACCAGATCGGCATGCTGGCCACGGTCCTCAACTGCATCTATGTGTCGGAGATCTTCCGCACGGAGGGGATGGAGACAGAGGTCATGACCCCTTTTGTCTGCGGTGCTTTCACGACGCTGTTTTCCAAGGATGCGGCGATGGCGGCTCTCGGGAGCGGCAAGGTGGTCTTTTTTGCCGGCGGGACGGGGCATCCGTATTTCTCCACGGATACCGGCGTCGTGCTGCGCGCGATCGAGACCGAGGCGGACGTCATCCTGCTCGCCAAGAGCATCGACGGCGTCTACGACAGCGATCCGGCACAGAATCCGGACGCAAAGCGATTTGACGAGATCTCCATCGACGAGGTCGTGCAGAGAGGACTGCAGGTGGTGGATCTGACCGCCTCCATCCTGGCCAAGGAGAACAAAATGCCCATGCGGGTATTCGCCCTGCAGGAGGAGAACGGTATCGTCAAGGCGGCTTCCGGGACTTTCAACGGAACGACAGTGACCATATAAGATCAGTAAGACCAGGGGATCGGCACATGCCGGGAGGGAGAACGTTATGAGTGACAAGAGAGTGAAGGCATACGAAGAGAAGATGGAGAAAACAGTCCAATTCCTGCAGACCGACCTGCAGGCCGTGAGGGCAGGCCGCGCCAATCCTCACGTGCTGGACAAGATCCGCGTGGACTACTACGGGACCCCCACTCCCATCCAGGGCGTGGCCAATGTCTCCGTTCCCGAGGCGCGCATCATCCAGATCGCTCCCTGGGAGAAGAAGATGCTCAAAGAGATCAGCAGAGCCATCTCGGCCTCCGATATCGGCATCAACCCCACCAACGACGGCACCACGATCCGTCTCGTCTTCCCTGAGCTCACCGGTGAGCGCAGGAAACAGCTCTCCAAGGACGTCAAGAAGATGGGCGACGAGGCCAAGGTCGCTCTCCGCAACATCCGCAGAGACGGCAATGACGCCTTCAAGAAACTGAAGAAATCCGAAGACCTGTCCGAGGACGTCGTGGCGGATCTGCAGGACGAGCTCCAGAAATCCACCGACAAGTTCATCAAGGAAGTGGACAAACTGGTGGACGCCAAGGTCAAGGAGATCACCACGGTCTGATGCCGCCCGGAACAGAGCATTATTACAGAATTCATGAGGAGGGACTGCCCGGCGCCTAGCAGGCGCCCGGGCATTCTGCGCGATAAGGAAGGGTTACTTTATGGAGCAGGAGAGAAAGATACCGGCCCACGTGGCCATCATCATGGACGGCAACGGCAGGTGGGCCAGAAAGCGCGGCCTGCCCCGCACCATGGGCCATGCCCAGGGTGCCAGAGTCGTGGAACAGATCCTGGAGGACGCCGATCACATGGGGATCCGGTATCTGACAGTCTACGCGTTCTCCACCGAGAACTGGACCAGACCCGATGCGGAGGTCAAGGCGCTGATGAACCTCCTGCGCACGTATATGAAGACCAGTCTGGCCAAATGCGCCAAAAACAATGTCCGGATCAGAGTGATCGGGGACAAGACCCGCCTCGATCCGGACCTGCAGGCCTCCATCGCTCACCTGGAGCAGGAGACGGCAGGGAACACCGGAATCTCCTTCCAGATCGCCATCAACTACGGCGGACGGGACGAACTGGTGCGCGCCTGCAGAAAGATCGCCGGGGAGATCGCGGACGGGTCCGTTTCACCGGAAGCGGTGGACGCGGATCTGATCGACGCACACCTGGATACGGCCGGCCTTCCCGATCCGGACCTGCTGATCCGCACCTGCGGGGAGGAGAGGATCTCCAATTTCCTCCTGTGGCAGATCGCCTATTCGGAGCTGTATTTTTCCCCGCTGGCCTGGCCGGACTTCAGCAAAGAGGAGCTGGAACGGGCCATTGACGCCTACAACCACAGAGAGCGCCGTTACGGAGGATTGGTGGGATGAAACAGAGGATCATCAGCGGTGTCATCATCGCTCTGCTGGTCGTGGCACTGGGACTGCCCGGCGGCCCCGTGCTGGGGACGGCCATGCTGATCGTATCCCTCATCGGTTTTCACGAGCTGGTGACCGTCATGGGCGCCGTGGAGGGCAGCCGGGACATCCGGGAGATCGCCTCCTTCCGTCCGCAGATCCTGGAGATGGCGGGCATGGTGATGACGGCGGTCTATTATGTCGGTCTGATGCTGCTGGCGGCCCGCCGCGAGGGGATCGCGGCGCAGCTGGCTTCCCAGAACAGCTTCACGCTGGGGATACTGCTGAGCACCTTCTTCGTGTTCATGCTGATCTATGTATTTACTTTCCCGAGGTACCGGAGCGAGCAGATCATGGAGGCCATGTTCTCCTTCCTGTACATCCCGGTGATGCTTTCTTTTGTCTACAGGGCCAGGATGCTCCCCCACGGGCTGATCATCTACGCGCTGGTATTTGTGTCTTCCTCCATCTGTGACGTCTGCGCGCTGGCAGCCGGCATGGCTTTCGGGAAACACAAGATGGCGCCCGTCCTCTCCCCCAAGAAGACAGTGGAAGGCGCCATCGGCGGCATCCTGGGTTCCGCGCTCGTCGCTTATCTGATCGGCGCGATCCTGCACCGGTACGAACCGGCAACGGATCTCAGGCTGGTCTTTACGGCGATCGGCGCCCTCAGCAGCCTGCTGGGCATGACCGGAGACCTGGCCGCTTCCGCCGTCAAGCGCAACCATGACATCAAGGATTACAGCAACCTGATCCCCGGACACGGCGGGATCCTGGACCGGTTCGACAGCATCATCTTCACTGCGCCGGTCATCTGGGTCATGGGCGTCCTGCTCGTCCTGCCCCGCATCTGAGACAATTACACGACAGTATCTTACTGGAGAAGGATATGCAAAAACAGATCGTCATCATCGGTTCCACCGGCTCCATCGGCACCCAGGCACTGGATATCGTCCGCACTTACAGCGGGGATCTGGGGGTACTGGGGCTTGCGGCCGGCAGGAACGTGGACCTGATGGAGCGGCAGATCCGGGAATTCTCCCCGGCTCTGGCCTGCATGTGGGATGAGAAGGCCGCTGAGGACCTGCGGATCCGGACGGCGGATCTCCCCGTGCGCGTGGTGAGCGGCATGGACGGCCTGCTGGAACTGGCGCAGATGGAGAGGGCTGACCTCTTCCTGAACGCAGTCGTGGGCATGATCGGGATACGCCCTACTCTCGCGGCCATCGCTGCGGGCAAGACCATCGCCCTGGCCAACAAGGAGACGCTGGTCTCCGCGGGACATCTGATCATGCCCGCGGCAGCGGCTGCCGGCGTGCGGATCCTGCCCGTGGACAGCGAGCACAGCGCCATATTCCAGTGCCTGAACGGCGAGCCCCACGGCAGTATCCGGAAGATCCTTCTGACTTGCTCCGGGGGCACCTTCCGGGGCCGTAAGAGAGCGGAGCTGGAAGGCGTGCGCGCGGCCGACGCCCTCAAGAACCCCAACTGGGACATGGGCGGCAAAGTCACCATAGACTCCGCCAGCCTGGTCAACAAAGGCCTGGAAGTCATGGAAGCCGCCTGGCTTTTCGATGTGCGTCCGGATGACATCAAAGTGGTGGTGCAGCCCCAGAGCATCCTGCATTCCGCCGTCTCCTTCTGCGACGGCACGGTCATGGCGCAGCTGGCGCACCCCGATATGCACCTGCCCATCCAGTACGCGTTCTTCTGGCCGGACCGACGTCCCCTGGACCTGCCGCAGCTGGATCTGGCTGCTCTGGGCGGCGTATATTTTGAAGACCCGGACACGGAGACTTTTCTGGGCCTGCCCCTGGCTTACCGCGCTGCGCGCACGGGCGGCAGCATGCCCACGGTCTTCAACGCAGCCAACGAGGAAGCCGTCGCCCACTTTATGCGCGACGAGATTCGTTTCCTCGATATCTATGATCTGATCACCGCGGCCATGGACGCGCACACCGTCCTCGCAGCTCCTTCGCTGGAGGAGATCCTGGCGGTGGAGCAGGAGACCCGCGCCAGGGTCAGGGAACTCATGAAAGAGAGACAGCGAGTGTAAACTATGATCGTAAGTATTCTCGTTTTTCTGATCATGTTCACCGTGATCGTCGTGTCCCACGAATTCGGACATTTTTCCGTGGCACGCAGGAACGGCATCCGGGTGAATGAATTCGACATCGGGATGGGCCCCGAGCTCTACAGGAGAAAAGGGAAACAGACCGATCTCTCCATCCGTCTGCTCCCCGTCGGCGGCGCCTGCGTCTTCGAGGGCGTGGGTGAGGCGGATGACCAGACAGAGATCGATCAGCTGCCGCCGGACGCCTTTCCCAGAGCGAAGGTAGGCGCCAGGATCGCTACCGTGCTGGCCGGACCGATGGCCAATTTTATCCTGGGCTACGTGTTCGCGCTGATCATCGTGGCTTTTGCCGGAACGGACCTGCCCGTGATCAACCAGGTCATTCCTGCATCCGCCGCGGAGGAGGCCGGTCTCCTGCCGGGGGACCGCATCGTCCGGATAGGCGGCAGCCGGATCCACATCTACCGGGAGATCACGCTGGAATCCATGATGAATTACGGCGAGCCCATGGACATCACCTACCTCCGGAACGGGGAGAAGAACACTGTGACGCTGACGCCCCGCTTTGACGAAGAGGCAGGCCGCTATCTGATCGGCCTGCAGGGGGGCGGAGAGTATTATCGGTGCAACGCGGGGGAGGTATTTGCCTACGGTTTCTTCGAGGCGGAGTACTGGGCCCGCTCCACGTGGAAGTCGCTCGTACACATGGTGACCCGCAGGTTCTCCCTGGATGACCTGTCCGGCCCTGTGGGCGTGGTGCAGATCGTGGATGATACTTACCAGTCCGCGAGACCCTACGGCGTTGCCACGGTACTGCTTTCCTTCCTGAACCTGGCGACGCTCCTGACCATCAACCTGGGCATCCTCAACCTCCTGCCGCTTCCGGCGCTGGACGGAGGCAGGCTCCTGTTCCTGCTGATCGAGGCAGTGCGGGGCAAGCCGGTCCCTCCCGACAAGGAGGGCCTGGTCCACCTGGCCGGTGCGCTGGCCCTGGTGGCGCTGATGGCAGTCGTACTTTTCAACGATATCTCCCGGTTCTTCCGCTGAGAGAAGGACCCTGAACGAGGGAAGACCATGACATACAGAGAACACACGAGAGAGATCCGCATCGGAGACAGAGTGATCGGCGGGGGGAATCCCATCCTGATCCAGTCTATGACCAACACCCGCACGGAGGATACGGAGGCCACTGTCGCCCAGATCCTGCGTCTGGAGCAGGCAGGCTGCGACATCATCCGCTGCACCTGCCCCACAGAGGAGGCCGCCCGTTCCATCGGGGAGATCAAAAAGAGGATCCACATCCCGCTGGTAGCGGACATCCATTTTGATTACCGCATGGCCATCGCCGCCATGGAGAACGGGGCGGACAAGATCCGCATCAACCCCGGCAACATAGGCGGGAGAGACAGGATCGAAGCTGTCGTCAGCTGTGCGAGGGAGAGACAGGTCCCCATCCGCGTCGGCGTCAACAGCGGCTCCCTGGAGAAGGATCTCCTCGAGAAATACGGCGGCGTCACCGCCGAGGGGCTGGTGGAGAGCGCCTTGGACAAGGTGCACATCATCGAGGACTGCGGCTATGACCAGATGGTCATCAGCATCAAATCCTCCGACGTCCTCACCTGCATCCGCGCCCACGAGATCCTGGCACAGCAGACGGACTATCCCCTGCACGTGGGCATCACTGAGGCCGGTACCGTCTGGTCCGGCAATATCAAGTCTTCCGTGGGCCTGGGCGTGATCCTCTATCAGGGGATCGGCGACACCATCCGCGTGTCCCTCACGGGCGATCCCGTGGAGGAGGTCAAGAGCGCAAAACAGATCCTGCGCACCCTCGGTCTCCGCAAAGGCGGGATCGAAGTCGTATCCTGCCCCACCTGCGGCAGGACCCGGATCGACCTGATCGGCCTGGCGACCCAGGTGGAGACCCTGGTGCAGGCCTATCCCCTGAACATCAAGGTCGCTGTCATGGGCTGCGTCGTGAACGGCCCCGGCGAGGCCCGGGAGGCGGATCTGGGGATCGCCGGCGGAGACGGCGTGGGCCTCCTGATCCGTAAGGGCGAAGTGATCCGCAAGATCCCGGAAGAGGATCTTCTGTCCACACTGAAGGAAGAACTGGACAACTGGAAGGAGTAATGCATGTCCAAGGCGTTCTTTGAGGTATTTCCATCCCTGCAGGTCCGGAAGGACCTGCAGGATCTCTTTACGGACACGCAGGTGGAGAAACTCTGCACCGACAGCGGGCGGACCCGTCTGAAGATCGTGCTGCACTCCGATCATCTCATCCATTTCAGGCACATAGACAGAATGAGGGCGGCCGTCGAGGAGCAGATCTTTGGCGAGGAACGGCCCACGCGCGTCTACATCCAGGAAAAATACACCCTCTCCGCACAGTACACGCCCAAGAGACTGATGCACGAGTATTTTGATTCCCTGTCCATGGAACTGGAGCAGAGCTCCCGGATCATGGGGAGGTATTTTCGTGATGCCCGGATCGAGTATCCCGAAGCGGACATGATCCGCGTGATCCTGAAGAGGTCCGCTTTTGGCGACCGCATCCTGGATGACCTGGAGGTGGCCCTGGAGCGCACTTTCCGCGACCGCTGCGGCGTGCCGGCCCGGTTCTCCGTACAGCAGGACAGGGGAGATGCTGCGGAGCGCAGAGACATCCCGTCCCCGGTCATGGCTGCCGCGGGCAGCCGGGAGAGCTACTGCGACCTGCCGGAGAATGGAGAACTGCCCCGCAGACAGGCGCCTCTCCCTGCGGAACAGGACAGAACAGAGGATGCTTATTCGGACGTTTCTGCTGACGCAGTGCCCTCTTATGCGGAGATCGCCCCGTGGGAGGAGGCGGCAGCCGCGGCCGCTTACGCGGAGGAGCAGGCAGCACAGATGTCGGAGCAGTCACAGCAGACGGGAACGAATGCGGCGTCGACGGATCCCGGCAAGTCCTGTCCGGGCAGCCCTGAAAACGGCCGCAGTGATAAGGGGCGCAGTGATAACAGCCGCACCCGCGGCGAAGGACGCGGCCGTTCCCGCAGAGGAGAACGGGGAGGCAAAGGCGGTCGTTTCAACGGGATCAAGCGGAGCGATGACCCGAACGTCCTGTTCGGCCGGCCCGTGGAGCAGGAGGCCATGCCCATCGCGGAGATCCTGGGCGACGGCACCGAGGTGGTGGTCCGCGGCCAGGTCATGACCCTCGAGACCCGGGGCATCCGCAACGAGAAGACTATCGTCAAATTTGCTCTGACGGATTTTGGCGATTCCATCTACTGCAAGATCTTCGTGCCCAATGAGCACCTGGATGAGCTGTGCAGTGAACTGAAAGAAGGCGCCTGGGTCAAAGTGCGCGGCGCTGCACTGCTGGACACTTTCGACCACGAGGTGAGTATCAGCAGTGTCACCGGGATCATGAAGATCCCTGCTTTCGGCACGAAGCGCGAGGACACCGCGGCCGAGAAGCGCGTGGAGCTGCACCTGCACACCAAGATGAGCGACATGGACGGCGTCTCGGAGTGCAAGGACCTGGTCAAGAGGGCCTACACATGGGGCATGCCCGCCATAGCCATCACCGACCACGGCAATGTGCAGGCTTTTCCCGATGCGAACCACGTGCGGGAGGGCCTCCTCTCCGCCGAGAACAAGAAGAGAAAAGAGGCCGGCCTGCCTCCCGTGGACCCGCAGAAGTTTTTCAAAGTCATCTACGGCGTCGAGTGCTACCTGGTGGACGATCTCAAGAAGAGCGTGACCTGGTACGGCGTCCCGGAGACGGCGGAGGAACGGTTCGACGGGCAGACCTATGTGGTGTTTGACCTGGAGACCACCGGCTTCTCCCCCGAGAATGACAGGATCATCGAGATCGGCGCCGTCAAGATCGTGAACGGGGAGGTGACGGAGCGGTTCTCCGAGTTCGTGAAT
>CAMOJW010000089.1 GCA_946617225.1 uncultured Lachnospiraceae bacterium
CTTCAGGCGGTCCAGACGGCCCGCACCGACATTCTGGCCGGCATAGGTGCCCATGGCCTGTCCGAAGCTGAAATTCGGCAGCATCGCGTAACCGTCCACCCGCATGACCATGACGTTGGCGGCCACCAGCATGGCGTCGCCGAAACTGTTGACCAGCACCTGCACGATCAGCATGCTCGCGCTCATGATCGCCTGTGTGATCCCGGAGGGGATGCCCAGACGGACGATGCGTTCTATATAGATCCTGTCGGGGCGGATGTACTCTTTTCTCAGCGAGAAAACGTCCTGCATCCCCATCAGTTTGATCAGGCAGAGCACGGCGGAGATCATCTGGGACAGGACCGTTGCCAGCGCGACGCCGGCCACGCCCATCCTGCCGACCAGCAGCAGGTCGCCGATCACGTTGAGCCCCGCGCAGATCATCAGAAACAGCAGGGCCGAGAAGGAGTCCCCCAGGCCCCGCAGGATGCCCGCGAAGATATTATAGAACATGAACCCAAGGATCCCGATGAAGAAGATATTGAGGTAGTCCCGGCAGGCGTCGAACATCTCCGGCAGCGTATTCATCGCCCGCAGCATGGGCGTGGTCAGCAGCGGCCCGATCACCATGATGATGACACTGGCCGCAAAACAGATGAAGATGCAGTTGCCGATGGTCTTCTCCAGACTCTTCCTGTCCCTGGCTCCATAGAACTGGGCGACCAGGATCCCCGCGCCCGTGGCGATACCGACGAACAGGGCGAGGAGCAGGTTGAGGACCGGCAGCGCGTTACCCACAGAGGCGAGGGCGGTATAGCCCCACTTGCTGCGGCCCACGACCACCGCGTCCACGGTGTTGTACAGCTGCTGGGCAAAATTGCCCACCAGCATCGGAAACGCAAACCTGGCTATGCTCTTCCAGGGCGTCCCCTCCGTCATATCATTGGCCGTAAAGAGGCCGCGGATACCGGAAGGGGATCTCTTCTCTGTGCTCATAAAACGATCGACCCCCGTTTCTTCAGGCGTTCAGGACCTGGATCTGGCAGGAACGCATGGTCTCCAGCGCTGCCAGGTGCTTTTCGGGCGTGACGCCGGCGCAGCAGGAGGCATCCACCGAGATCTTCACCTCCGGCATGACTGCCTTCAGAAGGAGCGCATTGGAGACGACGCAGATATCCGTGCAGAGTCCGACCAGCTCCAGTTCGATCTCCTCCTGATCAGCCAGCGCCTTCAGGTCCGCAGCCATGGCCGTGCTCCCGAAGGTGGGCTTCTCATAGATTTTCGCACCTGTCAGCAGCTCCGCGATGTCGGAGCGGATCTGCCAGCCCTCCGAGCCGCGGATGCAGTGCGGCACAGGGAGGTACTTCCCTTCCTGGGTCTCCATATACTGTTCGGTGTGCGTGTCCATTGTGGCAATGACGTCCGCCGCCGGATAGGAGCGGATCTTCTCCCTGACCGCCTCCACGATGGCGACGGCTTCCTTCGTGCCGAGGGCGGCGTCGATAAAATCATTCTGCATATCGATGACGATCAGTATTTTTCTCATTTCCGGTCTCCCGTCTGACTGTATTCTTTCTATTATTTCTCCTGTCATTTTGAATCATAGACGACACGATTCCCTTTGTCAAACCCGGGGCCGGGAAAAGGGAAGCCAACAAAGGACTGCCGCGCTGAGCATATCCGTGCTCACTGCGGCAGTCCTTCCGTATGTCTTACTGAATTTCTTACTGAATGTCTTCCCGGTCTCAGATCTCTATCTCCAGCAGGATCGGCGTGTGGTCCTGCCGGGGCCCCGAGTCGATCATTTCCGACCGCCTGACCTGCTCCCGGATCCGGTCGCTCACCAGGAAATAGTCTATCCTCCATCCCGTGTTGTTGATCTTGCTGGTCCGGACTCTCTGCGCCCACCAGGAGTAGGCACCGCGGACGTCTCCGTGCACCTCCCGGAACGTGTCTGTAAATCCCCTGTCAAGCAGGTGTGTGAATCCTTCCCTCTCCTCATCCGTAAAACCCGGGGACTGGTGATTGCTCTCCGGGTTGGCCAGGTCGATCTCCGTGTGGGCCACGTTGAAATCGCCGCACGCGATCACCGGTTTCTTCTGATCCAGGCCCGCCAGATAGTCCGCATAGCATCTGTCCCATTCCTGCCGCTCGGTCAGTCTCCGCAGGCCGTCCCCCGCGTTAGGCGTATAGACGTTCGCGAAATAGAAATCCGGGCACTCCAGGACCAGGAGCCTTCCCTCGTCGTCCATCGGATCCGGTGCGCCGATCCTGGGGATGACCTTCGATGCCTCCATATCTTCCCTGCAGAGGATCATAGTCCCCGCGTAGCCTTTTCTCGCGGGCGGCTCCGAACTGACCCACTCCACCCGGTAACCGGGGAAATACTCCTTCAGCACATCCAGATGTTTCGCTGCGGGGCCCGCCGAGGGCAGTTTGGTCTCCTGCAGAGCCAGCAGATCGGGCTTCTCTTCTGACAGCGTGCGCAGCACGTCCCGCGACAGCTGTGCCCGGGGCGAATCCGACGTCAGCGCCGCATTCAGCGAATCGATGTTCCAGGATATGAACTTGTACATAGATACCTCCTCTGCACCGCGCAGGGGACGGTACTGTGCGCGGCGGTCTGTTTCCACCCTACCATATTTCTCTGTGTTTTTCTACATCCTGCACCGATGTCCGGATAGCAGAGATCCCATTTTCTGATACTATTTGCGGCGGACTCGGAGCAGAAAGCCCAGACACAGGAGGATCTGCACGATCGTGGAGCACGGCGTGGCGAGACCGATGTGAAACAGAAGGACCGGTACCTGTTACATGAACAGCGCTGCGATGTGATAGACGACGCAGGACAGGAGCAGCGCGCCGCACACATAGAACGCCGCGATCCTCGCTGTCCACTTCAGCGAGTGGGACTCCCTGTAAGTGGTGCTCAGAGCCATGACGCAGGGGATGTTGAAGGTACAGGCGCACATGAAAGCCAGTGCCTCGGCCTTGCTGATGATCTCCGTCATGGCCTGTCCCAGGACAGCGTTGTCCGTCGCGACATTAAAGACCGAGCGGAAGGTGGCATCGAGGACTGTTCCCTCCCCCACGAAGGCCACATTCAGCACGCCCAGGACCGCTTCCTTGGCAAAAGCGGAACTGACGAAGCCCATAAAGGTCCTCCAGCCGAGACCGAAGATCCTGGTGAAGGGCTCGATCGCCGTTCCCACCTTGTAGAGCAGGCTGTCCGCCACATTCCCTGTGCTGCTGTAGGAGAAGGCCCAGAAAAGCAGGGAGATCAGCGTGACCGTCCGGAGCGCCCTCACGAAGATGTCCCACGCCTTGAGAAAAGCCTCCTTCAGGATGTGCTTCCAGTGGGGCTTATGGTAGGGCGGCAGTTCCATGATCATGCCGCTGCGGGCGTTCTGCGAGATCAGTGAGCGCCCGAACACTTTGGATACGACCGTCATGAGGACGACCACATAGAGCAGGATCCCCAGGACCACCAGCATGGTCTGCAGAGGTGTGAAGAACATGGAGCTGATGACCGGAATGATCGTCCAGATGGAAGCGCAGGGGACCGCCCACACGACGGCCATGGTCAGCATACGCTGCCCCCAGTTGTCCATGACGCGGGTGCCGCAGGAACCGCCGATCGTGCAGCCGAATCCCATCAGGATCGGGCAGATCGCCTTGCCCTGCAGTCCCAGGCCGGACAGCAGGCTGTCGAACTGATACGCCGCCCTTGCCAGGAAACCGATCTCCTCCAGGTAGCCGAATACCAGGTTGACGCCGAACACGAACCCGGCCATTGCGATGCAGAAATATACCGTGTTGGGCAGGATGATGCTGAAGATCGAGACCAGCCACGGGTGCACGTTCCAGCCATTCAAAAGGTCTGCGATGGGCTTGTTCAGCAGCTGCGGGATCATGGAGCCGGCCCCCATCAGGGGCATGCAGATCAGCATCGCCACGAGGAAGCCCACAAGCACCGTCCCGAAGCACAGGAACTTGCCCAGGACCGGACTCAGCAGCCGCTGATCGCGTTTGCTCAGTGTGAAATGGCCGCTTTCCGCATGCGTCACTCCTTCGAGCATGTTCCGGATCCAGTCGTATTTGGCCTCGCTCTCCGCCTGTGTGGTATCCGCCGATGCGCCGCGCTTCTCCGGGAGTGCCGGCACAGAGGCGAGCTTGTGGGGATGCTCCAGTTCAGCCGCCAGGAGGGCCTTCAGTTCGTCGTATCCTTTGCTCTCCGCCGCTGTGAAGGGCAGTACCGGAATGCCCAGCCGCTGCTCCAGCAGCTTATGGTCGATCTCTTTCTTCTGGGACCGGGCCACGTCCATCATGTTCAGGAGCAGGATGGCCGGCTTGTCCAGGGCAGCGAATTCCGCCACCATATACATGCTGCGCTCCAGCTGAGAGGCATCCACCAGGATGCAGACCAGGTCGGCCTGCCCCGATCTGATGAAATCCACAGTGATGATCTCCTCGTCTGAGTTGCCGGAGAGTCCGTAGCTGCCGGGCAGATCCGTCACTGTATAGCGCGAATCTTTATAGGTATAGAAACCGTCGTTCTTCTCCACGGTCTTGCCGGGCCAGTTGCCGACGTGCTGCCGTGAACCGGTCAGCGCGTTATAGACGGTCGATTTGCCGGAGTTCGGCTGTCCCAAAAGTGCGATCCTGTCCTTCATCTCGTCTCCACCTCGATCCTTTCCGCATCCGCACGGTTGACAGCTATCAGCGACTCCCGCAGATAGATCAGAACAGGCATCTTCCTGTCGTTGCGCACAGTCTGAAAATCTGTTCCCTCCGTGACCCCGATCGCCGTGATGCGGCTCATGAAGTGCGCATCCCCGCCGATCTTCCGGACCACACCGGTCTGGTCCGGCTTCGTTTCCGTGAGTTTCATTCTCTCTCTCCTTATGGTTTGAACAATGAGTTTTACAAAACTAACCCATATCCCTGAAAAAGCCTCACTCGCGTGAGGCATTCCGCTGGCTTTGAGTTAGTTTCTTCTAATTCAAGTTAGCATTATCTGTACAAATTGTCAATATAAGGACCTTCACCTGCATCCTCTTTTTTCTCCTTACTGTTGGATCGTCCTCAGACTCTGCGTATCTCTCTACTCCTTCCTGCTGTTCGTGTACGCGTAAAGAATAGCCGCAATGGCCAACACGGCCACAGCGATCCATGCGAAAAAGGGCTTGCCCTCGTTATAGTCCTTGATGATCCAGTATGCAGCTACCACCACTATCGCAGCGATCGCTATGATGATCTCCACGAGACCTAGATTTCGGAAGGAGTTTTTCTTCTCTTCTTTCGTATTCCCCAGCCTGGTCAGGTCCTGTGTCACTTTCTTCTGTCTCTTGCCTGCCATAGTTTCCCCTTTCGTTACATTTCCTTCAGATGCGAGCGATCCATCGAGCTGCGGACGCCCCGTCCCCTATTCCATCACTTTCAGCGGCTGCCAGCGCAGGTAGTCGCCGGACGCCAGATGATACTGTCTGCCGCGGAACTCTCCATGGATGCTGTCATGGAAACGCTGTGCCCCGTGGCTGTGGGCGTAGATCACCTGCTCCGCTCCGAACTCCTCCGCCATGTCGGTAAAGCCGCTCCGCTCCTCCATGATATTGGTCGGAGGATAGTGCAGAAACAGGATGTATTTCCGATAGCCATCTGCCCTGGCCAGTTCAAAGGACGTCCTGAGCCGCTGCAGTTCCCTCTCCACAAGTTTCCGGGCATGCTCCTCTTCCGCTTCATCCCAGCCGACGATCCTGCCGCGGCGGTCGACCCAGAAGGGCCCTTCAAAAGTATATCCTTTCGTTCCTACGATCGCGTAGTCCCGATAGGATTCATAGCTGTCCTGGAGAAAAGTGAGCCGCGGCCGGTACAGGTCGTTCAGCCGTCCGGTCTTCTTAGCATCCCAGAACATATCGTGGTTGCCGCGGATCAGGATCTTCCTTCCCGGCAGATCACAGATGTACTGCAGGTCCTGCTCACATTCCGACAGATTCCTGCCCCAGCTGTGGTCGCCGATCAGTACCAGTGTGTCGTCCGGTTTGACCAGCTTCTCACAGTTCCTGCGGAACCTCACCTCATGGTCCTTCCATACCCGGTCATGCAGCTGCCCGGGCGCTTTCAGTTCAGACTGAAAATGCAGATGAAGATCTCCTATCGCGTAGAGAGCCATACTTCAGAATCACCTCTTATTCACAGTCAACACGGCTCCTGTCCCAACTGACTGAAAGCGCCGCGGATCACAAAGAACGCCGCAAGGGCGACAAGGAAGTCAGCGACCGGCCCCGAGAGCAGGACGCCGTCGATGCCGAGAAAACGGGGCAGGATCAGCAGCAGGACGATGAGCACCAGCTGCTTGGAGAGCGAGATGATGATGCCGTTTCGCGGCTTCTTGATCGAAACCATGGCGTTCATGGAGACGGGAAGGACGCCGGCCAGGATCACCAGCAGCATGAACTCGTGCATGTAGCGGATCGCAAAGGCCTCATAACCTCCGACGCTGCTGCCGAACAGCCGCAGGATCCGGTGCGGGAACAGCCAGAAGCAGGCAGTCTCTATCGCACCGATCACGAAGGCGTACCGGAAGATCAGATACGCTGTCTCCTTCACCCTCTCATAATTGCGGGCGCCGAAGTTGAACCCCATGATGGGCTGCCCGCCGATGCTGCAGCCGATGATCGTCGAGTAGAACAGAAAATTGACTTTGGTGACGACGCCGGCCGCAGCCAGCGCTTCACTGCCCCCATAGACGGACATGGCGCCATAGCGGCTCAGCGAGCTGTTCAGCACCAGGTTCATGACGAGCATGGCCGCCTGGTTGAGGCTCCCGGCCGCGCCGATCGACATGATCTGCTGCAGCTTCGCGGCGGATATAGAAAAATGTCTTCTCTCCAGCCGCCCGGTACGGAATCGCACCAGGTATGCCGCGACGAGCACCGCAGAGAGGACCTGCCCGAGGACCGTCGCTGTCGCGGCACCGGCGATCCCCATGTTCATCGGAAACAGGAACAGATAGTCCAGGACGAAGTTCAGCGCGACGCCTGAGAGAGAACAGACCAGCGCGTAGCGGGGACTGCCGTCCGAGCGGATCAGAAGCGTCCCGCCGGAAGTGAGCGCCAGAAAAGGGAATCCCGGAGCGATCAGACGCATATACGTCAGCGCATAGGGATAGACCTGTTCGGTGGCTCCGAACAGGCGGACGAAACCGGGTGTGAACAGAAGGACCAGGACAGCTGTAAACAGGCCCTCCGCCAGCAGCATCGTGATGCCCGCGCCGGCGTAGCTCAGGGCTTCGTCTCTGTTCCCTCTCCCGTTGGAGACATTGAAGTTCACGGAAGAACCGTTGCTGAACAGGATCGTCAGCGCCCCGCACAGGAAGGTCAGGGGATAGGCGACCGTCGTCGCCGCATTCCCGAGGTAACCGATCCGCTGCCCTATGAAGATCTGGTCCACCATGTTGTAAAGGGAGGCGATCAGCGTACTGAGGATACTGGGGATCGCATACTGCAGCAGAAGGCTGCCGACAGGCGCGATGCCCAGCGGATTCACAGAGCCCGAATGACGGCTGTCTCCCGCGGACTGCATGGTTCACCTCACTCTTTCAATGATCATTTCCGGCGATCCTCAGATCACATACTGTGCATCCACATACCCATAGACGCCGTTGTCAAAGGCCAGAAAATAACCGCCCTCCCAGTAACGGCCATGCACCCAGATGGTATCGCCATTGTAGAACTGATGCCCGGGCATCACCGCGCCGGCGGGCTGCGCCTGCATGACCAGGCAGGTCCCGGCAGGAAGATGGGCGACCTTATGCTCCACATAATAGGCCAGATTGTGGACCATGTCCTGCGGTCCGAACTGCCCGTCATTTCCTCCTGACACCTGGTTCAGCAGCTCATTGTCCAGTTTCTTCATGTCTTCGCTCATTTTTTGGCTCCTTTCATTTGTCATTTGAAATGCGATCCTGAACACTTTGGCCATGAGAGGCACGTAAGTCAGTGCAAATACACCGGCTGCTGTTCCGATCACAGGTTTCTTATATCTGTCGGGAACCTGTGTGCCGGCCATCAGGCCCATGGCGAACAGACAGAACTTCACCAGGGCAAAATCTTTCCAGCTGCTCTCCTTCGCATAGCGATCGCCGAGATCAAAGAATCTTTTCATGAAAACTCCTTCCGATCCAATTTGTCTCTAATGACTATCTGCCTCTGTAATCCGCCGACACTTCTTCAAACGAACGTCTTCCCGCAATATAGTCTTCATATGCGTGTTCTGCATCCTTGCCCCGGAAGACGGTGCAGAGCCCGCACATATCGCAGTCGGATATGCAGGGAAAGCGCTTTTTGATATAGGATCTCCGCTCTTCGGCTGTTGACTCCCGGATCTCCGGTGCGATCACCATATACTGCCCCCGTTTCCAATTATACCCTGTGTTCCAGCCCTGTCGATAGTCGGCATGTCAGGTGCGCCGCGACGTGCCTGGATACGATACCGATGCTTTGAAGAGTCCGTGTTTATTGCAATAGTACAGGAGACCTCTGGTCCTGCTGATCTTGAACCGCGCCTCCGCATTTCCCTCCGGATACAGTTTCCGGATCTCACATCCGTCGTCCCGCAGTGCCAGGATGAACGAAATATAGTGGTCTTTGCTCATCTCGTGGGGGATCGTTACATAGTACTCGTCTTCCGCTTTTTCCAGATGGAGATGATGGGCGTCGTCCTCCGGTTCCGCTTCCAGTGCGGGAAGAACGATTCCGCAGCAGCTGACCACGGCTTCTCCTGTGCTTTGGATGATGTTTCCGCAGATCGGGCACACGTGCACCTTCATCCGCCGCATGTTGAACGATCTGTTGGTATTGATGACGCCTTCGCCGGCAAACAGCTCAATGATCGATACTCCCAGAGCCTCCGCCAGCGGTTCGATGAGCGATATATCCGGGTAGCCTCTGCCGGTCTCCCACTTGGATATTGCTTTGTCGCTTACGCCGATTTCTTCCGCCAGCTGCTGCTGGGTCATCTTTTTGCTCTCGCGCAGGTGCCTGATCATCGTTCCGGTCACATATTGGTTCATAATGGATACCTCCTTCCGGTATTCAGAATAATATGTGCCTGTGCCGGGAACAACCTACGCTGAGTAGATACAGTGCCTGTGCTGGTTCCTTCACTTCCCCGTCCTCGAACAAGATCATTTACCTTTGCGCTTATACTGTTTTTTAAGTATATCACGAGATTTACCGTTACGGCTTTACTTGAATATATATCTGTGTGACAGCAGAAATACCCCCACCCGGATTGATTCGGGCGGGGGATAGATGACTACTGATGTGGTGCCATGTGAACTACCCACCGCCTACGCATATCGCTAAGAGGCGGGGGCTTCGTGCCGCTT
>CAMOJW010000090.1 GCA_946617225.1 uncultured Lachnospiraceae bacterium
ATCTCATCACCCCCCCAGTGCCCTGTATTCCGGCCCTGCCGGCCATCTCCTTCTGGCCTGCGGGACATCCTCGTACAGCTTGATCGGCTTCTCGCCGGATCTCACGTATACCACCAGGTCCCCGTAGGTGATCGTCCTCTGGTGCAGGAGCTCCACCAGATGCGGCAGGAACCGCACGATCTTCAGGCTCCTGATATGCACGCCTCCGAAGGCGTCCGTTGTCTCCGTCTTTATCCTGTCCCCGACCTTGAAGGTCCGCCTTACGCGGGCGATGTCACCCTGCCGGATCGCATCCAGGTTCTTCTTCGCCACATTCTCCATACAGTCCGCTCTCATTGTCCTCCTCCAAAAAAGTGAAGCCCTGCTTCAACATTCCAGGGTCTTCATCCCGTTGCACCGGTGCAACTTCCACCGGTTCTTCCAGATAGTTCCTCCCGAATGTCCGCATCCACTTCGAATGTCCGTAGATCTTCTCGAATTCGGTCTGCGCGACTGCCTTCAGCCTCAGGTCCAGCTCCCGGTTCCCCGCGTGGATCCCCGCCGGCGCGTGCCTGTGGTGCATGTCGCACAGTGTTACCTTCAGCCCGTACTTCTCGGACAGGTGGCGAGGTCCATGGCCATACATGACGTGGTGCACTTCCAGCCTCTTCCTCGCTCCGCAGACGTAGCACTGCCTCGGCTCCGGCTGCGGGATTATGCTTTTTGACATCTGACCTCCTCCACCTGGTGACCGCCCGTCCTGAGCAGCCCTTCCAGCTCGTTCCACTGTTCCCAGTTCTGAACCTTCTTTCCCTTCGTGTTCGTCCACCCCCTTTCTTTCCATGCGCAGATCCATCCCTGCGTCATGGGCGCCTCCAGATAATCGTTCTGGGCGATGACTGTCAGCCCGCAGGGCTTCGTCAGGATCCCCACCGCGCTGATCAGCGCCTGCAGCATGTTGGACCGCATCGGCGCCGCCCGGTCCTGCCTGACTTCCCGCCGGTGCGTTTTCCCGGAGCTGTCCACAAAATCCACAGAAGCCCAGAAGTCTTCCGGCGTGGCCAGGATCCTCACCGTCACTCTGTACATCTATCCGACTCCTTTCTTCCAGGCCCTGACATAGATATGCCAGCCCGTCTCCTCGTAGTACTCCGCCCTGGTGTCGATGATCCTGTATCCCGGGAACTGTCTCCGGAACCACGCCTCCCGCTCCTCCGGCGGCAGCGTGGCCAGCTGGATCACCCGGCGCCTCGTATACTTGTGGTCCGCCGGCGGGAGCTCCATGGGCCGTTCCAGGTTCCGGCTGGATGACCATCGCTTCTTCCCCTTCGGGTCTTTCGTCAGGTACTTGCTCAGCTCCTCCAGACCCGTCTCCGTCGGCCGGAGCCTGTCCGCGTTGACGTACCCCAGCTGCTCGATCCGGTACCCCGGTGTCCCTACCTTCCTCCAGTTGATCCTCTGGGCCGTCCACATCATCTCGACTTCGTCTCTCGGAATCCCGCCGTTCATGACTACATGGTGATGTATCCTCCCGCTCCGGGATCCCCGTTCCGTGATCAGGATATACTTCAGCGGCGGGAGCCCCAGCTTTTTCCTCCTGTAGGCCACCCGCCGGAGGTAGTTCCTCACGGTCTCCTCCGCCTGCTCCACCGTCTCCGGAAGACTCTCCCCGTCGTATGTCAGGGACACGTGCAGGTCCTCTGCCCCGAAGTTCCCGTTCAGGAGCTGGAGCAGGTACCTCTTCGCGTTCTTGTCGTTCAGACCCTGCTGTTTCGGTGAGGTCACCCGGAGGCGTTTTCGTCGTCGCTTCCTGACTGCGTCGTCCGCCGCTTCCGACCTCGGGATGATATCGATCTCCCGGTACGGACCGCAGTCTATCTTTTTCTCTCGCTCGTACATGCTCCCTCGGTTTCGTTGGAATGTTAATACCCCATACAAGGCCGGAAAGAGTGCGAATGGCCGCGGTTTTCTTTGCTTTCATCCACGGCCTGTGATATACTGATCTTGTCAACATCAGATACACCACAGACCCCCGAGTCCACCGTTTGCCGACGGCGGGCTCATTTCTTTTTCCAGCGGCCCGGTTCATATTCCGGCTCCGTCCGATACCTGAAACGGTGTTCCGAGCCGGACGGATCGTAATAAAACAGGAAGGTGATCACCTCTCCGTCTTCCAGGACGATCTTTCTTTTTCCAATGTACTTTCCCGGCATCTCGCCCGGTGCGTAGCTCCAGGCGTCATGCAGCGCTTCCTCGAGTCTCGGCGTGGTTCCGTCGGACTCGTCCTTCACTTCCTCGTATACGATCCGGTTCATACTGCCGCTGCCGCCTCTTCGCACAGCTTCTTCCATCTCTCCTCTGCGATCTTTGCCGTCCTGCAGTGCAGGATCTTCTGTCCGCACCCGGAGCAGTATCTGTCGTCCTCGCTGGCGACCGTCCTTCCGCACCGCCTGCATGTCACCACGCGGCCCCATCCGTATGCGGTCGATGAGATCTTCGGCGGGATCGGCGCCTCCTTGCCGTAGTGCATGATCACTCCCAGGTCCCTCGAATATGCGTCCTGGATCTCCCGTGCTTCTCTTTTCTCCATGGTCAGTCCTCCCTCCAGACATAGACGTCCGTGTAGAACCTGCCCCGCTGCCTTCCTTCCTTATGTGTCGGTACCAGGATATCGATGCACCCGGGCCCGACGCCGCGGTCTTCCACGGTATATTCCTTCCCGTCGATGAGCAGCTTCGTCCCGAATCCGAACTCCCGGGCGCTGGCCGCCACGGTCCGTCCGAAGGTCATGGGCGCGCCTGAGGCTGTCTCCCACGCGTTCTCCCCGTTGCAGCACCGTTCCGGGCAGTAGTGTGTGATCTTGTGCTTTCCCAGGTTCTCCCAGTGTCCCGCCGGCTCCGCGGGGAGCTCCTCCGCCTGCTTCGCTTCCTTGATCTCGATCGCCTGCGGCGGTTCCCCGTCCGCCGGCAGCACTTCCGGCAAGGGAGGTACGTGGAAGCATTCCGTGTCCATAAGCTCCTCCCTGTGGATCAGTCTCGTCCTCCGGAGGACCGCGGCGAAGGCTTCCTCTTCAGCCTGCGCTTCCGCTGCCCAGATCCAGATCGCCAGCCCGATGATCACCGCCAATGCCGTGAGCATGACCTTTATCATCACCTCAAATACAGAGCGGTCGTTCCTGTTCAAGTCCGCCAGTCTCTTCCTCTCTCTTCTTCTGATAGCCCGTTCCATGTTCCTGTTCCTGTTCGTCACAATACACTCCTCTCTGTTACCAGCTTGCAGATCTCCTGCTCCGTGAAGCGCAGGATCCTGGCGATGCCGGCGAACTCTTCAAATGAAAAATCTCCGTTCCGCATCCGGGAGCACATGGTCCTGCGGCTGATGCCGATCTGGTCCCCGATCTCTTCATAAGTCGGAGTATTTGCCACCCGGTGGCTGTCGATTGTCTTTCTGAGATCTTTCACGAAGCGCTGCCGGGTCATCTCCGGAGACATCCGGTCAAGACTTGTTCTCGGCATTGTTTCTCTCCTTCCTTCCGCATAATTCATCAAGACTTATGTGGAGTGTGTCCGCCAGCTTCACTACCTTGTCAATGCTCGGGGACGATGTCCTCATTTTTGACACAGTCCCGTTCGACACGCCTGCCCTCCTTTCTGTTTCTGCCACAGTGAGCCCTCTCGCTGCCGCTGCCGCTCTGATCCTCTTCTCCAGATTCTCCATCCCTGTAATCTCCTTCCTTTGGACAAATTGTTTTCTAAGCCCTGTCAAGGGGTTAGAAAATCTGGTATCCGAAGGATAGCAGATTTGTACTCATATCGTTTACTCTTTAGGTAAAAAATAAAACGTCTACAGGCACTCCATAGTACTTTGAGATCCTGACCTTCATTTCATCGTTCGGTGTTCTTTCGCCTCTTTCCCAAAGCGATACAGCCATCGAAGAAACATTTAAAACGCTTCCCACCTCATCGAGCGTCTTTTCTGCGCGCAGTTTCCTGAGTCTTTTTCCGATTTCTTTCTTGTCCGGGAGTAACAGTTCCATGTGGTATCCCTCCTTCCTTTTGTAAACGTATTGATTACTTTACTAATATAAACAGATAGTTTATACTTGTCAATAGGTAAATAAACATTTTGATTACTTCGAGAGGTTATTGAGATGTCCAGTTTTAAAGATAGGCTACGAACTTTAAGGAAACAGAACTTATTATCTCAGCAAGAGCTGGCTGACAAAATGGGCGTCAGCAAACAGACTATTTCGCAGTACGAGCGCGGAGTGAGGGAGCCCGACTTTGAATCGCTCGAGGCTCTTTGTGATATTTTCAATGTCAGTTCTGATTATATTCTCGGCAAGGTGAATATCACCATGCGCTTCCTGACCGAAGGCGACCTTGAACTGCTTAATCGTCCCTCTCTTTCTTCTGATGAGCTTTCTCTTCTGGAGGAATACCGGGAACTGAACGACGAAGGAAAGGCCATCGTCCTGAATACCGTCCGCGGCCTTGTGGCCAGTTGTGCCTACAAGAGGAGGGAAACATCATCAGCATCTGGCGCCAGTTGAGACAATATTGATACATTTCCGATAATGAGAGGAAGGTGGAGCGCATGGCCATACGTCAGTTGAAAAGCGGGAACTGGAATATCCGCAAGATGGTAGACGGGCGGTCCTACAGTATCACGATAGACCATAAGCCCACAGACAGGGAAGCGGAGCGGCTGATCATGCGGCAGATCGCCGAGGCCGGAGACAGGCGTCCCACCGGGACCAGCTCCTTCGACGCGGCCGCCGGCGCTTACATCATCAGCGTGGAAGGATCCCTCAGTGAATCCACGATCCGGGAGTACGTCCGCCTGCACGCATACCTGCAGAAGCATTTCGCTCACTTCTGCAGCCTCCGGATCGGCGACATCGGGAGCCAGGACGTCCAGAAGGTCGTCTCCGAATATTCCCGGGGGAAAGATGACAATGCCCGGCGGGACATCACTCACAGATCCGCGAAGTCTGTCAGCAACATGTACGGCTTCATCCGTTCCGTGATGCGCTCCGTTTTGCCTGACCTCGTGCTCCATGTTGCCCTCCCTGACCTCCAGAAGGTCGAACCCTATATTCCGACGGACGACGAGGTCCGCGCGGTCTGCGAGGCGCTGAGAGGCTCCCGGTATGAGGCTGCGATCATCCTCGCGTCCCTCGGCTGCCGGCGGTCGGAGATCTGCGCCCTGGAACTTTCGGACGTCTCCGATACCTCCGTCCGCATCCATCAGGCAAAGGTCCAGGACAAAGAGGGGCACTGGGTAATAAAGGATCACGGGAAGACCGCTACCTCCACCCGTGAGATCGAGATCCCGGAATACCTCTCTGAGCTGATCCGCTCCCAGGGTTTCGTGTACCGCGGTGCTCCCGGGCAGATCACCGTCCGGCTCCACAGCGTACAGGACCGGCTCGGGATCCCGCGCTTCTCCGTCCACAAGCTCCGGCATTTCTATGCCTCCAGCGCGATCACGCTCGGCGTCCCGCTGCCGTTCGTCCAGCGTTCCGGCGGATGGGCCACGCCGGCCACCCTCCAGAGGATCTATGTCCATGCCCAGAAGGACAAGCAGCGTGAGATGGACCTGGTCACCATGAACCAGATCGCCTCCCTGACCGTTCCTTCCGGCGTTCCAAATCGTTCCAAAAAATGATGTGTTTTTTTTGGCACATCGGGTGCATTTTACCGCACATGATGTGCAACCCCTGACACAGTGAAAGACCGCATAAATACTGGATTATTTCAACTTTCCAGTATCTATGCGGTCTTCCGATTTTAATGGAGATGACGGGAGTCGAACCCGCCTGTTTTATGCCAAAGATTGGCGTAAACTCTCACTTTTTCCAGGGCCGTTCCAAATTTGTTCCAAAATCGCGCCGTCCAGCACAGCACAATCTTCTTATATAATAGCATATCCCCGGAAATAAAAAAGCCCTGCAGAATCTCCCGCAGGGCCTTGCTGATCATTTTACTGTATTCAGAAGCAGGTCCTCAGCATATTCGACCATCTCCCGCATCTCTCCGCCGGTTGCACCGGTGCAACTCCAGGAATAAATGACCGCAAAGGTCTCGTTCTCTGACGAAAACCGCGGATCATTTTTGAAGAACTCATGGAGTGCCGTGAGGTATCCCCGGTGCTCCGCATCCCACCTCAATATGGTGGAATGGTAGATGTAATGCCCGTACTCGTGAGGCAGGACGTCCTCCGGAGCTCCTTTCTGCACCTGGATCTTTTTGCGGCCGTGTCTGTAGGTCCCGTTGTATCCGGGGCCCATGCACGTAACATCCACATAGTCCACGGTCCCACCGTCCTCCAGGAACTTCTGCTGGATCTCCGGCGGAACTCCTGTCCCGTCGGCTCCCCTGGCTGCAGATACTGGAAGCAGGACCATGCTGCAGAGCACCACGAGCGCGATGATTCGTTTCACGGTCTTCACTGCTCAGTGCTCCTGTTCCCCGACGATGCGGACACCCGGGCCGATCGGCTTCGTTTCGTGATACCTTCCGTCCCACTCTCCGTCGGCGTCCACGTAGCACCAGCCGCGCGGATCCGGGACGAAGACGTCTGTCGCCATCCGGCCGTCGGCTTCGAGATAGAACCATGCGTCGTCGAAATGCAGCCACTGGCCGGCGAGCATCGCTCCGTCAGCTCCGAGGAAATACCAGAGCGGTCCATCCTTGTGCCAGGTCTGGGCGATCATGCGTCCCGCCCCGTCGAAGCAGTAGTATCTTCCGCCGATGTATCTCCATGTGTCTCTGACGGCTTCATCGTCCTCGATGTAGTACCACCTTCCGTCCCTGCTCTCCCAGCCCGACCTGAGGGCCTGCGGGATCTCGTAGACATATTCCACATGGCCGACATAGGACTGTTCCCTGCGCTTCTCATTTCCGGCAAAGAGCAGCGCGTCCCCGACCTTGAGGAGCTCCGGCCGGACCACATGTCCGCGCTCGATCCCGCAGTCCACGGTCTCGAACAGATCCGATCCCAGCATGCCTGCAGTGTTGAGGAGCGGGATCTCCGCTCCGCACCGCTGATATGTCGCGCAGCCTGAGGAACTGCAGTCGGAATAGTATCTTCCGTTCAGCGGTGTGTAGACGAACTGCCGACGGTCCTGGCTGTATGTGTTCCTTCCCAGGATCGAAGCATACAGGTCATGGAAACGCTGGCGCTTGTAATCGTTATCCAGGGCTTTCAGCCGGCGGACCGCGATCAGTTTCTTCCGGACGCCGTTGTTCATCATCTCTTTGTATCTGTACGACAGATACCATTCCATGTTTTTGAGCGACGGCGTCCCGGATCCGTGACCGCAGATCGTGATGTCCCGTTCGTTCATTTACCAGCCCTCCTCGCCGATGGCCGCATCCTTCTTCTCTGCCTTGCCCGCATTCATCGTCCTGACCGCGGCCTCGATCAGCATATCGATCTCGTCCTCAGACATTTCGATCCCTCTGGACTCCAGCAGTTTGTGCAGGAGCTCAACGACCACATTCTTCCGGTCCTCTCCCGATGCGACATCCGGAGAATATACCTGTTCCGCGTAGAGCACAGCCTGCTGTGCCAGTGTCACCGCCTGGCGGATCTTCTCTGATCCGATACGTGATACCAGATAAGGTACCGCGTATCGCGTGATCAGCAGCGTGGCCAGCATGATCAGCGCCTGCAGCAGCTCCATGATGATCTCTCTTTCCATACGTTCTCCCTTCAGTGTGCGGCGTATGCCGCAATCATCTGCATGATTCCATAGGCCACCGCGCCGGCCAGAGCTGCGCAGATGGTCGTCATGATCGTCCGCTGCATGGATGACCATGCTTCCGCAGGCTTCTGCTCCAGTTCATCCAGGCGCTCCCCCTGCTTCTTCTGCTCCAGAAGCATGTTTTCCATGTTCACAGCCAACCGCTCCACGGCCGCAGAGATCTTCCTGATCTCTTCAAGGTTGCTCTCCAGCTTATCCAGCCGGTGGTTCTGGCGCTTATCCTCGTCGTGGATGCGGTCGATCTCAACTTTCGTGATTTCATCCATGGCGGCCTCCTTTATCCCGTGACCTTCTGGGTGATCAGCGCTGCGCTCCGGATCTTCTCCATCGTCGCCCGGTCGATCTCCTCGACGGTCACATGCTGCATTAGCTCCTGGAAGAGTCTGTCGATCACGTCCGACATGATCCGGTTCGCTTCGAGCAGCTTCCCGACGATCTCTGTCTGTGTCATTCCCCCGCCCATCTTTCAGCGCTCCTGCTCACGCTTCCGGAGCTGCTTCGTTGGGCCGCGGGCCGCAGATCAGGACCGCCTCCTGTGCGGTGATGACGCCTTCATCGGCGTAGGCCCATACGTCCTCCGCGGTGATCCTGTGGGTCTTGTACTGTGCCTTGATGATCTTTGCTTTTGCGCTCATGCCGTTCTCCTTTCTCACATTGCGAGGATCACTTCTTCGAGCAGGCTGATCCGCTCTTCGAGAGAGGGCGTCTCTTCCTCCGGCTGTGATCCGTAGGTCCACCAGTCAGCGAAATTCTCTTCGACCTCTTCAGCCGTAGAAATGCCGCTGTCTTCCGGAAGCTCGAATACTACTTCGTCAAAATGGTAGGTCTGGACAATTTCCTCCGAATCTTCCTTCTCCTCCAGCCTGACATTGTCCCGGAGCCTCACCAGTGTGGACTCGGGGAGCTTCTCCAGACGTACCTTCTCCGGCTCCGTAAGCTGCTCTGCGTTTCTGTAAAGCATAAAGTATCTCCTTTCTTTGTCTGTCCTTCAGTCTGGTATAGAATCCGACGATCTTCGCGGCGGCCTGTACCAGTTCTTCTACGTGGTACTTCCGTGCAAACAGGACCGAATCCGTCTGCGCGACAAAGCTATAATATGATATCGCTGCGAATGCCCTGGACCTGCGGAGCGTCCCTGTATCTCTGAGCTCTTTCGCCGCTCTTATGAACTCGCGTCTTGCCCGTATGAAAACCCTCCTTCGGATCATGATGTGTGTCCTGCAGATCTTGAAGCCTGCCATGTCTACCACAGGACACCCTCGTTTCGCCTTTTCCTCCAGGCTGCGCCTTGCCTTCTCCTCCCTGACCGGGAGGATCCTGATGATCCCCGTCGATACGCGGATCGACAGGTGAAGATTCTCCTGCATCCACTTGTCCAGCGCTTTCGTGGCACGTTTCAGGCCTTTCGCTGACCGTCCGAGCAGGAGAAAGTCATCCATGAAGGCGACGCAGCGTATCACAAAAGGGGTGAACCTGCCTCTTCTTGTCTGCCCTACTGTTCCGGTGAACCTGATCGCGTATGACATCGCGAAGTTGAAAAGCCATGCGTCTATGTACCCGCCGATGATCAGGTGCCCGCCCGGCGCTATC
>CAMOJW010000091.1 GCA_946617225.1 uncultured Lachnospiraceae bacterium
GGAAGGTCTCCAGCCTGCGCTGCAGCCAGCTCCCCCAGGTCAGGTCCCTGTGACTGTAGCTGATAAAAGCGTCATAGATATAGTCGCTCATGGTCATCTCCTGTGTCATTTCCGGCATCAACTCCCGTGTCATCGGAAGGAAAGCCGTGTCCCGTTTGTTTCAGTATAGCACAGGTGAACACATGAATCTCTATCGGAGTACGCAGTTCGGTGACCGGTTCCGGCGGACTGGTCGAAGATCCATACTTGTTCAGCACTTTCTTTGACACATTCACGTCAAAAGTGTAATATTACAAGCAACGAACAGTATCTGTTCAGCGCGTCGGTGCGCTGAATCAACAGTATTCATTGGATCAACAGTTTTCAGCAGAAGTGAGTTTCAAGAGGCAGGAGGAGCGTACATGAGCGGTGTATGGAACTTGGTTCGCCCGATGGTGGATGACTATCAGGACTATCTGCACGACGAGAGCAGACAGATCGGTAAGGCACAGACTATATCCTTTCCGACGACGGAGGAGGAAGTGAGAGAGATCCTCCGAAGGATGCGGGAGGAGAACATCAACGTGACGATCCAGGGCAATCGCACCGGTCTGGCGGCAGCGGCGGTCCCTGACGGCGGCCATATCCTGAACGTGGAGAAGATGACCCGCGTGCTGGGCATGCGCATCGGTACGCAGGGCCTTCCGAGAGACGCCAGGTGCCGTTACCGGACTGATCCGGACGCACCGGCGGTCTACGTGCGCGTACAGCCGGGCCTGTCTCTCTATGCTTTCCGCAAGTTCCTTGCCGGGAGAGATTTCCCTCACGACGATTGGGATGAGGCCTCGCTGGAAGCCCTGGAGACCTTCCGCTCGATGCCGGAGTGCTATTTCCCTCCGGACCCCACGGAAGGGACCGCGTCCATCGGAGGCATGGCTGCCTGCAATTCCTCCGGCGCCAAGAGCTTCAGCTACAGCTCCATGCGCGGCTATGTGGAGGCCGTCCGTCTGGTACTGTCCGACGGCGATGTGATCGCGCTGAGGAGAGGAGAGCGCTACGCGTCCGGGAGACACTTCTCCCTGCAGACGGAAGGCGGACGTATCATCGAAGGAGAACTCCCCACCTACAGGATGCCGGCGTGCAAGAACGCGGCGGGCTATTATGTCAAGGACGACATGGATCTCGTCGATCTGCTGATCGGCTCCGACGGCACGTTCGGTGTCTTCACGGAGCTGGAGCTCCGCACGGTCCCCATGCCCTCCGTGATCTACGGGCTGAACTGTTATTTTAATACGCAGGAGCAGGCTGTCGATTTTGCGGGCCGTATCCGCAGAAACTGCAGCAGAGTCGCGGCCATGGAGTTCATGGACAGGAACGCGCTGGACATCGTGCGCAAACAGAAGGGCGAGGAACTGCTCATCCCGGACGGCAGCAACTACATGCTGTACCTGGAGATCCACGCGGATTCCGAAGACGACGCCATGGACGAGACGGACACCATCATCTCCGCCATGGAACAGGCGGGAGGAGATCCGGAGGACACCTGGCTGGCGGAGACGCCGGCGGACAGGGAGAGGCTGCTGGATATGCGCCACCTGGTTCCCGAATCGGTCAACATGCGCGTCGCCGCCCGCAAGCGCAAATATTCCGGCATCGCCAAGACGGCCACAGATATGGCTCTCCCGGACGAGCACTTCATCGAAGTGCTGGAGATGTATGAGAGAGACCTGAATGAGGGCGGCTACGAGTACGCTATCTGGGGGCATTTCGGCGACAACCATCTCCATGTCAACGTGATCCCGCACAACATGACCGAGATGCGCAAGGCCAAGGAGATGTTCACCCGCTGGGCGGAAGTGATCCTCTCCTACGGGGGCACTGTCTGCGCTGAGCACGGCGCCGGCAAGATCAAAGCGCCTCTCCTGGCCCTCATGTACGGAGAGGCCGGGATCCGGCAGATGGCGGATGTCCGTTTCCTGTTTGATCCCGACCACCTGCTGGGCAAGGGGACGCTGTTCAAAGAGAAAGAGCCCGCACAGGATCCCGGTGTGGCGTACGCTCTGTCCATGGCGGCCAGGAACACCTACATGCTCTGGAACGGCATCGAGATCGACGAGCTCGATATCGAACACTGCACAGCCAACGTGAAACTGAGACCCGACCAGATCGATACGAGGGGCTATGTCTACGGCAGTCTGTTCTTCTCCATCGCGGAGACCCTATCCCTGACACTGGCCAGGGCTGACAGCCGTGAATACGTGATCATGAGCACGGACCTGAATTTCCTCAGAAACGTCAGGGAAGGCCGGCTCTATGGGGAGGCGCGGATCATCCGCCGCGGCCGCACGACGTGTCTGTGCGAGGTGATCGTCCGCAGCCAGGACGGCGTGGAACTGTCCCGGATCTCCGTGACCCTGTTCTGTATCAACAGATAAAGAAGTTATTCAGAGAGGTGATGGTCCTTGGGTACCCGTAAGAATGCGACGACTCATATAGCAGTTATCGGCAGTATCGCCCTGGTGCTGATCCTTGTCATCGGAACGATCTGGACCGGCCGCAGCGCGCAGGCCGATACGGAATCCGCTGTCCGTTCGGTCAGCCTTCTGTACCTGGACGAGCTGGCGGGCCGGCGCGAGCAGGTCGTAGCCGACAACATGCAGGAGAAGATCGACGTCATCCACACGGCCCTGGAGCTGATGACGGAGGAGGATCTGAGCGATCTGCCGCATCTGCAGGCCTACCAGGCCAAGATGAAGAAACTCTTCGTAATGGAGAAGTTCGCTTTTGTCGACACCGACGGGCTGATCTATACCTCTCTGGGCATGCAGACGGACATCGACCAGTATCATTTTGACTACCTCACGCTGGAAGGACCGGAGATCTCGGTCAAGAACCTGAGGAGCGCGGACAAGAAAGTCATCATCGCCGTGCCCGTCCACATGACTTTTCAGGACAGAGAGCTGGTGGTCTGTTTCATCGAGATCGACATGAAGGACATGCTGTCCGGTGTCTCCATGGACGCGCAGGAGGGCGGAACCACTTTCTGCAATATGTATACCAACGAAGGTGTCGCCCTGACAGACACGGTCCTGGGCGGCCTGGCGGTGGAGGACAACCTCCTGGAAGCGCTGCAGAAAGCCGACTATGACCCCGGCTACTCGTACGGGGAATGCGTGCGGGATTTTACCGAGGGGAACAGGGGAGAGGTCTGTTTCACTTACGACGGCATCAAAGAGACGCTCAGTTATGTGCCTGTGAAGGGCACCGACTGGTTCCTGACTTATCTGATCCGGGAGAGCGTGATCAGTGAGAACATCAGTGCCATTTCCGGCGGGATCATCCGGCGCAGCATGGCCCAGACAGGCCTGACGGTGGCCGTCCTGCTCGGTATGTTCGCCTTCATCTTCCGTCAGGCGCGCAGGAACTCCCGCCTGCAGCTGGAAAAAGAGACCGCCGACGCGGAGAACCGTGTCAAGCAGCAGGAGATGGAACACAAGCTGGCTCTGCAGAATGAACTGCTGGTACAGAAAGAGCAGCAGCAGGAGCAGAACCGGATGATCACGGCTCTGGCCTCCGACTACTGGAGCGTCTATTATCTGGACCTGGACAAGGACACCGGTGTCTGCTACCAGGCGCATGAGGACCTTCAGGACGGTTTCAAGGCGGGAGAACGCTTCAGATATCTGGAGTCTGTCACGGCCTATGCGCGGGCCAATATCAAAGAGGAATATATCGAGGATTTCCTGCACTTCATCCAGCCGGCGAATGTGAAGGCCAGACTGAAGGAGCAGCGCGTCATCGCCTTCCGCTACATGGTGGATCGCCATGACAGGGATATGTGGGAGGAGGTCCGTTTTGCCGGCGTGAAACGCCCGGAGGACCGGAACGATCATCTCGTCCACGCTGTGGGAGCCTGCTTCGTGGACGTGGACCAGGAGACCCGCAAGAGCATGGAACAGCAGCAGGCTCTGCAGGAAGCCCTGCAGGAAGCGGAGACCGCCAACAAGGCCAAGACTGCCTTCCTCTCCAACATGAGCCACGAGATCCGCACGCCCATGAACGCCATCATAGGCCTGGACAACATCGCCCTGAACGATCCCGCCATCTCGGACCAGACCAGGGAGTATCTGGAGAAGATCGGCACTTCGGCCCATCACCTGCTGAGCATCATCAACGATATCCTGGATATGAGCCGCATCGAGTCCGGCCGGCTGACGATCAAAAACGAGGAATTCTCCTTCTCCAAGGCCCTGGAGCAGGTGAACACCATCGTCAGCGGTCAGTGCAGGGACAAGGGACTGCACTATGAGTGCCGTACCAAGGGACAGATCGACGAGTATTACGTCGGCGACGACATGAAACTGCGCCAGGTGATGATCAATATCCTGGGCAATGCCGTGAAGTTCACACCGGAAGGCGGGACGGTCACTTTTGACATCGAAGACGTAGCCAGGATGGACAACAAGGCGACGCTTCGGTTCACGATCCGCGACACGGGCATCGGTATGAGCAAAGAATACCTGCCCAAACTTTTCGACGCATTCTCGCAGGAGGACTCCTCCAGCACGAGCAAATACGGCAGCACCGGACTCGGGATGCCTATCACCAGGAGCATCGTGGAGCTGATGAACGGCACCATTGAGGTGGAGAGTGAAAAGGGCGTCGGTACGACTTTCATCGTGACGATCACACTGACACAGGCGGACCACCGGACAGCCGGAGGGACGGATATCGATCTCCGGCCCCACGAGATGAGTGTCCTGGTCATCGACGACGACCGCATCGCCTGTGAGCACGCGCAGGTCATCCTGGGCCAGGTCGGCGTCAGCTGTGAGATGGTGACCTCGGGACGCGAAGCGGTGGATCTGGTCAGGATGCGCCATGCCCGCCGCGATGATTTTAACCTGATCCTCGTGGACTGGAAGATGCCGGAGATGGACGGTGTGGAGACGACCAGGCAGATCCGCTCCATCGTGGGACCGGATACCCCGATCATCATCCTCACTTCCTACAACTGGGAGGACGTTGAGGAGGAGGCGAGAGAAGCGGGTGTCGACACCTTTGTCACCAAACCTCTCTTTGCCGGGTCTGTGATGGACGAGTTCCGGGAAGCTTTCAAGAAGAAAAACTCCAAACTGATCCGGGAGACCGCCGATCTGACGGGACGCAGGGTCCTCCTGGCCGAGGACGTGCTCATCAATGCCGAGATCATGATGATGGTCCTCTCCATGCGGGAGATGAAAGTCGAACACGCTGAGAACGGCCGGATCGCCGTAGAGATGTTCAGCAGTCATGAAGAAGGGTATTACGACGTCATCCTCATGGATATGAGGATGCCTGAGATGGACGGCCTGGAGGCCACGTCCAGGATCCGGGGCATGGACCGCAGGGACGCCCGGACGATACCGATCATCGCTCTGACTGCCAATGCCTTTGACGAGGACGTCCAGCGTAGCATGCAGGCGGGTCTTGATGCCCACCTCAGCAAACCCGTGGAACCGGATCTCCTGTTTGAGACACTGGAGAGTCTGATCAGGAAGTGAGAATACCAAAAGGAACCCGTCGATCCGCTCAAGATCATTCAAAGGAAACCGTCAATTCTCTCTGAGTTCCATAAAGGAGGGACTATGAAAACAGCTCTGATCTATTATTCCACTCACCACGGCAACACCGGCAAACTGGCGGAAGCCATCGCAGCCGCGGATCCGGAGGTGCAGCTCTTCGATGCGACGCAGGGCGTCACCGAGGACCTGTCCCCCTATGACCTCATCGGTCTTGCGTCCGGCATTTACGGAGGTAATTTTGCCAAGCCGATCCTGCGCGTCGCCGAGGAGAAGCTGCCCGCCGGCAAGCGCGTCTTCCTTCTCTACACCAGTGCGTTAGAGCTCGGCAGCCATACCAAGTCAGTCCGGAAAGCTCTCGAGGCGCGCCAGTGCACGTTGGCGGGTGAATTCAACTGCCGCGGCTACAACACCTTTGGCCCCTTCAAACTGGTGGGCGGGACAGCCAAAGGACACCCCACGGAGGAGGACCTGGCCGCCGCTGTCGCGTTCTATAAGAAGGTCAGCGGACAGGAGGCATAAACTGCAGATAAGGAGGAGTCGGTGGCGCATTTTCACGCAAAACTCCTCCGCCTGAAGGACCTCATGAATACTGCCGCCGGCAAGGAGATGGCCGAGGGACGGCATGCCTTTCTGGAGACGTTTCTGGAAGAACTGGAGAGGGAGGCACAATGATCCTGGAGACAGAGAGACTGATCCTGCGTCCGTGGGAAGAGACCGAC
The DNA here is from genome assembly GCA_946617225.1 of uncultured Lachnospiraceae bacterium. Classification (GTDB taxonomy): domain Bacteria; phylum Bacillota; class Clostridia; order Lachnospirales; family Lachnospiraceae; genus CAG-791. The sequence goes on from CAMOJW010000091.1 coordinate 6,263, forward strand.
GCGGAGGAGTGTTATAAATACGCTAAGGACCCTCTCGTGGGACCGATCGCAGGCTGGCCTGTGCACACGAGCGTCGAGAACAGCCGGCAGGTCATCAGGGAGGTCCTGGCTGTGCCGGAGACCTATGCGATCGTGCTCAGGGAGACCGGCCTGCCCATCGGCAGCATCGGCCTGCACCACAATGACCTGGCGGCCGGCGAGGATGAGGCGGAGCTCGGATACTGGGTCGGCGTTCCCTATTGGGGGCGCGGCATCGTTCCGGAAGCAGCCCGAGAAGTGATGCGCCATGCCTTCGAAGACCTGCATCTGGCCCGCGTCTGGTGCGGTTATTACGACGGCAATGAGAAGTCCCGGCGCGTTCAGGAGAAACTGGGCTTCCGTCCTCAGTGGACCACGGAAGATGCGCCTGTCCCGCAGATGGGTGAGACGCGCAGAGGCCACATCAATCGGATGACCAGGGAAGAGTGGGAGAGTAAACGTTAGTTTTGGAAAGAATGATGCAAAGACTCCTGACAACATTACTTCTGACCGTCGTGCTCGCATCCTGCCTCAATTTGAGAGCCGATGCAGGGGGCGTGAGAGGCATGAGTGATCATGCGGCAGAGGATACACAAATCATCGGTGAGCCCGAGGCAGATGGCACTTTGATCATGGGTACGGCCGAGGCAGATGCGCAGCAGATGCGGGCCTGCCTCCTTATGATGAATCCGGACGCCACGGAGGAGATGCTGGGCCTCCCTGCGATCTACCTGGAGGAAGGCGCCGCGGAAGGTGTCAGAGGGGACATTGCGTTTGCACAGGCGTGTCTTGAGACCGGATGGTTCCGTTTTCCCCCGCCGACAGCGGTGACTTATGAGCAGTACAATTTCTGCGGGATGGGTGTCACGAGTACCGGGATGACAGGGAACTCCTTCGAGACCCCCAGAGAGGGGATCCGCGCACAGATCCAGCACCTGAAAGCTTACGCGACCACGGACGACCTGGTCAACGAATGCGTCGATCCCCGCTTCGAGAAGGTGCACCGCGGCTGCGCGCCGTACGTGGAGTGGCTGGGGATCCAGGAGAACCCGCAGGGGTACGGCTGGGCTGCCGGCGCAGACTACGGCCCGCACATCCTGAATATCCTCGATGAGATCCTGCGGGCGGATGCTGCACCTGCAGAGCAGGAGGAGGCAGGAGGTGAGGGGACGGATCAGGGAGCAGAGACAGATGGCAGCACTATGCGCAGCTTAGTGCAATGGTTCCTGGAGGTGTTCTTTTGACCGCTGCTGGGTTTTGACTGCCGCCGAATTATTATAGATGGTTTCTCCCGGAAAGGAATCTCACTGATGAGTGAAGCGTTTGTAAAGATCGATCTCCACGGACTGCGGCAGGAAGAAGCGATCAAAGTGATCGACAGGGCCATCGCGTCGGCCGGACCGGCGACTTACCAACTGCAGCTGATCCACGGTTACAACAGAGGCACCAGCCTCAGATCCATGATCCATGACTGGTATCGGTACGATCCGAAGGTCAGGAGGATCATACCGGGAGACAACCCGGGGATCACGGTGTTGGTGCTTAAGGAACTGTACTGACCACGACAGGAGTATGTGATGCGTCTTTTTATTGCTATCAGGCTCTCAGAAGAGCTGACGGCCTCTGTCACGGGTACCATGCACGGACTGAAGAAAGCGGGCGTCAAGGGCAGCTATGTGCCGTCGGGCAATCTGCACCTGACCCTGGCTTTTCTGGGCGAGGTGCAGGACCGGACACCGGTCGAAGAAGCCCTGCGAACGGTCCGCTTCAGACCGTTTCGCCTGTCCCTTTCGGGGATGGGCAGTTTTGGCGATCTGCTGTGGGTCGGCCTGAAGGGCAATCAGGGTCTCAGCGGCCTCGTGCGCGACATCCGGGCAGCCCTGGACGCTGCCGGTATCGAATATGACCGCGGGAAATTCGTCCCCCACATCACGATCATCCGCAGGTCATCCGGGAAATGGCAGCAGGTCCCGGCTCCCAGGGGCGAGATGATGGTCCGCAGGGTCTCCCTGATGAGATCGGAGCAGAAGGATGGAAAGCGCGTGTATACGGAAGTTTACAGTATTATCTGAAAACGGCTCCCGGGCAGGTGGCCATGACAGGTCTGGGTCTTGTGGAAATGGCCTGCTGGGATCTCATCGGGAAGGCACTGAACGTGCCGGTGTATAAGCTCATCGGAGGCGCAGTCCGGGACCGGATCCCTGCCTATGCCAATGGCTGGTATACGGTCGAAAGGACACCTGAGGCTTTCCACGCCGCCGCCCGGCGTGTGGTGGAACGCGGCAGGCCGGGAGGTACAGCTGTTCATTGAGATGCATGGGCGATTTGCTGCCCACCAGGCCGTGGAGGTCTGCAGGGACCTGGAGAAGTTCCATCCGGGTTTTGTGGAGGAACCCGTGCGTCCCCTCGATGTTGGAGCCTTGAAATATGTGATCGACCATACTTCGGTGCCGATCGCGGCGGGAGAGAGGCTCTACCTGGCCATGGCTTACAACGACATCTTCAGGGACAGGCTGGTCAATATCGTGCAGCCGGATATATCCCAGTGCGGGGGGCTGCTGGAGGTCAAAAGATCTGTTCTACGGCGGAGACCCTTTCCATGATGGCCGCACCGCACAATGTCGGGGGCATCATCGCCACGACGGCTAATGTCCACCTGATGGCGACGCTCCGCAACGGAAAGATCCTCGACCCGGGACTCAACATGTTCAAGTCCGGCACATGGAACAGGCGGTCACGGAACCGGGACGGGATGGCCTGAGGGAGAGGATAGGGAGCCGAAAAACTCCCTTTTTTGTGGCATAACGACCGGGTCCCCCGGTCGTTTTTTTATTACATTGGTACAGAAGCGAGCACTGAAGGTGCTGTAGATACCGTCTAACTATCGATTATTCTTATAGTAATGTCCATATATAAGTATTCCGGTTTTCCCAACGGCTTCTTTAACATATTATAGCAAGAATTCCCCCATCCTCTAAGGTGGCTGGGATGAATT
>CAMOJW010000092.1 GCA_946617225.1 uncultured Lachnospiraceae bacterium
AGACCAGGACGGTGTTCTGCAGGGCCTCCGATCCCTCCTCCGTTCTGCCGTCCGCCGCATCGCCGGAAGCTCCGCCGGCGCCCCCCGCCCCCTGCGCGGAAGGGATGTCCCGGAAACTCGGGATACGGGCGGATTTGTGACGGATGTTCTCGATCAGATGGTCAAAACCCCCGTCCTGGGAGACGGGCCCGTCAGGCCCGTTCTGCGCCTCCTGCTGCACGGAAGGGGCAAAAGAGGCCAGCCTGGCATCAAATTCTTCCGGATTGGTCACACGGGTGATGAGGAGCATGATACCCTCCGAGAGCGGCACGGCTTCGATCATCAGCGGCATGCCCCGCGCCCGGAAATCGAGTTCGATCTCCGCCTGCCTCATCATATCGCGGAAGAGCCGCCTCGCCTTGTCGGTCCCGTAGGCGAGCTCGCTGATGGCGAGCCCCCGGCTCTCCAGGTCTTCTCTGGTCAATGTACAGCGGATCTGATTGTCGCTGATCCTCTCCAGTCGCAAAATGCCACCTCCCACGCTGAGTCTTCCTGGTATGTATTATAGCATATCTGTTCACCGGGCGTCCGTCTTTCCGTCATCACCTGTGAAACAGCACGAAACAGCGGTGTTTCATGATGTTTCGTGAATTCGACGCATTGAATCGCTTATGCGGACCGGCGTACTATGAGGGGGCCGGATCGAGGAGCGAATCCAATGTCGGAGAGGAGGATGAGAGGAGAGGCTGCAGCACGGACGGCCTGGCAACGGAACGTGCCGGATGCGTGCAGCCTGAAAGCGGACCGGGCGGGATCATTGCCCCCGCACGGCGCTGACGGAGACCTGAAGTCGCTGCGTCACATCGACCGGGTCACAGAGCACCCGCTGGATCAGACATGCCCGGAGACCGGCTCTCAGGCATATTACGAAACAGGGCGGGATAACGAAGCGCTGCCGGAGAACAGGGATGATCCCACGGAGATACCTCCTGCGGTCTCCGGCAGAAGGGCCCGCATTCCCTTTCTGACGCCGGGATATCTATGTCCGGAGGAGTCCGGACCGGTCCCCGGATCTTGTCATCCGATCACGAAACATCATTTCCATAACGCTGTTCTGAAACCCCGGACGGCAGCTGATGCGGAGGAGAGACCCCGCTGTGCGAGCAGCTGCCGCCGGGGTCTTTTCCTGTCCGGAGCATGCCCCGCAGCCGCCGGGAACCCCGGCAGGCAGGTTTGATTTGTGTATACTGCACGATTCTGTTATACTGTAATACAAATGTAATCAATGTATAGAATAATGTAGCGAACGGAACAGGACTGTTTCGTTCGGAATAGTAGGGAAAGTTTCATGAAAAAGATCTTGCCTAAATTACTGATCCTGCTGCTGATCGCGTGTCTGGGGACCGCTTTTTTCCTCCTGTATGAGGATAAGTTCGCCTACTCCACGGAGAAGGCGGACGTGGACGCCATCTACGGCGTGACGGGTCCGAACGACTATCCCGTGATCCTCAACGACGCGTTCTCGGACCTGCACGTCACGAAGATAGAGGACGCCTATTACCTGGACTATCAGACGGTCCTGGATATGTTCAATGACGGCTTCTATTACGGCAGAAAGGACCAGAAGCTGGTCTTCTGTACAGCCAATGACCGCATCGTCACCGAGGCGGGGACGCGGCAGTGGTACAGCCACGACGACGGCACGGTGGATGTGGACTATGTACCCGTGGTGACCGAGGAGGGCAAGGTCTACGTTGCCCTGGATTATGTCAGGAAATTTGCCAATTTCGAATACGAGGCCTTTACGGAGCCCAACCGTATCCGCATGTACACCGCCTGGGAGCCCCAGACGGCGGTGACTGCGGAAAAAGACACCCAGATCCGCGAATTCGGCGGCATCAAGAGCGCGGTGGTCGACGATGTTCACACCGGCGACGAGCTCATCGTCATGGAGGATCTGGACGACTGGCTGCGCGTGCAGACGCCGGACTGCATGATCGGATACCTGGAGACCAAGGCCGTCAGCGGCAAGAAGACCGTGGAGCGCGAGCCCGTCACCGATTACGTGGAGGAGACGCCCAGCCACCTGACCCTGGGAGGCAAGGTGAACATGGCGTGGAACATGATGGCCTACCCCGTGGGCGACGAGCTGATCGGCGACCTGATGGCGGACACACAGGAAGTCAATGTCCTGGCACCCACATGGTTCACCGTATCGGATGAACAGGGAAACGTCACGGACATCGGCTCCGCCGCCTATGTGGACTGGGCCCACGAGAGGGGCATCCAGGTCTGGGGCGTGCTGGACAACTTCAACTCCGGCGTGGTGATGACGGAGTTCCTGGCGGAGGAATCGATCCGCAGCAAGGTGATCAAAGCCGTCATAGATGCCGCGGAGGAGTATGACATGGACGGCATCAACCTAGACTTCGAGAGCCTCGGCGAAGAGGACGGGGAGAATTTCGTGCAGTTCGTCCGGGAGCTCTCCATCTCCTGCAGGAGAAAGGGACTGTTTTTCTCCATCGACAACTACGTGCCCTACGGGTTCAACGATTTCTACAACCTGGAGGAGCAGGCCCGTTTTGCCGACTATGTGGTGATCATGGGCTACGACGAGCATTTTGCCGGCAGCGGCGAGCCCGGCAGCGTGGCCTCCATCGGCTATGTGGAGTACGGGATCACGGAAGCGCTCGAGGAGGTCCCGCCGGAGCAGCTGATCAACGGCATGCCTTTCTACACCCGCGTGTGGATGCGGTCGGAGAGCGGCGTGGAATCCATCGCGCTGGGCATGCAGGATACGCAGGATTTCATCGCGGAGCACGGGATGCAGGTCGACTGGGCCAGGAACGAGGGCCAGTATTACGCGGAGAAGGAAGAGAACGGCACCCTGTACCAGGTCTGGGTGGAGGACGCGGAGTCCATCGGCATGAAGATCGCCGTGGCTGAGAACCACGGGATCGCGGGCGTCGCCGAGTGGGTGCTCGGCATGGAGACCAAGGACGTCTGGGATGTGATCGGAAACTATATGAGGCAATAAATGGAAACGATCTATGTGGAGATGACGGAGGAGGAGATAGACGAGGCAGCCATAGAGACGGCCGGCCGGATCCTCCGGGAGGGCGGTCTGGTGGCTTTTCCCACGGAGACGGTCTATGGACTGGGCGGGGATGCCCTGAATCCGGCCTCCTCGAAAAGGATCTACGCGGCCAAAGGGCGCCCCTCCGACAATCCTCTGATCGTGCACATCTGTGAGCTGTCCGCGCTCGGCACCATAGCCCGGGACATCCCGGAGGAGGCCTTCCGGCTGGCGGAGGCATACTGGCCGGGCCCTCTCACGATGATCCTGCACAAAAACGACATAGTTCCCGCGGAGACGACCGGCGGACTGGACACGGTGGCGGTGCGTTTTCCCTCCCACAGAGTCGCGCAGGCCCTGATCCGGGCTGAGGGCGGTTATGTTGCCGCGCCCAGCGCCAACCGCAGCGGGAGGCCCAGCCCGACGCTGGCCAGATACTGCAGGGAGGACCTGGACGGACGGGTGGAGATGATCATCGACGGCGGGGAAGTGGGGATCGGTCTGGAATCCACCATCGTCGACCTGACGGGCCTGCCGGCAGGACGCCCGGTGCTGCTGCGGCCGGGCAGGATCACGCTGGAGATGCTGGAGGAGACGGTGGGCCCCGTCGACCTGGACGCGGCGAGCCTGGGCGGAGAGAGCAGCGGGCGGCCCAAAGCACCCGGCATGAAGTACAGGCACTACGCGCCGAAGGGAAGCCTCACGATCATCGAGGGGCCCAGGGATGCCGTCACGGCATACATAAACGAACAGACGGATGCCTGCCGCAGAGAGGGCAGACGGACAGGGGTCATCTGTACGGATGAAACGGCTGCCTGTTACAGGGCTGATGTCATCCGCAGCGCGGGCAGCCGCAGTGACGAGGAGGCCGTAGCGCATTCCCTGTTCCGCATCCTGCGGGAATTCGATGAGGAAGGGGCGGAAGTCCTTTTCTCCGAGTCCTTCTCGGAGGAGAGTTTCGGCGGAGACGGCCGGACAGCCGGCATGGGGCAGGCCATCATGAACCGCCTGATCAAGGCGGCGGGACACAGAACAGTAAGGCTCCCGGGATCCGGGGAGACCTGAAAAAACACACAGCACACTATTGGAGGAGAGAACGGATATGATCGGACTTGGTTCGGACCACGGCGGATACGCGCTGAAAGAAGCTGTCAAGAAGCACCTGCAGGAGAGGGGGATCGAGTTCAAGGACTACGGGACCTACAGCACCGCATCCTGTGATTATCCCACCTACGGCAAGGCCGTTGCCCACGCCGTGGCGGACGGGGAGTGTGAGAAGGGCATCCTGATCTGCACCACGGGCATCGGGATCTCCATCGTCGCCAACAAGGTCCCCGGCATCCGCTGCGGACTCTGCTCGGACGTGACCTGCGCCAGGCTCACCAGGCTGCACAACGATGCCAATATCCTCGCCATGGGCGGCGGAGTCATCGGACAGAACGTCGCCATGGACGTTGTGGACGCTTTTCTGGATACGCCCTTCTCCGGCGAGGAAAAACACTGCCGCAGGATCGCTGCCATCGAAGGATGATACCGTGCCCTTGAGGGGTGTTTTTTGCCGGGTAACCGGCTGTGCGGACTTGAAGACGGCGGTCGTTCGGGGTATCATAGGGACGGGCAGCGGTCATCCGTGCCCTGCCCCGGGAGAAGTTTATTATTTAAGAAACTGAGATATACAGGATCAAGAAAGGAAGATCGTAATGGCCAAAGTCATCATCATGGATCATCCGCTGATCGCCCACAAGATCAGCATCATCCGCCGGAAAGAGACCGGTACCAAGGAATTCAGGAACATCATCAGCGAGATCGCCATGCTGGAGTGCTACGAGGCCACCAGGGATCTTGAACTGGAAGAAGTAAAGATCACGACTCCCATCTGCGAGACCACCACCAAGGAGCTGAAAGGCAAGAAACTGGCGGTCGTGCCGATCCTGCGCGCGGGCCTGGGCATGGTGGAAGGCATGCTCACCATGATCCCCGCCGCCAAGGTGGGCCACATCGGCCTGTACCGTGATCCCGAGACGCTGGAGCCGGTGGAATACTACTGCAAGCTTCCGGCGGACAGCGACGAGAGAGAAGTGTTCGTGGTGGATCCCATGCTGGCCACCGGCGGCAGTGCGATCGCGGCAGTCCAGATGCTCAAGGATCACGGCTGCAAGAAGCTGCATTTCCTCTGCATCATCGCAGCTCCCGAGGGCATCAAAGCCTTCACGGAAGCACATCCCGACGTCGACCTCGTCGTAGGCGCCCTGGATGAGCACCTCAATGACCACGGCTACATCGTCCCCGGTCTGGGCGATGCCGGCGACAGGATCTTCGGGACCAAGTAAGGACCGACTTACACCCCGGGCCGCCCATCACAGCGAGCCCGTCGGCACCGCCGGCTGTGCAGGCAGCGGCATATCATGCGGGAGAGCCTATGACCAAGATCAGAAAAAGGAAAGACTACATCACCTGGGACGAGTATTTCATGGGCGTAGCCCAGCTGTCCGGCATGCGGTCCAAAGATCCCAACACACAGGTGGGCTCCTGCATCGTCAGCAGCGACCACAAGATCCTCTCCATGGGTTACAACGGCCTGCCCAAAGGCTGCTCGGACGACGAGTTCCCCTGGGCGAGAGAGGGAGATGCGCTGGAGACCAAATATCCCTTCGTGGTCCACAGCGAACTCAACGCCATCCTGAATTTCAGGGGCGGGACACTGGAGGGATCGACACTGTATGTCTCGCTGTTCCCCTGCAACGAATGCGCCAAGGCCATCATCCAGGCGGGGATCCGCACGGTGGTCTACGACAGCGACAAGTATGCTCTTACCGACGGGACTATCGCCAGCAAGCGCATGTTCGATGCGGCCGGAGTGAGGTACTACCAGTATCAGCGCACCGGACGGAAGGTGGAGGTGGAGCTGTAGAGAGAGACTGTGAGAAGTGCCGTTAAAACGACCTTTGGATCCGGCTGTCCCTCAGAGCGGGAATGAAAGATACAGGAAATAAGCGGGCTGCCGCACTGGGTATGGAAGAGTTTTCCATGTTCAGTGCGGCAGCCCGGTTACTTTTCATCACATTTTGAGAATTATTACATCTGTAGTGACTTTCTATTTCCGTCAGAGCTCCAATTTCACTACAGCTGCCAAATATTTCCACCTGTAGTGACGGCCAGAGGCCATTAGAGGCAGGAACGTCACTACAGTAACGGGAAATCATCAGCCGTAGTGACAGCCAGAGGCTATAATAGGTCGGGAAGTCACTACAGTAACGGGAAATTATCGGTCGTAGTGACAGCCAGAGGTTATAAGAGGCAGGAAAGTCACTACAGTAGCGGGAAATCATCAGCCGTAGTGACTTACTCACTCCGCCAAGGGGTTACGCATCATCACACCTGTCAGATATTTTCATCTGTAGTGACTTGCCAATAACCGCCGCTGTGTGGCGACGAAATCGCAGATATCCGGCACCTTATTTTTTTAGTTTGAAGGTCCTGACATGGCTGTGGGAGAAGCCGGCAGGACCATCTCTGTCAGGACCGTCTGAGGCACGACCATCTCCGGCAGGGCTGTCTGCAGGCATCGAGGCATAGATCCTCACTTCACAGTTGTGGGGCTTAGGACGCCAGAGGATCCCGTCGGGGCGGTCCGCCATGTAGCCGCAGAGGGCCCGCAGGATGCCGCCGTGGCAGGCGACCAGCACGTTCTCATATCCCTTTTCAAATCCGGTCTGTTCCAGTTCCCACAGGAAACCGGCTGCCCGCTCCGTCATGGAAGCTACGCTCTCCACCGTCGCCGGGGCCCTGAACCGTTCCGGGAGGGCCCAGTAGGCGGACATGGCCGGCCCCATGAGGTAGTACTTGCGGCGCTCATATCTTCCGAAGTCCGTCTCCAGCAGGCGCTCATCCGTGAGGACGTCCTCCTCCGGCACGCCGCCGATGACGGAGGCCGTCACCACAGCCCGCCGCAGGGGACTGGCGTAGACGGCGTCAAAATGAAGCCCGGGATACGCCTCTTCCAGCAGGCGGCGCATCTGGCGGGCCTGCTCCAGGCCGGTCTCATTCAGAGGTATGTCCGACCGCCCCTGCATGCGTCTTTTTTTGTTCAGGTCCGTCTGACCGTGTCTCGTGAGCCAGATCTGCATAGTTACGCCTCCTGTTTGGTGGGATATTGGACAACGGTATGTATGATATGGGACTGACCGCGTCCGGGGATGGCTTTATTACGGGAATGCTTTTATTATATGAAATTGTATCATAAAGCAGGGCTCTGCCGTGAAAAGAATCTGCCGGAAACAGATGCAAGGCCGTTCTCTCGACCGGGGCTTATTATTGGAATTAACAAGTAAGCCCGGAGAAGGCATTCCCCCTTACCGGGCTTATCGAAGCGGGAAGCAGGTAAGCTCAAAAGGGTTATTTTTTCGACAGAGGCTTACTGCCGCAAAAGGATAGAATGAGGCAGGCACCGGAAGCGGAAGCCCGGGCCCACGGTTATCCTTGTTGCCGCACCGTCGGAGTGCTAGGATAGAAGGAACGAAGATCCAACGCAGCGAACATGCACGGCATCAGTAAAGAGAGATACCGCCGGAGCTCGGGGAGGTCACGGCAGTCTCTAAAGGGAGGTAAGACATGAACAAGATCTGGGCAGTATATTTCAGTCCCACGGGCAACACCGCCAAAGTGGTCCTCAGGGCGGCACAGAAGCTCTCCGCACAGCTGGGAGCGCCTGTGGAGACAGTCGATCTGACGCTGCCAAAGGCGCGCGCAGAAGTCAGTACATTCGGGCCGGAGGACGTGGCAGTCGTCGGGACGCCGACCTACGCGGGCAGGGTGCCCAACAAATTCCTGCCGGAGCTGCAGCGCGTGCTGCGCGGACAGGGGACGAAAGCGCTGGGGATCGTCACTTTCGGCAACCGGTCCTATGACAGTTCCCTGGCGGAGCTGCTCGAAGTGCTGGAAGCGGACGGCTTCTCGACTATGGCAGGTGCTGCAGTGGACTGCTCCCACGTCTTCAGTGATAAGATCGCGCCGGCGAGACCGAACGCCGGGGACTGGGCGGCGCTGGACGCCTGGGCGGAGGCTGCGGCGGCTGTGATCAAAGGTACAGCGGAAGGGAAGGAATGTCCCGCCCCTGTCAGACCTCTCGCGGAGGCCCGCACACCGGTGGCGCCGTACTACACGCCTCTGGGCGTGGACGGCCAGCCGGCGAAATTCCTGAAAGCTAAACCGGTCACGGACATGGAGAAATGCGTACGCTGCGGCATGTGCGTGAATGTCTGCCCGATGGGATCGATCCCGGCGGAGGATCCCGCGACGACGACAGGCATCTGCATCAAATGTCAGGCCTGCGTCAAGCTCTGTCCCCACATGGCCAGGCATTTCGAAGATCCCGCGTTCCTGTCGCATGTGCAGATGCTGGAGCAGAATTATACGAGGCCGGCGGAGTCGGCGTTTTTCGCGTAAATATCACAGCAGCTCTTCAAGTCTTGAACCGGTGAAAAGGGGGCGGAATGAGGGCCGTGGAGCATCTCCACGGCCCTCGTTTTGCTCTTTCGGAAGAACTGGTGCATTTGCGGATCAGATCTGAGTGGTTTACGGCGTGTGCTTGCCGATATTCCGGAAGCACTGCCGCAGCAGGTCGAGAAATCTGTCCGCATATGCGGGAGTATAGCGGTTCCGGTTCCGCAGGAGGAGAGTCCTTCTCCAGCTTCTCCAACGTTCTGATCGCGCCCATCATGGCAGCTCTTCTGTTCGGCGTGACGATCACCAAGGACAAAGTCGTCGGCTACCTCGACTACATCTTTGTTGAGCAGGGAATCTACGGTATGCAGATGGTTCTCTGCGCCCTGGTCTGGAACATCGCCAAGGCCGTGAAACTCGACAAGTACATCGACGTCAAGCTCCGACGATATTACCCATATCCATACCCTTCAGGCCTCACACCGGACTTGCTGTCCGGTGCGAGGCTCTTTAACAGCCTTAAGGCTTTCAAGAGGACCAATTTTTAACTGTTAGAATCCGATGAACATGCGTGTTAACCTTTTAGCATAAGTAGCGGTCGTCACAGTCAACATTGTTTTCCAAGAAGGGGGAAAATATGGAAGAAATCAGGACAATCCAGATCGGAAT
>CAMOJW010000093.1 GCA_946617225.1 uncultured Lachnospiraceae bacterium
GTATACAGGTAAATCCACGGTGCTACAAATGTGGGGTCACTTCATATTATCTACACAGCCTGCGTTTATAGCTTCTGTAGTGAGACTCTTTCAGATGCGGCACTACACCCACGTATTATTCAGGCTTTGTAGTGAGAAGATGTCACTACAAGCCTGAATCTCTCGGTTTCTGCAGTGACCACTCAGCGGACAGTCAGAGCATCCCCGCGATCCGGATCAGGATCTCCAGAGACTTCTCCATCTCCGGGATCGAGGCGTATTCGTAGCGGCCGTGGTAGTTGTAGCCGCCGGTGCAGAGGTTGGGGCAGGGGATGCCGTAGACCTCCGCCAGGCGGGCTCCATCTGTGCCGCCGCGGACCGGCTCGCTGGAAGGGATGACGCCTGCGGCGCTTGAGGCTGCGTAAGCCTTCTCGATGAGGTCCATGTGATTGGCCATGGTGTCCGCCATGTTGTGATAGCTGTCCTCCATCTCCAGAGTGAAGGAACCGGGACCGTATTGGCTGTTCAGGAAGTCTGTGATGTGCCGGAGGGTCTCTTTTCTCTCTTCAAAGAGTGCGCGGTCGTGGTCGCGGACGATGTAGAGGAGTTCCGCCTCCTCGATGGTGCCTCGGATATGCTCCAGCATGTAGAAACCTTCACGGCCTTCCGTGAATTCGGGGCGCTCTGCCGCAGGGACCATGCCGTCGAACGCCACGGCCATGGAGGCAGCATTTTTCATGAGACCTTTGGCGCTGCCGGGATGCACGCTGCGCCCGTGTACGGTGATCCGCGCCCACGCGGCGTTGAAGCACTCGTATTCGAAGACGCCCAGTTTGCCGCCGTCGACGGTATAAGCCTCCCGTGCACGGAAGACGGCGGGATCGAAATACGCTGTTCCGCGTCCGATCTCCTCATCGGAGGTGAAACAGATGGAGATGGCCCGGTGCGGGATCTCCGGATGGGTCAGATAATACCGGGCGAGTTCCATGATCTCGGCGATGCCGGCTTTGTCGTCGGCGCCGAGGAGCGTGGTGCCGTCAGAAGCGATGAGATCCTCGCCCAGGTGGGAGAGCAGCTCGGGAAAATCCTCTGTGCGCAGGAGATCATCGCTGCCGTCGTAGCTGCGGATGATACGCGGGCGTACGTTCTTGCCGGAGGCAGCGGGGGAAGTATCCATATGTGAGATAAAGCCGATGGGATCCCCTTCGCCGGGGATCTGGGCATAGACATAGCAGTGCTCCCGGTCGTAAAATACTTCCTGAGCACCCATCTCCTCAAGTTCCCGGGCCAGAAGGACTGCCAGATCGTGCTGACAGGCGGTGGAAGGGGATGTGTCGGATGTGCCGGAGGAAGTGGTCTCGATCTCGGCGTAACGGATGAAGCGTTCGATCAATGGAGTCATGGGTTTTCCTTTCTAGAATAAATAGTTTAACCGCAGTATCGGAGGAGCACATATGGATGAGAACAGACAGGCACAGCTGGAGAGGACAGGCCTCCTGATCGGGGAGGATGCCCTGGAGAAGCTGGCACGGAAGCGTGTGGCTGTCTTCGGGGTCGGCGGCGTGGGGGGCTATGTCTGCGAGGCTCTGGCCAGGAGCGGGATCGGAGCCCTGGACCTGACCGACAGCGACAGAGTGTCCCTGAGCAACCTGAACCGTCAGATCATAGCGCTGCACAGCACCGTGGGCAGGCTCAAGACAGAAGTGATGCGGGATCGGATCCTGGACATCGATCCGGAGATCCGCGTGCGGATCAACAACTGTTTCTTCCTGCCGGAGAATGCGGACGACTTTCCTTTTCAGGAGTACGACTATGTCGTAGACGCCGTGGACACGGTGACCGCCAAGATCGAACTGATCCTGCGGGCCCAGGCCGCCGGCGTACCGGTGATCAGCTCCATGGGAGCCGGCAACAAGCTGGATCCCTCGGCTTTCCGTGTGGCGGATATCTACGAGACCAGCGTGTGCCCGCTGGCCAGAGTGATGCGCCGTGAGCTGAAGAAAAGGGGCGTCAGTCAGCTGAAGGTGGTGTATTCCCGTGAAGCACCGGCCGTTCCGAGGACTCCGGAAGGGGCTCCCGAGGCAGAACATGCCCCGGGACGCCGCAGCACCCCGGGGAGCATAGCTTTCGTTCCATCCGCAGCCGGCCTGATCCTGGCCGGCGAAGTGATCAGAGACCTGATCACCTGCTGAAGGGGTGTTCGTAATCCAGTGTCACGGAATCGATCCGGTCATCCTGGTCATAGTCGTACAGGGTGATCCAGTTCTGACTGTAGCTGGAGGTATAGGAGCCGGAGGGAGAGAAGCAGAGATAATAGACGGTATAGCCGTTCTCCCTGTCGGCGGTGAATCCATATTCCTCCAGGAAAGCCGCAGCTGCATCCGCATCGGCATCGGCAGCCAGACCGGGGAGCTCCAGCAGCTCACCGTCCTGCAGATCAGCGTGCAGATCGATCATCACGGCATCACTCAGAGGACGCTCTTCCTGATTCGGATTATAGACAGTCACATATCGCAGGGACTTGTCTCCCCTCTGCAGAGAGATAAAACTGTACTGACCGCCGCCAAGAGGGGCTTCTGCGCCAAGTTCGGTCTCCTCCCCCTCCAGTTCCGTGACTTTCCAGCCGTTGCCGGTGAATGCGGAAACGGGGACGGGGAACCGGTACAGATCTCCGTCGAAGCGGATGATACCGGAGTAGAGATCCTCTCCCAGTTCTGTCGGTGCCGCGTAACCCGCCAGATAGTCTTCATATGTCAGTTCAGTCATCTCCGGGGTCTGGACGGGGACCTGGTCCAGGTTGAAACCCTGCGCCGTTTCCTCGCCTGTCTGGGGATCTGTATCCTCCCCTTCACCGCTGCCCCAGAAATCGTCCCACTCGCCGTTCTCCCAGTCTTCCGTCCAGTCGTTGTCTTCCAGCCAGTCGTCATTCTGTTCATCAAAGCCGCCATAGGAAGGCCTGGGACTGACCAGGAAATCCCATACGCGGTTGCCGCTGCTGCCTCCGGACGGGATCGTCAGGTTCCCGAGGCTCCTGGTGACCAGAAAGATCGCGGCCCCCAGCACAATGGCTGCCAGTGCACCAAAGACCCCCAGCGCGATCATCGCGGTCCTGCGGTTGGAGGCATCGTCGCCGGATTCATAGGGACTCAGCAGATTCAGGCCGGACAGTTCCGCCGGCTGGGAATACCTGGCATCGCTGGCACGGTACGATTCCCCGTACATGGAGGTGATGCTGTCTTCAAAGCTGTCGTTCTCTTCAGGCGCGACAGACGGCTCGGGGCCGAAAGCCGGTCCGGCTGTGAAAGCCTCTTCAGCCTCAAAAGCCGGTTCCGGCGTGAGAGTCGGTCCAGACCCGAACACGGGCTCTGTAAAGAGAGTATCCTTCGGAACGATGGCAGGAGCCGGAGATGAGAGATCTTCCGTACCGGGCGCCTCTTCAAAAACGGCGCCGGAGTCCTCATAACGGGGGACGGAGCCGGACAGGAAGTCCTCATTTTCATTGAAGGTGGCCGGGCCCGCGGGAGCGACGTTTACAGGTTCACCGCAGAACGGGCAGTAACGGGAGCGGTCCGCGATCATCTTCTGGCAGGATGGGCAGCGCATGCACAGTTCCTCCTTTACAAAAACGGAATAGATACCCTAAATTGTAAAGTGATGGCCACTAAAAATCAAGGAGAGCAGCGGATGAAGAAAAATTATAAAGCGGTAGTCAGTTACGACGGGACCCGCTATTTCGGGTGGGAGCACCAGCCGAACACGGACATGACGATCCAGGGCAAGCTGGAGTCCGTCCTGCAGCAGCTGGCAGAGGAGGAGAGACCCGGCACGCAGAAGATCACTGTCATCGGCGCAGGGAGGACCGATGCCGGTGTCCACGCCAGGGCCATGACCTGCAACTTCCTGCTGGACACAGACCTGGACGAAGAGGCTCTCCTGGCTCACATGAACCGCTATCTGCCGGAGGACATCAGCGTCAATGACCTGCGGATCTGCGCCGACCGGTTCCACAGCCGCTTCAAGGCCATGGGCAAGACCTACCGCTATACCTGCTGGTATGGGGAGACCAAACCGGTCTTTGACCGCAAGTACGTGTACGTACTCGACCGCAGGCCGGATCCGGAGCGCATGCGCCGTGCAGCGGAGTATATGACCGGACTGCTGGATTTCCGGAGTTTCTGCGGCAACCCGCACATGAAAAAGTCCACGGTCAGAGCCGTGGACAGTATCCGCATCGAAGAGAGCGGCAGTTATCTGCGGTTGTATATCCACGGGAGCGGTTTCCTCCAGAACATGGTCCGGATCATGACCGGTACGCTGCTGGAGGTGGGATACGGGGACCGGGAACCGGAGGAGATCCCCGGGATCCTGGAGGCCCGCGACCGGGCGGCGGCGGGATTCACGGCCCCGGCCAGGGGACTGTGCCTCATGAAGGTGGATTACTGAGCCTCCCGGAGTTGCTGCTCCCAGACCGTCTCGTCGGGCCATTCCGCGGTGCCGAAAGTCTCCCGCAGCAGTTTCAGATAAAAGGCGGCCTTCTCCTGAAGATGCGGCGCCTTGAACCAGGCCGGGGGCGATCCGGCAGGATCTTTTTCGGGAAGGACGAGGTACTCCATGAGCCGCGCGCGGTCCTCCATGGACCAGGTCTTGCTGTAGCTGTCCACAAAGTACAGATCTTTATATTGTTTTGCTTCGGAGGGAGTTCCCTGACTCAGGGCGGTGTATCTGCCGTCATCCGCAGTCTCGTAACTCTCTCCGTCTTCGTTCAGATAGGCGTCGTAATAGGCAAAACCTTCCGGATTCATGGCATTCCAGGCGTCCTCGTCCAGCCTGTCCTCCGCCAGCAGCCGGTAATCGATGATGTGCGTGATCTCGTGGACGAGGGTCTGTCTCTCCGGTGCCATCATCACGTTCATGGCCACCAGGCCGAGCCCGCTCTCCGTGGTGGAGAAAGCGCTGGCGTTGGAGATATACTGGTCTTCATTGACGGGCGTCAGATCACCGGTCAGGAGGAACAGGATCTCGCGATAGTGGTCTCCTTTGAGAGCAGTGAAGAAACCGTCCGGGTACAGCGAGAGCGCCTCCTCCAGCACGGCGAGACCACTGGCGACGTTCTCCGCCTCTGTGCAGGCGGCAACGCGGTAGTCGAATCCCTCCCGCGGGACATCGTTCCCGAGCAGGATGCGCACGTCGTAGGTCTCCTCCAGCTCTCTCGCCTGCTGCAGGAGCTCCTCCGAGACGCCGGAGGATTCCGGCAGGGAGGGGATCAGGCCGTTGTAGGGGAGCAGGGAGGCCTCTGTCCTGCTCCAGGACTGGGAGGCGGTCCCGGGATGGTACCAGACCAGCAGCCGGCGGGGCAGACCCGCCGCGTCCTCCTCCAGGAGGAGACAGGCCGTCCTGTCCAGCCCTCCGCCCGGGATCACCGGTGTCAGATGGTCGTATTCGGTCGTCCCGGGGTCAGGGTTCTCCTGAAGTGCAAACGGAAGGAGAAGCGTTTTGCGGGTCTCAGCCGCAGTGTCATAGATCCCCACGGCTGGGCGCCTCCCCGCGGTCAGCACGCAGATCAGATCGTCCGCGGCGGCGGAGGAGGGGAGCTCCTCCCTGTCGGAGGCGTAGAGCGACCACTTCAGGTCCGGGAAGGACAGTTCCAGTGTACAGGCGGTCTGACGATCCGCCAGCCTGTACGTCATAAAGCGCCGGATCCCCGCGGAGGGAGAAGCCTGAGGGATGAGCCATGTGAGATCGGCGGGCAGAGTCCAGTAAAGACTGCGCCGCAGATGATCGTCATAGTGCCAGATCCTGCCGTCCGTGCCGGAAGCATAGAGCTCTCCGCCCGTCCAGAAAAAGTCGACATCCTGCTCCTCATCCGCCAGATCCCTGCTGAAGCCGGTCTGTGTGCCTTCAGCCCGGATCTCACGCCGGTAGAGCACGCCGTTGACCTCATCCAGCATGACGAGGGGATCGGTATGCAGGACGCGCAGACTGACGATATCGCTCTCTGTGAGGGAGGAGGGGAAGGAACCGAGCATGTCGGTCTCTCCGGTGGAGAGGTCCAGTGTCTCTGCGATCAAAGACCCGTTATCGTCGCGGGAGATCAGGAGGATCCTCTCCATGGTCTCAGATTTTCCGTCAGCATTCTCCTCCCCGGGGATCAGCGCGGCTGTGCAGAGCGTGCGGCCTTCCCGCTGAACGAGATCCGTGAGGTCATAGAGAGGCAGGCTCTCGTCGACCCGGTATCCTTCCAGGTCGAAAGAGGAGAACCAGGGCAGCCAGCTGAGGTCCGGCAGCCCGGTGATCTCAGGCGGCCTGTTGCAGCCGCTCAGACTGACCGCCGCCGTCAGGCACAGCAAAAAGACCGCCGCAGCGCGGCGGACAGACCGTATCTTATTGTCACGACAGAAAGTAAACATGTTTTTATTCAGTGAATGTGTGGTATCATAGAGTTCAGTGAAGATACTATCATTTATGAATCATACCACAGGAGGAGACAGATGGCTAATATAGCTTTGATCATAGCCGGCGGCAGCGGAGCGAGGATGCACCAGGATATCCCCAAACAGTTTCTCACGGTGAATGAGAAACCTGTCATCGTTTACACGATGCAGGCATTTCAGAAACATCCCGAGATCGACAGCATCGCCGTTGTCTGCATCAGCGGCTGGGAACAGGTCCTGCGGGCCTATGCGTCGCAGTTTGATATCACCAAGCTCGAATACATCGTGCCCGGCGGGAAGAACGGCCAGGACTCCATCCGCAACGGGGTCATGGAGCTCGAGAAGCATTTCGGCCCCGACGATCTGGTCCTGGTCCACGACGCCATCCGCCCGCTGGTCTCCTCCGAGATCATCTCGGACTGCATCGTCAAGACCAAACAGTACGGATGCGCTATCGCCACGATCCCCTGCGCGGAGGCGATGATGGAGACGGAGGACGGCATCATCTCCTGCGGCAGCTATCCCAGAGACAGGCTCAAGAGGACCCAGACGCCGCAGGGATTCGTGCTGGGACCCTTCGCAGATCTGCACAGGCGTGCGCTCGAGGCGGGGATCACCTCTTCCGTGGCCTCCTGCACCCTCAAGATCGAGATGGGCGAGCAGGTCTATTTCTCCGCCGGTTCCGAGAAGAACATCAAACTCACCACCGTGGAAGACATCGATATCTTCAAGGCACTTCTGGCAGCCAGGCGTTCCGACTGGCTCAAGGACTGAGAGGGACAGAACATGACCAAAGTGAGTTTCATCGGCTGCGGGAACATGGCCAGCGCCATGATCGGCGGCATGCTCGGCAGCGGCAGACTGTCGCCGGACCAGATCGTGGCCTCGGCGCCTTCCGAGGAGACGCGGGAACGCGCACAGCAGATCCACGGCATCCGCACTACCGCGGATAATCGTGAAGCTGCCGCCGGCGCGGATATCCTGGTACTCGCGGTCAAGCCGCAGATCCTGCCCGTCGTGGCGGAGGAGATCCGGGATGTCCTCTCCGAGGATGTCCTGCTGGTGAGCATCCTGGCTGGCGTCAGCATCGCGCAGCTGGAGGCGTCTTTCCCCATTGAACCCGGCGCCCTGCGCAAAGTGATCCGCCTCATGCCCAACACGCCCGCCCTGGTAGGTGCCGGTGTGACAGGGATCTGCTCCAACATGGCAGTCACACAGGACGAGTTCTCCCTCGTGTGCGACCTGTGCGGCACGTTCGGGCAGACTGAGGCCCTTCCCGAGAGACTGTTCGATGCCGTGACCGCCCTTTCCGGGAGCGGTCCCGCGGCGGTCTTTATGATGATCGAGGCCATGGCGGAAGGGGCCGTCTCCCTGGGGCTGCCCAGGCAGCAGGCCGTGCGCATGGCCGCCCAGACGCTGCTGGGGAGCGCAAGGCTCCTGCAGGAGACAGGCAGGCACCCGGCCGCATTGAAGGATATGGTCACTTCCCCCGCGGGGACGACAGCGGAGCTCACCCGCGTGCTGGAGGAGAGATCCTTCCGCAGCGCCTTGATCGACGGCCTGCGGGCGGCGGCGGAGCGGTCGGTACAGCTGCGCGGAAACGGACAGGAGGAGAAAAATGGCAGCGGACAGTGAACTTCTGCGGGAACTGCAGCTCGTGAACCTGCGGACACTCAGAAAACTGGACCAGGTATGCAGGAAATATGACATCCGCTACTGGGCCGCCTTTGGCACCCTGATCGGTGCGATCCGGCACAAGGGATTCATCCCCTGGGACGATGACCTGGATGTGTGCATGATGCGTGAGGATTTTGATAAGCTGTGCCGCGTCCCCGAGGAGGAGTGGGGGCCCGACTGCTGCTTCTGCACGCCCTCCAGCCCGGAGGAGTACCACGACCGTTTCTTTGGCCGCGTCTATGTCAAGGATTCCCACATTCAGAGCTATGTGGACGTGGAGAACTGGCGCAACTGGTCCGACAACAAGTCCTGGAGCACCAAGATGAT
The DNA here is from genome assembly GCA_946617225.1 of uncultured Lachnospiraceae bacterium. Classification (GTDB taxonomy): domain Bacteria; phylum Bacillota; class Clostridia; order Lachnospirales; family Lachnospiraceae; genus CAG-791. Next base: position 8,415 of record CAMOJW010000093.1, read on the forward strand.
GTGCGACATCTTTGTCTGGGACCATGTGCCGGACGATGACGACGAGTACTATAAGCTCCACGACCAGCTCAAAAAGATCGAGCACATGGACTATAAATGGGTCAAATCCAAGGCCTGGACCTCCAGCAGGAACCCCCTGAAGATCGCCAAAGTCCTCGCCAAACGCGCCCGCGGAGGCTGGCTCCGCGCCAGATACAAGGAGCCCTGGAAGGAACTGGACAGGAAGGTCCTGGAGATCATCCGCAGCCACCCCGCCGGGAACCGGATCGGCTGCTACAACACCAGCCTTCATCACATCTATGAATATGACGACGTTTTCCCGCTCACCACGGCACAGTTCGAGGACCTGGAGGTACCCGTGCCCAAAGAGTGGGACAAGCTCCTCACCATGGACTACGGCGATTACATGACGCCGCCGCCCATGAAGGACCGCGTCCACATCAATTTCATCTACATGGATATGGGGGATGGGAGGAAGTATGTGATCGATCCCGTGCCGGGGTCGCTGGGTGATCCGGGGAGGTGAGGAATTTCTTCCAACCAGCAGACAAGTGAAAAGAATTGCTGAAGAGGCTGTCGAATTAGTAAATTCGACAGCCTTGATTTATTATCTAAAATCAAATGTCATGTTGACCATCTTCCGGGGCAGCTGTCAAGGAACCGGTGAACCTCGCCGGAGG
>CAMOJW010000094.1 GCA_946617225.1 uncultured Lachnospiraceae bacterium
CGCAAGATCGGCGAGATGGTGCGCACCCGCATCGAGGTGTGGCCCGATATCCCGGAGATGGTCAGTTTCTTCGAGAGCCTGGAGCCCTACGACACTTCTCTGTATGTCCACAAGAAGATGAAGACCACACAAGCTTCGGCCCTGCAGGTCCTGCGGGAAGTCCTGCCGGTGCTGGAGGAGCAGGAGGATTACAGCAACGACGCTCTGTTTGCGGTCCTGAAGGCCTTTATCGCGGAACACGGATACAAGAACGGTTATGTCCTGTGGCCTCTTCGGATCGCGGTGTCCGGCCGTCAGGTGACCCCTGCTGGCGCTACAGAGATCATGGAGATCATCGGCAGAGAGGAGAGCCTTGTCCGTATCAGAACAGGCATCGAAATGCTGGAGGCTCAGCAGTCATAAGGGCATCAGAGAACGGGGGGCCCGTCAGTAAGACAGGAGGGATCAGAGCCTGAACAGAGCACCTGTGCTATCGCCGTCCCAGCGGGCGGCAGCCACCCATGGGACCGGGCCCTGCGAAGTGATCGCGGGGCCCGGCAGCGGCAAGACCACAGTCCTGGTCAGCCGCATCCGCCATCTGGCAGAGAACTGCGGCGCAGATCCCGCAGGCATCCTGGTCCTCACTTTCACCAGGGCAGCCGCCGATGTCATGCGCCGGAGATCAGCCGGGTCTTATTCCGGAGCCGGACAGGTCACTTTCAGCACGTTTCACGCGCTGTTCCTGCAGATCCTGAGAGGATCTCATATCCCTTACCGGATCATAGAACCAACCATGAGACTCCGCTTTCTGAAAATGAAAGCGGAGGATTATTATCCCGACATTTCTCTGCGGCCGGATGCGGAGGACCTCTCCGCCTGGATCACGGGCCGTCTGTCCCGACGGAGCATACAGGACGAGGCGTGTACGGACGTGGAGACGGAGCCGCTGTTCTGCCGGATCCTGCAGGATTATCAGGCCTACCTGAGGGAGCAGGGACTTCTGGACCTGGATGAAGCGGCTTCCTTCTGCAGCCGGATGCTCCGGGAGGATCCCGTAAAGAGACAGCAGTGGTGCGGCCGGTGGAAATACATCATGGTCGATGAATTCCAGGACATCAACCGGACGCAGTATGATCTTGTATGCATGCTGGTCGGCAGGGAAGGGAATCTTTACGTCGTGGGCGATGACGACCAGTCGATCTACGGATTCCGGGGCAGCAGCCCCGCGTTCATGGTCCGTTTTCTGAAAGACCATCCCTCCGCCGTCCGCTATTATCTGACGGAGAACTACCGCAGTTCCCCGGGGATCGTGGCAGTATCCGCAGCGCTGATCGGGGAGAACCGCCTCCGCATACCCAAATATCTGCACACCGCGGGGCGGGAGCGCGCAGAACTGCGCCAGGTCCTGCGCAGCGGGACGGACGTGCGCCTGATCGGTGCCCCGGACAGCCACGCACAGACCGCTTGTGTGATCGATGCCCTGCGGGAGGCGATACGGGAAGGCAGTTTTCATTCCGCCGCTCTGATCACGCGGACCCACAGGCAGCTCCGCGCATGGATGCACGACCTGGAGGAGGCGGGAATCCCCTGCCGTTCCCCGGTGGGGCCGGACCACGGTGCGGAGCGTCTGCGCGCAGAAGTCCTGGAAGATATGCTTGCATATGCCAGGACAGCCGGGGAGATCGAGGCAGGGGTGCCGCGGGCACAGGTGCTGCGGATCCTGAACAGACCGGACAGGGGACTGGGACGCGACCTGCTGCCCGGTCCTGTCTGCAGTGCCTCCTCTCTGGTCGGCAACTGCCGCGGCAGGGCGGCCACGCGCAGGAGCGTAAAGGCTTTTCTCAGGGATCTGGACACGCTCCGCTCCCTGCCTCCAGTCTATTTCGTGCGCTATCTCTGCGGTCCCTGCGGATATATGCAGGACAGGATCCGCCGGGAACCCGCCTGTGAGCAGGCCCTGCGCTGTCTGGTGCAGGAGCTCATAGAGGAGGCCGGCCGGAGTCCGGAACAGAGCAGTGTACGGTTCCTGCAGCAGGCCCTGGGATCTGCCGGGAAGACGGAAGATCCGGCACAGGATACCCGGGAGGATGCCTTCCTGGAACTCTGCACCATGCATGCGTGCAAGGGCAGGGAATTTGACCTCGTCTTCGCGCCGGATCTCAACGAAGGGAGCATCCCGTCTCGCCGCTCTCTGGACCCGGATTCACTGGAGGAGGAGAGGAGACTCCTGTACGTGACTGCGACCAGGGCGGCCAAAAGACTCTACCTGATCTACGTGGAAGGAACGTCCCGGAACAGAAGGGCTCCTTCTCGGTTCCTGGCTCCTCTCGGAGTCAGCACGGCTGTCCGAAATGGCGATCATGCAAGACACGGGCCACTATATATGGTATAATGAATAGTCCGGAACTTGATCATTATCAGGAGGATGCCATGCAGAATAATATTACCGCTGTACCGGCACATGCCGTATTTCCGGGGGTCACTGTCCTTGACGGAGGAGTGATCTTCAGCGTCATCTTCCGAAACTCCTCACCGAGAGGGATCCTGCTGTTCCGTCTGTCTGACGGAGCGTGCACGGAGATACCGCTGACGGACGAGCATCGGTTCGGAAACCTGTATTCCGTGCGCGTTACAGGCATCGATCCGTCCCTGTGGGGATATCTGTATTATCTGGACGGCCCCGGAGGACGCAAGGCCTTTGAGGATCCCTATGCCAGGGGATTCGTAACGGTGAACGCTGCGGAGGATAATGCCGGCAGAAGAGTATGCCGGCTGTTCCCCGTGCCCGATGCGGAGCTGCCCGCTTTCCGCACCAGGCCTGTTCCTGTGTGGGAAGACCAGCTGTTTTACAGCCTGCATGTGCGCGGGTTTACCATGGATCCCGCTTCCGGCGTATCGGAGCCGGGTACTTTCCGGGGCGTCACGGAGAAGATCCCCTACCTCCTCTCCCTCGGCGTCACAGGTGTGCTCCTGCAGCCGCTGTACGAGCCCAGACCGGGGATCCGGTCCTACGGCGTTCAGGAGCGCCCCACCTACTGGTGGTACGGGGAGAGCTTCTATTTTGCCCCCCGTGAGATCTATGCGGACGGAGATCCCATGAAGGAGCTGGCCGCGATGGTGGACGCTCTGCACGACGCGGGGCTGCTTGTCCTGATGCAGGTGAGTTTTCCGATGACGGTCTCCTCGCAGACGCAGACAGATGTCCTGCGATTCTATGTGACGCATTACGGGATCGACGGTTTCCGTCTGATCGGACACATCGCTTCTCCTGCAGCTATCGTGACGGACCCGCTGCTGGCAGACACACTGCTGCTGTATGACGGGTTCCCTTATGATGAGATCCGGCGGGTGGACGAGGAGCATCCCGAGAGGGGCATCCCCCAGACCGACCATCTTGCTGAATGCGGGAATGAGTTCAGCCGGCTCGTGCGCAGGATGGTCAAGAGCGACGACTACTGCTTCCCGGCGTTCTCCGGCATGTTCACGGAGACTGCGGCGGATCACGGCAGGATCCGGTATATCTGCGACAACGACGGATTCACGCTGAGGGACCTCGTTTCCTACAATGAGAAGCACAACGACGCTAACGGCGAGGATAACCGGGACGGCGAGAACGAGAACTACAGCTGGAACTGCGGCGCGGAGGGAGAGACCGACGACGAGGAGGTCCTGGCGCTCCGGCGCAAGCAGGCCAGGAATTTCCTGACGCTGCTGTTCCTGTCCCAGGGCACGCCTCTGATCCACATGGGCGACGAGCGATGGAATACGCGCGGAGGCAACAACAATCCGTATGACCAGGACAATCCCACCGGCTGGATGAACTGGGAGGAGACGGAGATGAGCCGCAGGACACTGGAGTTTGTGCGCAGACTCTCCGCGTTCCGCAGAGATCATCCCGTGCTCCGCATGCAGACGCCTTTCCGCGGTACAGACTATAAATCCTTCGGTTTCCCCGATCTCTCTCTGCACGGAGCGGAGGCATGGCGTCCCCATATAGACAATTTCAGCCACACGCTCGGCTGGCTCTTCTGTGAGGCGTATGCCGGAGAGGAGGAGAAGAGCGGCCGTCACGCGGCTCTGTCTCTTCTGTATGTGGGGATCAATACTTACTGGAAGGAAGAGACCCTGGCTCTGCCCAGACTGCCCGCCGGTTTTGTCTGGGACCTGGTCATCGACACCGCCGACGAGCGCGGCTTCCTGCCCGGTGTGAACATGTTGAAAGACCGTTCCGAGATCCGCCTGGCCCCCCGCAGCATGGTGGTGCTCTGTACCCGGGAGATCCCGGTCCGCAGAGAGAGGGGCAGAGCTCCCTGGAATGATCACAGGCTCTATTTGGGAGGCCGCAGCGTGGAGATCGACAGGACACAGATGAGTCCCCGCATCAAGGAGAAATTCTTCCGGCTGCGCTGAGACTGTACGCACAGAATACCGGATCTACAGAAACCGCAAACAGATATGATGAGCAGTATGGGCAAAACGGGTACGCCATGAAGAAAAGACCGCCTGTGACAATGGCCAACTGTATCGGACACTTCCGTACAGTGGCCAGACATAAATATCTCGTCTGGGAGGGATGCAGGGCCGTCGGCCTCTACCGGCAGGGCCTGCTGCACGACCTGTCCAAATTCTCCCCTGTGGAGTTCTGCGTAGGCGCACGCTATTTCCAGGGCAACCGCAGTCCCAACAACGCGGAACGCGAAGTGACGGGGTACAGCAGTTCCTGGCTGCACCACAAGGGACGCAACTATCATCATTTCGAGTACTGGATGGATTACAACCTGCGCCCGGTGGAGGGGGAGAGCATCGTGATCCCCGTCAAGATGCCCGGCAGGTACGTTGTGGAGATGCTGATGGACCGCATCGCCGCCTCCAAGGTCTACCGCGGCGATGCCTATACCGACGAGGATCCGCTCAATTACTATCTCACCGGCATGGCACATGGTTTCATGCACCAGGATACTTCGCGTCTGCTGGAAAGACTCCTCCGCATGCTGGCCGAGGAGGGCGAGGAGAAGACCTTTGCCTATGTGAAGCGTCATCTGCACAAGAAGCCTTTCCGCGGGGGCGGATCCGCATGGTGACCGCAGAGGAGCGGGCCCGCTTTCAGACAGCCATGGACAGGGTCTTTCTGGACACGCAGCGGGAGAGACACGGGATCGGCATGCAGAAGGAGAAGACCATGCATGCCGTCCTGAAGCTGTTCGAGAACAGCGACGAGGACTGCCACGAGATCCCGCTCGACGGCAGGATCGCGGACATTTATGACGGTCAGCGCGTCACGGAGATCCAGACGGCCCATCTGAACGTCATGCGGGACAAGCTGGATGTTTTTCTGCCGGCGCACAGAGTGCGCATAGTCCATCCCATTCCCTGTCACAAGTGGGTGATCTGGGTGGACCCCGCAACGGGGGAGATCGGGAAGAAAAATCGCTCACCGCAGGTCGGGAGCTTTTTTTCTGCTTTCAGGGAACTGTACAGGATCAGCGGTTATCTCGATCACCCCAACCTGGAGATAGAACTGCTCCTGATCGACATGGAGGAGTACCGGCTGCAGGACGGCTGGGGCAATCAGGGCAAGCGCGGTTCCCATCGTTTTGACCGGATGCCCCTCGCGCTCACGGACCGAATGCTCCTGACAAGGTCGGAGGACTATCTGCAGTTCGTTCCGCTCTCTCTGGAGGAGCCCTTCACAGCCGCCCAGCTGGCCCGCGCCTGGAATTACCGCGGCGCAGGCGTGTCCAATGCGGCCGGTGTCCTGCGCAGGCTGGGCGTGATCCGGCAGGTGGGCAAAAAAGGAAACTCATTTTTATACAATGCTGTGGAAGAATTATGAAAGCAACTATGAGATCCACTCTTAAAGATCATACCGCCGAGGGTGTTCGCAGGAGACCTGCCGTCATCCCCGAGAAGGGCGAGTCCAGCGACCGGCTGGAATCCATGCGGCAGGATGAGTTCCTGCAGCGCGCGGCGGAGACGGCAGCGGAGAGATCCCGCGAGCTGGGACGGCCGCTCACCTTCCAGGTGGTCACCTTCGGGTGCCAGATGAATGCCCGCGATTCGGAAAAACTGACCGGCACTCTGCTGCAGGCCGGCCTGAGACCCACAGACCGGGAAGACGCCGACATCGTGATCTTCAACACCTGCACCATCCGCGACAATGCGGACCAGCGGCTGTTCGGCAGACTGGGCAGGCTGACGCATCAGAAGAGGAACAATCCGGCCATGAGAGTGGCCGTCTGCGGCTGCATGACCCAGGAACCCGGAAACGTCGAGAAGCTGCGCAGGAGCTATCCGCTCGTGGACCTGATCTTCGGCACCCACAACCTGTTCCGATTTCCGGAGTATCTCTTCAGGCTTCTCTCCGGTGAGAAGCATATCGTGGAACTGTGGGAGGGGACCGACAGGATCGTGGAGACCCTGCCGGTCAAGAGACTCTATCCTTTTAAATCCGGCGTAAACATCACCTTCGGATGCAACAATTTCTGCACATACTGTATAGTCCCTTATGTCCGGGGCAAGGAGAGGAGCCGCACGTCCCGGGAGATCATAGACGAAGTGCACCGCCTTTCGGAGGACGGTGTCACCGAGATCATGCTCCTGGGCCAGAATGTCAACTCCTACGGGCATGACCTGGAGAACGAACTGTCCTTCCCGGAACTGTGCAGAGAGGTCTGCCGGGTGGATGGGATCCGCCGCGTCCGCTTCATGACGCCCCATCCCAAAGACCTTTCCGACGAACTCATCGAGGTGATCCGCACGGAGCCCGTGATGGCCAGGCACATCCACCTGCCGCTGCAGTCAGGTTCGACAGAGATCCTGACGCGCATGAACCGCCGGTATACCAAGGAACAGTATCTTGAGCTGGCCCTGAAAATCCGCGACAGGCTGCCGGACGTAGCCCTCAGCACGGACATCATCGTGGGTTTTCCCGGCGAAACGGATGCCGATATAGAGGACACCATAGATGTGGTGAAGCAGGTCTGCTTTGACAATGCCTTTACCTTCATCTTTTCTCCCCGCAGGGGGACGCCGGCCGCACAGATGGAGAACACTGCCACCGAGGATGAGATCCATCAGCGCTTTGACCGTGTGCTCAGGCAGGTGCAGGAATGCGCCCGGAAGCGCACCCGACTCCTGGAAGGACAGGTCCTGGAGGGACTGGTGGAGGAGATGAACCGCCAGCAGGAGGGCTATGTGACGGCAAGGATCTCCAACAATCTCCTGGTCCACATTCCGGGGACGGAGGACATGATCGGCAGTTACCTTCCCGTGAAGCTGGAGGACTGCAGAGGTTTCTATTATTTCGGAAGAGCAGAGGAACAGAATGGCTGAGCTTTCCCCCATGATGCAGCATTACCTGAAGACCAGGGAAGAAAACCCCGGCTGCATCCTTTTCTATAGACTGGGCGATTTCTATGAGATGTTCTTCGAGGACGCCAAACTGGTCTCCAGGGAGCTGGAACTGACCCTCACAGGGAAACAGTGCGGCCTTCCTGAGCGGGCACCCATGTGCGGTGTCCCTTATCATGCCGTGGACACCTATCTGTCCCGCCTGGTGGCCAAAGGGTATAAAGTCGCCATCTGTGAGCAGGTAGAGGACCCCAAACTTGCCAAAGGCATGGTCCGCCGGGAAGTGGTGCGGATCGTCACACCGGGCACGAACCTGGACATGGAGTCCCTGGACGAGAACAGCAACAATTACGTGTTCTGCGTGGCGGAAGCGGGCAATGATTACGGGATCGCCGCCTGCGATGTCACTACAGGCGAGTTCACCGTCACCCAGGTGTCGGGGATCGGCAGTCTCAGCGACGAGATCCGTCATTTCCAGCCGGCCGAGATCCTGTGCCCGGAGAGTTTTCTCATGCATTACTCCGATCTGGAGGAGATGAAGGAGAGACAGGGCATCGTCTTCAACACACTGGAATTCCACTATTACGATGAGAATATCACCATTCCTCCGCTCCTGAAGCATTTCCGCGTCTCCTCGCTGCCGGCCCTGGGGATCGACACCCTGCCCTGCGGCGCCGTGGCGGCAGGTGCGCTGTTCCGTTATCTCTGCGAGACGCAGAAGAACAGTCTCTCCAATATCACCCGCATCACTGCATATGCCTCCGGGCGGTACATGCTGCTCGACGATGCGGCCCGCCGCAATCTGGAGATCACCCGCACCCTGCGGGACAAGCAGAAAAAAGGTTCCCTTCTGTGGGTCCTGGACAAGACCTGCACAGCCATGGGTGCCCGCCTGCTGAACCAGTTCCTGCAGCAGCCCCTCATCGAGAAGGAGGAGATCCTGCGGCGTCTGGACGCCGTGGAGACCCTCTGCAGGGACAACGTGGACCGCGACGAGCTGCGGGAGTATCTGCGGCCCGTCTATGATCTGGAGAGGCTAATGACGCGGGTGAGCTACGGGAGCGCCAATCCCCGCGACCTCATCGCTCTGCGCGATTCTCTGCGCATGACCGCTCCCATCCGAGAACTGCTCTCCCAGTGGGAGGACGGGATCCTGCACGACCTGCACGACAGTCTGGGCGACCATTCCGCCCTGGTGGACCTTCTGGACAGGGCCATTCAGGAAGAACCTCCTCTGCAGGTCCATGAAGGGGGCATCCTGAAGGAGGGCTACAACGCGGAAGTGGACCGCCTGCGCCGTGCGCGCACAGAGGGCAGACAGTGGCTGATGGACCTGGAGCATGAGGACCAGCAGCGCACCGGCATCCGCAACCTGAAGATCAAATACAACAAAGTCTTCGGCTATTATTTCGACGTGACCAATTCCTTTAAGGATATGGTCCCGGACGATTACATCCGCAAGCAGACCCTCGTGGGTTCCGAGCGGTACACCAACGCCAAACTGAAAGAACTGGAAGACACGATCCTGGGCGCGGAGGACAGGCTCTGCACCCTGGAGTACGACCTTTTCTGCGAGGTGAGGGAGGAGATAGGCAGGCATATCGGCGAGATCCAGCAGACCGCCCATGCCATCGCATTCCTGGACGTGCTCTGCTCCCTGGCCGTGCCGGCGGCGAGGAACAGTTACGTCCGCCCCCCCATCA
>CAMOJW010000095.1 GCA_946617225.1 uncultured Lachnospiraceae bacterium
TCGGAGATCAGGAAGATGGTGTGCCCGTACTGCGCGGACTTGCGGGCCAGGAGATCCGCCAGTTTCCGCAGGGTCTCCTCCGTGTAGACGGCTCCGGACGGATTGTTGGGAGTGTTGATCAGCACTGCCGCCACCTTGTCTGTCAGGGCCTCCTCCGCTGCCCCGAAGTTGATCTGGAAGTTCTCCGTATCCGCGGGCACGGAGCGCATCACGGCGCCCGTAGTATTGATGTAAGGGATATATTCGGGGAAATACGGCGCAAAGACCAGCACCTCGTCTCCGGGGACCGTGACCGCGCGGACCGCGTGGGCGATGGCGCCTGCGGCTCCGGAAGTGGGGAAGATGTGCTCCTTTTTATAGGCGACGCCGAACCGTCTCACCAGAGAGCGGGCGATCTTCTCCTTCACGTCGGGATCTCCCACGCTGGGGCTGTAGCCGTGCAGCCGCATGGGATCCTCCTCCCGCAGCAGCTTCACGGCTGCGTCCGCAAAACTCGCCGGCGCGGGCACGGAAGGGTTCCCGAGGCTGAAATCGAAGACGTTCTCATAGCCGATCTCCCTGCCTCTCGCCGTTGCATACTCCGAGAGCTCACGGATCACGGATTTGTTGGATAACATCGCTTTATAGGTGGGGTTGATCATGGTGCTTCCTTTCTGATTTTATCCCGCTCAGATACGGAACCGGTGCGTTTTTTTCACTATCGAGTTATTATAAAGCCTTTTCCCCTGTTTGGAAACCCTCGGCGGGGCGATTTGTCCCCCGGGGAGAGGCTCCGGATCTGGGCAGGAGGCTTCAGCCCGTCATCGGAGCATATAGGTGCACTCGCCGCGCGCGTTCAGCGGACACGGCACCCGCGCAAAGCCCAGGGACTCCAGGAATCTCCCGGAAGCCGTGTTGTCAGGGCGCACTTCGGCAACGATCCGGTCAAAACCGAGCTCCTCCCTGCCGTAGCGGATCAGCGCGCGGCACACCTCTCGGGTGAGTCCCCGGCGTCTCCAGGGGGCACCGATGAGGTAGCCCAGGATCCCGTCCGTCTCCGTGATCCCGGCAGCGTTCTCCTCCCCCGGTCTGCTGTGCCTGGGGACGGCGTAGCCCATGCGGCCGATCAGCTGACCGGTCTCCTTCAGGATGACCGCCCAGTGTCCGTATCCGTAGAGATCGTAGACCCTGCGGATATACGCCCGGAGGATGTCCCTCTCGCGCTCCGTATGTTCGGAGGGGGCCTCCAGCCAGCGGCGGGCCTCCCCGTCATAGAGGGAGCGGATGGCCTCGAGATCCCCGGGGACGAATTCCCTCACCAGGCAGCGCTCCGTCTCCAGGATCGTCCAGGGGAGGTGCCGCTCTCTCTGCCAGATCTTCTCGTAGGAATCCCTGTCCACCTGATCCGGCTCCTCCAGCAGGTAGCCGACGTCTGCAAAGTGCTCTCCCCGGTTCCCGGCGTGGCTCCAGCCGGCCACGGCGGCGCCGCGTCCTATCAGCTCAGCAGCAGCAGCGGGGCTGTCGCAGAGACAGAGCGTCTCCCGGTCCGGCCAGCAATTCTCCTCCCATCCGGGCGTCATGCCCCGGATCTCCGCCTCCAGGCCGCACTCTGCCAGAGCGGCCGCTGTCCGCGCCGCCTCTTCCCGGACCTCCGCGGGCACTGTGCCCTCCGCCGTGCAGCGGCAGAGCAGCAGAACTCTGCGCAGAGTCTCCTCACAGGTATGCGCGGGCTGATTCATTTGATTGTCTGTCCGTTCGTTCATAATTTGTTCATTTTTTATTTAATGAATCTTCAAATCCCAATCATGTTCCGTCCAATATTGATCCCTATAATCAAATCATCGAAGGAAACAAAAGATTTTCTTCATGATCCAGCCCTTAAACGTCTGACGTTTTGCTTATACACTTTTTCATAACTATGCCAGGTATCTGCAAGGGTACCTGGCATCCTCCCTTTTTAGGGGGGCACCTCCGAAGCGTTTCCGAAACGCCCCGCTCCGTGCGCTCCGTTCCCGTTACCGCATTATTACCGCCTGTTAACTGAAAGCTCCCCCGGGATCACCGGGGGAGCTTTTTTATACAGGCATCGACGGCCTGCTGTCTGTTCTGCCGTTCCCCTGCCGCGCCCGGCAGCGGGCCTGGGCTGTCCGGGTCCGGGATCAGGCACCGAGGGCGATCTTATGAAGGAGAAAATCTTCGATCTCCATCATGGCGGCTCTCTCATCCTCTCCGTCCGAAGAGACTGTGACCTCCTCGCCGTTCAGGAGCTCCAGGGACATCATGCCCATGATGCTCTTGGCGTTGACGTGTTTGGTCTCCGTGTCGAGATAGATGCGGCTCTCATACTTGCTGGCCACCTGCACCAGTTCTGCGATGGGTCTGGGCTGAAGACCCTGCGGGCATTCCACTCTGATCGCTTTTTTCACCATTATCGCCTCCTCTCAATCTCTCCGCCGCTTCGGAGATCCTGCGCAGCCGGTGATTGACGCCTGATTTGCCTATGGGCGGCCGGGCTCTCTCTCCCAGCTCCTGCAGAGAGATATCCGGATACTCCATCCGGAGCTCTGCCATGGTCCGAAGGCTCTCGGGAAGCTTCCTGAGGGCACCGGCTCTCTCCAGATACCGGATATCCTCCATCTGCCTCTGGGCAGCCTGAACGGACTTGCCGATGTTGGCAGCCTCGCAGTTCACGCGTCTGTTGAGATTGTTCCGGATGTCCTTGAGGATCCTGGAATTCTCCATCTTCAGCAGGCTCGCGTGAGCCCCCATGATATTCAGCACATCGACGATCTCCTCCGCCTCCTTGAAATACACGATGCTGTATTTCTTGCGGTGGGAGAGTCTCGGCTGCCTCCCCAGTGTCTGCAGGACCTCCATCAGCTGCGCCGCCTGCGCGTCAGAACCACAGGCAAATTCCAGATGATAGACCCTGTCGGGGTCGCTGACCGAGCCGATGCACAGGAACATCTCCCGGAGGTAGCTCTTCCGGCAGCAGGCCTTGTCCAGGAGGTCCTTCCGGACCGTCCTGTCCTCACCCAGGAGGCCGGACAGAGTTTTGAAGCTCTCCTCACTGACGGGCACGGATGCGGTGCGGCCGGAACGTCCGCCCTCCCCCGCCGACAGTCTGACATTAATATTAACGGTTTTGAGCATCAATGTAAAGCATTTTCTGACTGCCTCACCGCCCTCCGCGGGGAGCTGCACGGGCAGGTTCCCCTGCTCCGGCTCCCGCACTGTCTGACACGACAGGAGGGCCGCCAGAGCCGCGGTCCTGCAGTGTCTCGCCTGCGGCATGTGCTGCGCCAGTTCTTCCTTTACGTCTGTGCTGTATGACATGAAAGCCTCCTGCCTGACATACCGCAGTCAGGCTCCGCTCCGCCGCCCCCGGGCCTCAACGCAGATCCCGGTGGTGCAGGGACAGGCCGTAACTGCCGCCCCCCTGCAGAGCCTCGTACAGCCTGTTGGCCATGGTGACGCTGCGGTGCTGGCCGCCGGTACAGCCTATGGCGATGACGAGGCTGTTTTTGCCTTCTTCCACATAGTGCGGGATCAGGAACCGGACCATGTCCAGGAGCTTGTCCATAAACTCGCCCGTCTGCGGATAGCTGTTCACGAACTCCCGGACCTCCGGATCATTGCCCGTGAGATGTTTCAATTTCTCCACATAATAGGGATTGGGGAGAAAACGCACGTCAAACACCAGATCCGCATCAGCGGGGATACCGTTCTTGAAGCCGAAGGACATGATGGAGATCATCAGGGAGTCGTATTCCCTGTCCTCCACAAAGATCCTGAACAGCTGCTCCCGCAGTTCGCGGACCAGAAGGTTGGAGGTGTCGATGACGTAATCCGCGGCGGACCGGATCTGCCGCAGGATCTCCCTCTCCCGGGCGATCCCCTCCTCCACGCGTCCTCCCGGGGCCACGGGGTGCGCCCGGCGAGTCTCTTTGTAACGTTTCACCAGCGTCTCGTCGCTGGCTTCCATAAACAGGATCTCGTAGTCATAGCCCCGGCTGCGCAGCTCTTCCAGCACTTCCTCCACGTAGACGAAAGGCTGGTCCGCCCGCACATCCAGACCCAGGCAGACGCGGCTCACGTTGCTGCCGGGCTGGTTGACCAGTTCCATGAATTTGCCGATGAGGCGGACGGGCAGATTGTCCACACAGTAATAGCCCGCGTCCTCCAGGATCTTGATGGCGGTGGCTTTGCCGCCGCCGCTCATCCCTGTCACCACCACGAATCGCATACTCTGTCCCTCTGTACGATCAGAATTCTCCCAGATAGATCACTTCCCGCTCCAGCGTCACGCCGGATTCCTCCAGCACACAGCGCTGCACCGTCTCGATCAGAGCGCGGATATCGGCACTGGCCGCCTGTCCCCGGTTGATCAGGAAGCCGCAGTGCTTCTCGGAGACCTGGGCGTCTCCGATCCGCAGTCCCCGCAGACCGGCATCCTGGATCAGTTTGCCGGCAAAATAGCCCTCCGGGCGCTTGAAAGTGCTCCCGGCACTGGGATACTCCAGCGGCTGTTTCTCTCTTCTCTGCTCCGCCAGTTCCCGCATGCGGGCGCGGATCGCGGCGGCATCCCCCTTCTGAAGGCGAAAGACTGCCTCCGTGACCACCGCCTCCACCTGCTTCAGGAGGCTGGTCCTGTAGCCAAAGGCCATCTCCTCACAGGACAGCCTGCGCTGTCCGCCGTCCGGGAACAGGAGGCTGACGCTCTCCACCACCTGACAGAGTTCTCCTCCGTAGGCGCCGGCGTTCATGACGATGCCGCCGCCCACACTGCCGGGGATCCCGGCCGCAAATTCCAGCCCCGTGAGGCCGGCCTCCGCAGCCGCAGAGGCTGCCGCTGCCAGCGAGACGCCGGCGCCCGCGCGGATGCAGTCTCCTTCCACGGAGATCTCCGCCAGTCCGTCCGTCATGGTGACCACGGCGCCGCGGTAGCCCCTGTCTCCCACGAGGATATTGGTGCCTCTGCCCAGAATAAAGGTCTCCAGCCCGCATTCCCGCAGCACCTGCAGGATCCCGGACAGCTGTCCGGGCGAGCCCGCCTCCACATAGAGATCCGCCGGACCTCCCGTGCGGAACGAACAGTGACCCGCCATGCTCTCATCGATCAGCACTACAGGCGGCTCCGGAAGTGCCGACAGTCTCTCCGCTGCCCGCGCGGCAGCACTGCCCGCCATACCGTGATCACTCATCTTCGTCATCGTTCTCTCCCTGCCGGCGCATGAGATTCTCCGTCACCCTCTTATACAGCGCCTGGGCTGCGTTATAACCCATCTGCTTCTGCCTGTGGTTCACGGCAGCAGCCTCACAGATGATGGAGAGGTTCCTGCCGGGACGGATGGGGATCCTGTGGCAGACCACTTTGTTCCCCAGGTACTCCGTGTAGCTCTCCTCGAGCCCCAACCGGTCATATTCCTTGTCCTTGCTCCACTCCTCCAGCTCGATGACCAGGTCGATGTTCTGGCTGTTCCGGACGCTGGAGACACCGAACAGCGTCTTGACATCCACGATGCCGATGCCCCGCAGTTCGATGAGATGTTTGGTCACGCTGGGCGCGGTCCCCACCAGGGTCTCTTCGCTCACCTTGCGGATCTCCACCACGTCGTCGGACACCAGGCGGTGTCCCCTTTTGACCAGTTCGAGGGCCGTCTCCGACTTGCCGATGCCGCTCTCGCCCGTGATCAGGACACCTACGCCGTAGATGTCCACCAGCACGCCGTGGATGGAGATGGTCGGGGCCAGCCGCACGTTCAGCCAGCGGATGATCTCGGCCATGAAGGCGCTGGTGACCATCTGCGTCTTGAGGATCGGCACTCTGTGCTTCATGGCGCACTCGAGGAAGATCCCGTCCGGCTCCAGGCCCCGGCAGAAGATCACGCCGGGGATATCCAGGGACAGATACGCGTCGTAGAGGGTCCTCTTGTCCTCGTCGCTCATCTTGTGCGTCATGTAGGAGTATTCCACCAGACCGATGATCTGGATGCGCCCCGCGGCAAAATGATCGAAATACCCCGCCAGCTGGGTGCCCGGCCGGTTGATCTCGGGCTCGCGGATCCGGATCGGGTGCAGGTCGATCTGCGGCGTTACATTGACGAGATCCATCTGCTGTGCGATCTCGCTGAGTCTGACCACTGCCATAAGCCGTTTCCTTTCTATTCCTGTTCCGTTCTGTATCGTATCTCCGTGGGTGCTGTTTCCGCCGATGACGTCTCTTCCGGATGGAAGAATGCATAGACAGCTGCGGCCGGTCTGCGTCCCAGTTCCGGGATCGCCGCCAGAGTCTCCTCATCCGCGGCCGCTATCTCCGCGATGGAATCAAAGCGGCGCATCAGCGCTTTCTTTCTGGCGGGCCCGATGCCGGGGATCTCGTCCAGGCGGGAGCGGATCTGCGCCTTGCCCCGCAGGGACCTGTGGTACTCGATGGCAAAACGGTGCGCCTCGTCCTGGATCCTGGTGATCAGTTTGAAGCCCTCGCTGCGGGTGTCGATGGGGACCTCCACATTGTTAAAATACAGGCCCCTCGTATTGTGATTGTCATCCTTGACCATGCCGCAGACAGGGATGTCTATCCCCAGCTTGTCCAGCACCTCCAGGGCGATATTCACCTGGCCGCGGCCGCCGTCCATCATCAGCAGGTCCGGATAACGGCCAAAAGCCTCCCCGTCCCCGTGCCGGAAGCGCCTCGTCAGGACTTCCTCCATGCAGGCGTAGTCGTTGGGGCCCTCCACGCTGCGGATCCGGAATTTCCGGTAGTCGTTCCTTCTGGCCTTGCCCTTCTCGAACACCACCATGCTGCCCACATTGGCAAAACCGCTGATATTCGAGATATCGTAGGCCTCCATGCGGTCCGCCCTGTCCAGGCCCAGCAGATCCTGCAGTTCCCTCACAGCGCCGATGGTGCGGCCTTCCTCCCTGCGCAGCCTCTCCCGGTCCTTCTGAAGGACGAGTTCCGCGTTCCGGGCGGCCAGTTCCACCATCCGCTCCTTGCTGCCCCTCTGGGGGATCCGCAGGGTCACTTTGCTGCCCCTCCGGCCCGTGAGCCATGTCTCGAGCAGCTCCGGATCTTCCGGCAGGACAGGCAGCAGGATCTCTCTGGGCACGTAGGGAGCTCCGGCATAGAACTGCTGCATGAAATCCGACAGGATCTCCGCATCGCTCCGCCCTCTGATGTGGGTCATGTAGTGGTGCTCGCGGCCGATCATCCTGCCGTCCCGGATGAAGAAACACTGGATGACCGCATCGGCGTCGGCGTTCTCCCGCTCCGCAGCTATGCCCAGGATGTCCCTGTTCTCCCCGGGGCCTTCGGTGATCTTCTGCTTCTGGGCGACCTGCTGTACGTCCTTGAGCAGGTCCCTGTATCGCATGGCCCGCTCGAAGGCCATCTCCTCCGACGCCTGCTGCATCTTCTGCGTCAGATCCGCGATCACAGGCTCATAGTTGCCGGACAGGAATTCCAGCGCCCTGTCGATCCTCTGCCGGTAGTCCTCCTCGGACACCTTGCCGGTACACGGCGCGCAGCAGCGTCCCATGGACATGTTCAGGCAGGGGCGCTCCTTGCCGCAGTCGCGGGGCAGGACCCTTCTGCAGTCCCGCAGCCCGTACATGCGTCCCAGCAGTTCAATGGTGCTGTGCACCGCCTGAGCGCTGGTGTAGGGGCCGAAATAGCGGGAGTGGTCCTTTTTTTCCGTGCGCACGAAGAGCAGCCGGGGATAGGCCTCCCCCATCGTCACCTTGATGTAGGGGTAGGTCTTGTCGTCCTTGAGCATGGTGTTGTACTTGGGACGATTCTCCTTGATCAGGTTGTTCTCCAGGATCAGGGCCTCCAGCTCCGAGTCCGTGACGATGTACTCGAAGCGGCTGATCTGCTGCACCATGCGCTCGATCTGCGGCCCGCGCCCCACGATCTTGCGGAAATAGGACCGCACCCGTTTGTGGAGATCCACCGCCTTGCCCACGTAGAGGATCGCGTCCCGGTCGTCCCGCATGATGTAGACGCCGGGCCTGTGGGGCAGTTTCTTCAACTCTCCGCCAAAATCAAAACCCTCCGGCTGCGCATCCCGCGCAGCCGGATCGTTTCTGTCATCCCCGGTGATCTCTGTATTCAGTTCAGCCTTGTCCGCAGGCTCTTTCACTTATTTCAGATCCTCCAGCGGCACCCCGGTGAACGTCCCGCGGGGGCTCTCACCCGGCTTCTCTCCCTGTTCCGGTGCTTCCTGCGGCAGTTCCGCTTCCTGAGGCGCTTCCGCCGCTTCAGCAGGCTCCTCAGCGGGCGCTTCGCAGGGCTCTCCGGCCTGCACTTCCGCTTCCTGAGGCGCCTCAGCAGGCTCTGCGGAAGCGGGCGCCTGCCCCTCTGCGGACGGCGCGTCCCCCGGCAGTTCCTCTGCCTGTTCGCCCCGGATCTCCCGGAAGAGTTTCATGAACTCCTTGCCGGTGATGGTCTCCTGTCTGATCAGGAGCTCGGCGATGCGGTCCAGCGCGTCCATGTTCTCGGAGAGGATGGCCTTGGCCTCCTTGTAGCACTCCTCCAGGATCTGCCGGACCTCCTCGTCCACGGCCGCAGCGGTGACATCGCTGCAGTTGAGGACGACTCTGCCCTCCAGGTACTGGCTCTCCACCGTGGCGAGGCCCATCAGGCCGAAATGCTCGCTCATGCCGTACTGGGTGACCATGTTCCTGGCTATGGCCGTGGCGCGCTCGATGTCGTTGGAGGCGCCGGTGGTCACCGTCTCGAACTTCAGCTCCTCCGCGGCACGGCCGCCCAGAAGGCCCACGATCATGGCATGCAGTTCCGCTTTGGAGTTCAGATACTTCTCCTCTTCGGGGACCTGCATGACGTAGCCCAGGGCTCCCATGGTCCTGGGGACGATGGTGATCTTCTGCACCGGCTCGGAGTCCTTCTGCACGGCGCTGATCAGGGCATGGCCGACCTCGTGGTAGGAGACGATGCGCCGCTCCTCCTGGTTCATGACGCGGGCCTTTTTCTCCTTGCCCACCAGCACCTGCTCCACGGCCTCG